>JANOEA010000189.1:0-28366 GCA_031412975.1 Pseudomonadota bacterium | reverse complement strand
TAGCTTTTGTCCTCTCGTACCACGAGGACAAAAATAATGTTAAACGTATTTTTTCGTGGAAGGAGGCGGGCGACTATTGTACCGACTCGGCCATGGTGAGACCCGTCAGCGCCACGCGCAGGCGGTTGCCGGGCGGCTCGTTCATCTGCCCGTACACCATCGCGACCTTGTCGAGGACGTTGGAGTCCTTCATCTCGTGATAGAAGTCGTTGCCTTCGCGGGTGCGCTCGCCGACCCCGGCGAACACCGACAGGCCCGCGTGCTGCTTGGCGATGTTGTTGATCAGCTCCATCATGTTGACGGTCTTGCCGACGCCGGCGCCGCCGAACAGACCGACCTTGCCGCCCTTGGCGAACGGGCAGATCAAATCGATGACCTTGATGCCGGTCTCGAGCAAATCGTTGGCCGCGGCCTGTTCCTCGTAGGTCGGCGCGGCGCGATGGATTTCCCAACGCTCCTGCTCGCCGATCGGACCGGCCTCGTCGATCGGGTTGCCGAGCACGTCCATGATGCGGCCGAGGGTCTTGATCCCGACCGGCACCGAGATGCCCTTGCCGGTGTTCTCGGCGACCAGTCCGCGCTTGAGGCCGTCGGTCGAGCCCAGCGCGATCGTGCGCACGATGCCGTCGCCGAGCTGCTGCTGCACCTCCAGCGTGATCTGCGTGCCGTGCACCTTCAACGCGTCGTAGATCTTCGGCACGTCGTCGCGCGCGAACTCGACGTCGATGACCGCGCCGATGATTTGGACTACTTTGCCTTGGTTCATGATGCTGCTCCGGAAGACTCTTGGATTCGATTGTCAGATCGCACGGTGATCGCGCGGGTCGATGAACTGCGGGCGAGCGGCAGCTCGCCGCTGGCCGATCTCGATCACACCGCCGCCGCCCCGCCCACGATCTCGCTGATCTCCTGCGTGATCGCGGCCTGGCGCGCCTTGTTGTAGATCAGGGTCAGGGTGCCGATCAGCTTGGTGGCGTTGTCGGAGGCCGACTTCATCGCGACCATGCGCGCGGCGTGTTCGGACGCGAGGTTCTCCAGCACGCCCTGGTAGACCAGCGATTCCACGTAACGGGTCAGCACGTGGTCGAGGATCGACTGCGGGTCGGGCTCGTACAGATAGTCCCAGTCGTGGCCGCCCTCGGCTTCCTCGCCCGGCGGCAGCGGCAGCAGCTGGTCGAGCACCGCCTTCTGCGTCATCGTGTTGACGAAGTCGTTGTAGGCGAGGAACACGCGGTCGAGCTTGCGTTCGCTGTAGCCGTCGAGCATCACCTTGATCACGCCGACCAGCTGCTCGACCCGCGGACGTTCGCCCAGGTGGGTGACGCTGCCGACCATGTTGACCTTCAGGCGACGGAAGAACGCGGTCGCCTTCTGGCCGATCGCGACGATGTCGACTTCCACGCCCTGCTTCTGGAACTCGCGGATATCGGCGAGCAGCTTGCGGAACAGGTTCGAATTCAAACCACCGCACAGGCCGCGATCGGTGGAGATCACCAGGTAGCCGACGCGGCGCACCGTCGGGTGTTCGACCAGGAACGGATGTCGGTACTCGGTATTGGCCCGCGCGATATGGCCGATCATCTGCCGCATCAGGCGCGCGTACGGACGCGAAGCCTTCATCAGGTCCTGCGCGCGGCGAATCTTGCTCGCCGACACCATCTCGAGCGCGCGCGTCACCTTGCGGGTGTTCTGCACACTCTTGATCTTGGTTTTGATCTCTCTGCCGCCGGCCATTTCGAAAATTCCTCGGTACAACCTACCTTGCGGGGACGCCGTGGCTCTGGCGCCACGAAGTCCTCAGGACAACCTGCAT
Source organism: Pseudomonadota bacterium (assembly GCA_031412975.1). Classification (GTDB taxonomy): domain Bacteria; phylum Pseudomonadota; class Gammaproteobacteria; order Xanthomonadales; family Ahniellaceae; genus UBA4656. Next base: position 26,553 of record JANOEA010000189.1, on the reverse strand, counting down.
TGCGGTGACGCGGGGGCTCTGGAACCACATCGGAGCCCACTCAGTCAGCCGCGCCCATCGGACGCGGTGGCATCAGGGCGTCACCAGCTCCCCGTCTTCTTGAACTCCGAAATGCCCTTCTTGAACGCCTCTTCGATGTCCTTGTTCCAGTCGCCGGTGTCGACGATCTTGTTGACCAGATCGGCGTAGTTGCCGTGGAAGTGCGCGTGCAGGCCCTTCTCGAACGGCAGGATCTTCGGCAGGGTGAGGTCGTCGAGGTAACCCTCGTTGGCCGCATACAGGGAAATCGCCATCTCGGCGACCGACATCGGCGCGTATTGCAGCTGCTTCATCAGTTCGGTCACGCGCTGGCCGCGCTCGAGCTGCGAGCGGGTGGCGGCGTCCAGATCCGAAGCGAACTGCGCGAATGCGGCCAGTTCGCGGTACTGCGCGAGCGCCAGGCGCACGCCGCCGCCGAGCTTCTTGATGATCTTGGTCTGGGCGGCACCACCCACGCGCGACACCGAGACGCCCGCGTTCATCGCCGGACGGATGCCGGCGTTGAACAGATCGGTCTCGAGGAAGATCTGGCCGTCGGTGATCGAGATCACGTTGGTCGGCACGAAGGCCGACACGTCGCCGGCCTGGGTTTCGATGATCGGCAGCGCGGTCAGCGAACCGGTCTTGCCCTTCACCGCGCCATCGGTGGCGTGTTCGACGTAGGCTTCGTTGACCCGCGCTGCGCGCTCGAGCAGGCGCGAATGCAGGTAGAACACGTCGCCGGGATAGGCTTCGCGACCCGGCGGGCGGCGCAGCAGCAGCGAGACCTGGCGATAGGCCACCGCCTGCTTGGACAGATCGTCGTAGACGATCAGCGCGTCTTCGCCGCGATCGCGGAAGTACTCGCCCATCGCGCAACCCGAGTAGGGCGAGATGAACTGCATCGCGGCCGACTCGGAGGCCGAGGCGGCGACGATGATGGTATGTGCGAGCGCGCCGTTGGCTTCCAGGCGACGCACCACGTTGGCGATCGAGGAGGCCTTCTGGCCGATCGCCACGTAGACGCACTTCACGCCGGAATTCTTCTGGTTGATGATCGCGTCGATCGCGAGCGCGGTCTTGCCGGTCTGGCGGTCGCCGATGATCAACTCGCGCTGGCCGCGGCCGATCGGCACCATCGCATCGACCGACTTGTAGCCGGTCTGCACCGGCTGGTCGACGGACTTGCGCCAGATCACGCCGGGCGCGACCTTCTCGATCGGCGAACTGGTCTTCGCGTTCAGCGGGCCCTTGCCGTCGATCGGCTCGCCGAGCGCGTTGACCACGCGGCCGAGCAGTTCCGGACCGGTCGGCACCTCGAGGATGCGGCCGGTGGTCTTGCAGGTGTCGCCTTCGCGCAGGCTTTCGTAGTCGCCCAGCACCACCGCGCCGACCGAGTCGCGTTCGAGGTTCAGGGCCAGCGCGAAGGTATTGCCCGGCAGCTCGATCATCTCGCCGGCCATCGCGTCCGCGAGGCCGTGGATGCGCACGATGCCGTCGGCCACCGAAACGATGGTGCCCTCGTTGCGCGCATCGGCCGTGAGCTTGGCCTTTTCGATCCGGTTGCGGATCAGTTCGCTGATTTCACTGGGGTTTAGCTGGGTAGCCATTGTTGCGGGTCCCTTGTTTGACGCGCCGGTCGGACGCGTCGGTTCAATTGAATTGATTGGACGAGCGTGGGTACCGTCTGGCACTCACGCTGCGAGAACTCGCGTCAGCCGGTCCAGCCGCCCGCGCACCGAGCCATCGATGACCTGCTCGCCGGCGTCGATCACCGCGCCGCCGATCACGCTCGGATCGAGCACCGCTTCGAGCTCGATGTCGCGCTGGAAGCGCCGCTTGAGCGCGCTGCGCAGCGTATCCATCATGCTCGGATCCACCGCGATCGCGGCGCGCACGGTCACCTTGAGCACCTGCTCATGCTCGCGCTTGAGCAGGTCGTACAGCCCGGAGATTTCCGGCAGCAATTCGAGCCGGCGGTTGTCGACCAGGATGTCGATGAAGCCGGCGAAGTTGGAGCCCTCGGGCTCGCCCTGCGGCAGGTACAGGCCGCGCAAGGTCGCGGCTTCGAGCTTGGGATCGCCGACCAGCGCGTGCACGTCCGGGTGTGCAGCGACTGCGGCCGCGAACGCCAGCTTGTGCTGCCATTCGACAAGGCTGCCGTCCGCGCGCGCCGATTCGAAAGCGGCGCGTGCGTAGGGGCGGGCGAGGGTTTGCTGGCTGCTCATGGCTCAGATCTCTTTCGCCAGCGCCTCGAGCAGGTCGCGATGCCGGTTGGCGTCGATCTCGCGCTGCAGGATCTTCTCCGCACCGGCCACGGCCAGCGCCGCGACCTGCTGGCGCAGCACTTCGCGCGCCTTGAACGACAGGTTGGCGATCTCGTCCTCGGCAGCTGCCCGGATCCGCGCGGCCTCCGATACCGCGTCGACCTTCGCGCGGTCGAGGATCTCGTTGTACTGCTTCTGCGCGCGATCGGTGATGGAGCCCGCCTCGATGCGGGCCTTCTTGATCTCGTCGGCGACCCGCGAATCGGCCTCGGCGAGTTCCTTCTTCGCGCGATCGGACGCGGCAATGCCGTCGGCGATCTTCTTCTGCCGTTCCTCGATCGCCTGCATGAGCGGCGGCCAGATGAACTTCATCGTGATCCATCCCAGGATCAGGAACACGATGGTCTGGACGATCAGGGTTGCGTTGAGATTCATGTCTGCGTGCGCCCATTGGTCGCCGGACGAGTGCTGTGCACCCGCCGGCTAGTGCCTCGGTAAAACGCGCGAGTCCGCGGGATCAGGCGACGAACGGATTGGCGGTGGCGAACCACAGCGCGATACCGGTGCCGATGATGAACGCCGCGTCGATCAGGCCGAGCAGCAGGAAGACCTTGGTCTGCAGCACGTTCATCAATTCCGGCTGGCGCGCCGAGGCTTCGATGTACTTGCCGGCCATGATGCCTACGCCGATGCACGCGCCGATCGCGCCGAGGCCGATGATCAAACCGCAAGCGAGGGCAACCATTCCTACGTCAGTCATTGAAGTTCTCCAGGTAAAGGGTGAAAGGTTTGGAATGCGATCAGTGGTGCTCGTGCGCCTGGCCGATGTAGACCAGGGTGAGCATCATGAAGATGAAGGCCTGCAGCAGCACGATCAGGATGTGGAAGATCGCCCATACGGTGCCGGTGAGTATGTGGCCGATGGTGCCCAGCAAGGTCAGCGAGCCGCCGAGGCCCGCGATCAGGAAGAAGATCAGCTCACCGGCGTACATGTTGCCGTACAGGCGCATGCCGTGGGACAGGGTCTTGGAGATGAACTCGACGATGTTCATGCCGAAATTGGCGAACGCCAGCGCCAGCGCGCCGAGCCAGGTCAGCGGATTGGCGGTGATCTTGTTCATCCCGAAGGGCGCGCAGACCAGTTCGTGGATCCAGCCGCCGAAGCCCTTGATCTTGATGCTGTACCAGATCACCAGCACGAGTACCCCGAGCGCCATGCCGAGGGTCGCGTTGAGGTCGGCGGTCGGCAGCGGGCGCAGGTACTCCAGGCCGAACAGGTTCTTGGCGATCCACGGGAACCAGTCCACCGGCAGCAGGTCGATCGCGTTCATCACCGCGATCCAGCAGAACACGGTCAGCGCCAGTGGCGCGATGTAGGTCAGGTTGCCCTTGACCAGCGCGCGCGCCTGGTCGTTGACCATGTCCATCAGCATCTCGACCGCGCACTGCAGCTTGCCCGGTACGCCGGCGGTGGCGCGACCGGCCGCGATGCGCAGCACGATCAGTACCAGTGCTGCGCACGCGAGCGAGAAGAACAGGGTGTCCCAATGCACGACCGAAAAGTCGAGCAGGCCCTGCTGCTTGCCGCTGGCCAGGTGCGTGAGATGGTGCTTGATGTACTCGCCCATCGTCTCGCCGGACTCGCCACCCTCGCTTGCGATCGACATCAAGAACATTGCTTCACCTGGGTCGCAAAGTTGCAAATCCGAAGGCCAGATAGGCCGCAGCCACGCCGGCGATCAGGGGCAGGGCCTGCAGGCGCAGCACAGCCAGCGCGCACCACATGGCCCCGATCAACCACAGCCAGCGCAGCGCAGTGGCAGCCAACGATCCGGCGACCAGCACTTCGCCGGGCACGATGCCGGCAGCGAACATCCGCCGACCGAGAATCGCCGTACCGGTTGTCACGATCAGACCCCCGGCCAGCGCTGCCAGCGCGGCATCCCGTCCTGCCAGCGTGAACAAGCCGGCAACCAGCACTGCGCTCGCGGCCTGCATCAGTACCGCCCGCATGGCCAGTTGCCTGCCGCTGTGGGTGGGATTGCTCACGGTGTCGAGGCAGCGAAGGGGAAGTCGAATCGCATGTGGGGGCAGGATGAACCCGACCCACCAAGCCGCGAAAGTCTAACAACCGCAGCGCTGCGCGCGCAAGAAAGAATGTGCATTTGCAGCAACCGGCTGCGCGGGCACCTCAGGGCCGACCAACGGCCAATGACTTAGACGCTGTTGCTCAGGGGCGGCGGCAGGTCACGCTGGAGTGTCCCGCCGCACCATGCGACTGCGAATACGGCCCTCGCCTGGCACGCCGCGCGCGCGCTCAGGGTCGCGACCAGCGGCAGGCCGCGTCCCGCTGCGTGATTGCCAGCACGCTGCTGGACGCCTGCCCTGCACGGCGTCGATAATCGGGGTTCAAGTCAAGGCGCCCGATGCGCCCGGGAGGCGGCATGAGTGGGGCGAAGGATCCGTTTCTGCAGGTGGCAGCGGGGCAGCCGATCTTTCGCGAGGGCGACGCCGGGTCGGAGATGTACATCATCGAGACCGGCACGGTGGACATCCATCGCGAGAGCCGCGGCGGTGAGCCGTTGGCGACGCTGGAGGCCGGCGATTTCTTCGGCGAGATGGCCGTCCTGGAAGACCAGCCGCGTTTTGCGAGCGCGACCGCGCGCACCGCGGTGCGCCTGCTGCGCATCGACCGTGCTGCGTTCGGCGACGTGCTCAGCCAGAACGTCGAGATTGCGATCCGGATCATGCGCAAGCTCACCGCGCGCCTGCGCCGCGCCGAGCAGCGCGCTGCCGATTCGCACGGTGCGCTGGAGGATTTCCGCAAGAGGCTGGGCGGGCGCGCCGAGCCCGCAGCGCCACCCGCGGCCGCACCTGCACCGGGATCCGGTGGGCCGCTGCACCTGGTCCACCCGGCGTCGGGACAACTGTTCGTGCTGGCCGGCGGCGCGGAGTTCCTGGTCGGCCGCCCCGACCCGGTCACCGGGATCAATCCCGAGATCAACCTCGGTCCGCTGGATCTCACGCGCAGTCTGAGTCGCAGGCATGCCAAGATCGTGGTCGCCGCCGGCAGCGTGCAGTTGCGCGAGGATGTCGGCACCACCAACGGCACCTTCGTCAACGGGGTGCGCCTGAAGACCGGCGAGCCGGTGCTGCTCAAGGCCGGCGACAAACTCAAGTTCGGCTCCGTCGAAATCGACGTTGCCGCCTGAAAGACATTCGAGGAGCGCTACCCATGGCCGACGACATCGCGCAGATCGACCCCAGCTGCATCGACTCGCTCAAGCAGCTCAAGGACGAACAGGACGTGCTCGACCAGCGCATCCAGGCGATGGACGACATGAAGTCCAGCGTGGCCGAGGCCGTGTACCTGCGGGTGCGCGCGGACTATTCGGCCAAGCGCAACGGCCTGGAGGAACAGTCGCGCCCGCTGCGCGACAAGGCGCGGGTCGAATATGCGCGGCTGATGCAGATCCTCGATGAGCTCGAAGCCGCGCACGACACCGTCAAGCTCGACCAGCAGGAGATCGAGCTGCGCCACCAGCTGGGCGAATTCGACAAGAAGACCTACGACCAGCGGATGAAGACGATCGCCGCGGTGGCCGCCGAACGCGGTGCCGCCCACGAGCAGGCGCGCGCGCTGCGCGAGCGGTTCCTCGGCTCGGTCCGCGCGGAGTCCGAACTGCAATCCGCGCCGCTGTCGCGCGCGCCCGTAGCCGCGCCAACCGCCAGCTCCGCCGCCAGCGTGCTGACCACGGCCGAGATCCCGCAGCCGCCCGCTGCACGCTCCGATGTCACCGCCGAGATTCCGCAGGTAGTGGTCGGCTCGACCGTGGTGATGGCGGCAGTGCCGCCGCTGCCGGCGGCACCCGCGGCTCCCCCCGCGGCACTTTTCGAGGGCACCATGGTGATGCCCGCGCCCGGATTCGCAGCACCGCCGCCGCCGGCGCGGCCAGGCGCCGGGGTCAGCGAAGCCACCGTCATGTTCCGCCCCGCACGACTGGTGCCGCAGAACCCGGAGGCCGGCAAGGCCACCCACGCGCTGACCCTCAAGCCGATCAACATCGGCGCCGATACCAGCAACGAGATCCGCATCGGCGGCCCCGGCGTCGAACCGCGCCACGCGCAGATCGTGCCGACGCCGAAGGGCTACCAGCTGCTGGACCTGGAAACCAAGCACGGCACCCGGGTCAACGCCGAGAAGGTCAAGGAGCGGGTGCTCGCCAACGAGGACGTGGTGCAGGTCGGCGCGGCGCGTTTCGTGTTCCGCACCAGCTGAGCGGTGCGCGACGATGGAGATCGCGCAGGATCAAATCGGTGCGGTGAGCGTGCTCGCCCCGGTGGGTCGCCTCGATACCGATTCGGCGACCGACCTCGAGCTTGCCCTGGCCGACCTGATCGCGATCGACGCGCGCCACTTCGTGATCGATTTCAGCCGCATCGGCTATGTCAGCAGCGCGGGCCTGCGCGTGCTGTTGATGACCGCCAAGCAGCTCGAGGGTGGCAAGGGCACGATGCGCCTGTGCGGGCTCAATCCGCAGGTCAAGCAGGTGTTCGACGTGGCCGGCTTCACCAAGCTGTTCCAGCTGTTCACCGACCGCGCCGCGGCGCTCGACAAACACCCGCATCTGGCTGAAGCCGCCCCACAGATGGGCAAGCTCGCTTCGCGCCTGATGGGTGCCAAGGTGCACCAGCCGGACGTCGATTCCGCCGAGGCCGACGTGGCCCGGCGGGCCGCGAGCCTGCTCGGCGCCAAGCCTGCGCAAAAGGCCGCGGTGGCCAAGGCAGTGCCGGCGGCGGCCGGGGGCACCGATCGCGCGATGGCGCTGCAGTCGCTGAAGACGCCGCTGGCGCCTGCCGCGCGGGGTGCAACGACAGTGCAAGCGGACAAGCCGCGCGGATTCTTCGCACGCCTGTTGGGCATGTTCCGCAAGTAGATCCGCTGCTGCCGGGCACGCCGCGCGCGCGCCGGCTTGCGACTCAGAGCCGCTGCACGGCCAACAGGGTCAGATCGTCGCTCTGCGGTTCGTTGCCGACGAAGGACGCCAGCGATTCGCGCAGCGCGCTGATCGCCTGCTGCGCGGTCAGCGCATCGGCGAGTGCGGCGCGCACGCGGTCGAGTCCGAACAGCGCGCCGGCGGGGTTGTGCGCCTCGTCGAGTCCATCGGTGTAGAGCAGCACGCAGTCGCCGCTTTCCAGCTGGTGGCGGGTCGCTTCGTAACGTGGTTCGGACATCGCGCCGAGTGGCGGCCCGCCGCTGATCGCCATCGCGTCGACCGTGCCGGACTTGCGCCGCACCAGCGGTGCGGGATGGCCGGCCGAGGCCAGCTCGATCGCGCCGGTGCGCGGTTCGAGCACCATCACCAGCATGGTCACGAACATGCCGGCTTCGAGCTCGGCATACAGAGTCGCGTTCATGTCTTCGAGCAGTTCGGTGGCGCGCCGGGTGCGGGTCGCCGCCTGCCGCAACACCATCCCGAGGCGCGCCATGTACAGCGCCCCGGATACCGCCTTGCCCGAGACATCGGCCACCACCAGCGCCTGGCGGCCGTCCGACAGCGCGACGAAATCGTAGTGGTCGCCGCCGATCACGCGTGCGGCCGCATAGTCGTCGACGATCGCATAGCCGCTCAGCGAGGGCGGTGCCTGCGGCAGGAAGCGCTGCTGGATGCGGCGCGCGAGGGTCAGGTCGTGGCGCTCGACTTCATGGTCGCGCTTGGGCTCGCGCGAGGGCGCCAGCAGGCAGGCGACCAGGTTGGCGATCGCGACCAGCGCCTCGCGGTCCGATGCGCGCAACGCGTAGCCGTCCTTGAGGCTGTCGACGTACAGCGCTCCGATCGCCTCGCTGTTGTAGCGCAGCGGAATCGCGGCGGTCGCACCGTACAGCGGCGCCATCCGCAGCCGTTCGGTGAGCTGGTGGCGCTCGCGCTCGTCGAGCAGCATCAGGCCGTTGGCATGGCGCAGGGCTTCGTGCGCGAGCAGGTTGATCGCGCTGGCCTGCATCGGGCGCTGGTCGGCGGTGGCCTGCGCGAGCAGGTTCAATCCATGGCCGACCGGTGCGACCAGGAACAGCGCGGCGCGATCCAGGCGCGGGAATCCGCGCAGCACGATCTCCAGCGCGCGACGGCCCAGCGCATCGGCATCGAGTTTGTCGTTGCCGAGCTCGCCGAGGTCGCAGAACACCCGCACCCGCGACAGCAGGTCCTGGAACACGCGTGCCGCGCCATCGGCCGGCACCGCCGGCAAGGGCGTCACCGGGGTCGGCGTCGCGGCGGCCGGGCGCGCGCTGGCGAAGCGCAGCGTGATCTGGCCGATGTCGATGCGGTCGCCGTTGGCCAGCCGGGTCGGCCCGGCGACCCGCGCCTCGTTGACCAGCACGCCGTTGGCGCTGCCCAGATCGACCAACTCCCACGCACCCATGTTGGGTCGGATCTGCGCGTGCCGGCGCGACACGGTGACGTCGTCCAGGCGCACCTCGGCCAGCTCGCCGCGGCCGATCGTCACCAGACAATCGAAACTGAAACTCGCACCGGACAGGGGACCGGCTTCAACCACCAACTCGGGCATCGGCACGCTTCCGCATGGCGTGGCCCAGTTTGCCACACCCGCGGTGCTGCGCAGGCCGATCGGTCCGTGGCACCATCGAGGCCCGCCGTTCAGCGAGGAACTGCCGATGTCGATCGCCTACTGGTGCGTGCTGGTCGCCGCACTGCTGCCGCTGCTGTTCACCGCCATCGCCAAGTTCAGCGGACCGGGCTTCAACAACCGCCGACCGCGCGATTTCCAGGCCCAGCTCAGCGGCATGCGCCAGCGCGCGCACTGGGCGCACCTGAATTCGCTGGAGGCGTTCCCGCCGTTCGCCGCGGGCGTGATCATCGCCCATCAACTGGGCGCCACCCAGGGAGTGGTCGATGGGCTCGCGCTGGGTTTCATCGCCGCCCGGCTGGCCTATGGTGCGCTCTACATCGCCGACCAGCAGCTGCTGCGCAGCGTGGTCTGGACCGTGGGCATGGGCTGCGTGGTGGCGCTGTTCGTGGTGGCGGCTTAAGGGTCAGCGACGCCTGATCGCGCAGCCCGTCGCGCGGGAGTGCCCCGCAGGCAGTCACTCGCGGGGACGCGCCAGGGTCAGCTCGTTCCAGCCATCCACGTAGCGATGCTCGAAGCGGGTCATCAGCTGGCGCACCAGGTGCACGCCGAGACCGCCGATATCGCGTTCGGCGATCGAGGCTTCGACATCGGGTGCTGGCCGCGTGGTGGGATCGTAGGCGCTCGCGCGGTAGCGCAGCAGCGCGGTCACCTCGACCGGGTCGCGCTTGAGCAGTACCTCGATCGGCGCATCCTGCGGACCGTCGGCATGCATCACGACGTTGGTCAGCAATTCGTCGAAGGCGACCTGGAATGCGCGCAGCGCATCGGCGCTGGCGTAGTCGGAAGGCAGGCGCCGCTCGAGTGCGGCGCAAAACTCGGAGATCGCCGCGCGTTCGCGCGCGATCCGGAACAGCCAGGTATGCGCGGTGGAGTCGAATGCGACCGCGACGCGTGGCCGTGCTGCCGCCGGCGCTACGCGAACGACAGCGCCTTCGCGGGCGGCGCGATTGCGGGTGATGCGGTCACGCAGGCGGCGCCAGAACGACATGCGCGGATGGTGGCGCAAGCGCCGGGCGCGCGCAAACCAGGGGGCCTCTGAACAAGTCCCGCGCACCGCGCCGGGACTTCTCCCGGGGCGCCATACGGGTCATCCCGCGGCGGCGCGCACCGACGGCTTGAGTGGTGGCGGTGCGAGCACCGGATGGCCGGCTGGCCATGGCTGGGTCGCCCGCCCGCCCGCCTTGTAGCGATCCAGTTCGACGCGCTGGCGCGCGGCGGTCGCGGTGTCGCCGCGCTTGACCGACTCGAAGATCGCCTGCGCCTGGTAGTCGACCGCATCGGTGGCGCGGCCCTGCGCGGCCATCGCCATCGCCAGCGCCTCGGTATTGCCCTCGTTCGGCAGCTGGTTGTACAGCGCCTGTCCGTAGTCGGCGGCCATGCCGCGTTCGCCGTCGCTGGCAGCCGGGCAAGTGGCCGCGAGTCGCACGAAGGTCTGCAGCAAATCCCCATCGCGAGGGCGCGAGGTCAGCATCGTGTTGATCTCGCGCAGCGCCTCCCCGCAGCGTCCGCCCTGTACCCGGGCTGCGGCCAGCCGATCGGTCACGCTGGCCGCGGGATCCAGCGCGGCCACCTGGCGGTACTGCTCGGCCGCTGGTAACCACTGGCGACCGCGCATCATCGCGTTGCCGAGCGCCAGGCGCGCGGGAATGAACGTCGGGTCGGCGCGCACGGCGGCTTCGTACTGCGCGCGTGCGCCCTTCTCATTGCCGCCGACTTCGAGCACCATGCCCTTGGCCAGGTGCGCGTCGGCCGAACCGGGGGCTGCCTTGAGCGCTGCGTCTGCGCGGGTACCCGCGGCGGCCAGGTTGCCGCGATCGGCCTCGACCCGCGCGTAGGCGGCGAGCAGCTCCGCATCGTTCGGCTTGGCCACCAATGCCGCATCGAGCAAAACGATCGCGTCGGCGTGCGCGCGTTCGGCAGCCAGCGCGAGCGCTTGCGCGGCCGGCGGTTGCGGGGCCGGCGCGAAGATCGTTTGCAGCAGCGGATCGGTGTAACCGGGCGACAGCTCGCCGGCCAGCTTGCGTTGCGCCTCGGCCGCAGACGCATTGCCGAGGGCGGTCAGTGCCTCGGCGCGCCGCCCATGCAGCGCGGTCGCCTGCGGGTCGGCCTTGAGCGCCTGCACGAACCAGCGGTCCGCATCGGCCCAGCGCTTTTCTCGCAGCGCGATCTCGCCCAGCAGCGATGCGGCAGGCGCGAGATCGGTGCGCGTGGTGGCGGCCGCCTCGAGGGTGGCGCGCGCGCCGGCCAGATCGCCCATTTCAAACTGCACGGTCGCCAGCCGGTAGCGGATCGGCAGGTAGTTGCCATCCAGCGCGAGTGCGGCGCGCAGCTGGTCGCGGGCCTGCGGCATTTCTCCGGCCATCGCCGAAAGCACGCCCTGCAGGTAGACGAAGCGCGCGTCGTCGGGCGCGATCGTCGCTGCGTTGTGCATCGCCGCGCGGGCCGTCACCAGCTGGCCATGCCGTGCATGGATACCGCCCAGCCGCGCGAAGGCCTCGGCCAGATACAGCCCGACCAGGGTGGGCCGTGCCGCGTCGAATTGCGCGCGCGCGTCGACCAGGATCTGCCGCGTTGGTGGATCGAGCGCGGAAAGATCCGGCTCCGGCAGCGGTTTCAGTGCGACCGCCGCATTCACGAGCAGCGGCAGCAGGAGCAGCAGGCACGCAATCCGGACGCGGAAACGCAACGGGGTCGATCTCATGGGCGGGTCGCTGGCGGTGGTGGATTCGGACGCAACGGGGCGCGCACGCCGCACTGCGGTCGTCGATTCTACCAGCCTGCCGCGTTGTGCCTTTGTTACCCTGCAGGCCCTGCCATGGCCGGAGTCCGCATGAGCGGATCTAACCAGTTCGCACTGCTGCGCCAGCGGCGTTTCCTGCCGTTTTTCCTCACCCAGTCGCTGGGCGCGTTCAACGACAACGTATTCAAGAACGCGCTGGTCGCGCTGGTCACCTTCGTGATGGTGGATCTGTCCGATAGCGACCAGACCCTGCTGGTCAACCTCGCGGCCGCGCTGTTCATCGCGCCGTTCTTCCTGTTCTCCGCGACCGCCGGGCAGCTGGCGGAAAAGTACGACAAGGCGCGCCTCGCGCAGGCGATCAAGCTGCTCGAGGTCGCGATCATGGCGGTGGCGGCCGCCGGGTTCATCAGCCAGCACGTCGAGTTCCTGCTCGCAATGGTGTTCATGATGGGCCTGCACTCGACGCTGTTCGGGCCGCTGAAGTACTCGATCATGCCGCAGGTCCTCGGAACCGACGAACTGGTCGGCGGCAACGGACTGGTCGAGATGGGCACCTTCATCGCGATCCTGTCGGGATCCCTGCTCGGTTCGGCGCTGATCCAGGTGCCCGGGCATGGTCCGTGGCTGGTCGCGGCCGCCTGCATCGGACTCGCACTGGCGGGACTGGGCACCGCGTTCGCGATGCCGTCGGTGGCGCCGGCCACGCCGGGCCTGGCGCTGAACTGGAACGTGTTCGCCGAGACCTGGAATAATCTGAAATACCTGCGCAGCAATCGCACGGTGTTCCTCGCCGCACTCGGCATCTCGTGGTTCTGGTTCTTCGGCTCGGTGTACTTCGTGCAGCTGCCCAAGTACGCCGAACAGGTGCTGGGTGCGACCGGCACCACCTACCAGTTCCTGCTCGCGGTGTTCTCGGTCGGCGTGGCGATCGGCTCGATGCTGTGCGAGCGGTTGTCCGGCCACAAGGTCGAGATCGGGCTGGTGCCGTTCGGCTCGCTGGGCATGACCGTGTTCGGGATCGATCTGTATTTCGCGCATCCGCACCTGGCCAGCGTGGGCGGGGTGGCGCTCGAACAGCTGCTCACCCAGAGCTGGATGTGGCGCCTGGTGTTCGATCTGACCATGATGGCGGTGTTCTGCGGCTTCTTCATCGTGCCGCTGTTCGCGCTGATCCAGACCCGCACCGAGCGCGGCCACCAGTCGCGCGTGATCGCGGCGAACAACATCCTCAATGCGCTGTTCATGGTGGCCTCCACGGTGCTCGCGATCGTGCTGCTCAACGTCGCGGGACTGAGCATCCCGCAGCTTTTGCTGTCGATCGCGCAGCACAACGCGCTGGTGGCGATCTACATCAACACGCTGGTGCCGGAGTTCCTGTGGCGCTTCGTGGCGTGGCTGATGGTGAGCCTGATGTACCGGCTCGAAGTGCACGGCCGCGAGAAGATCCCCGACGAGGGGGCGGTGCTGCTGGTGTGCAACCACGTCAGCTTCATGGATCCGGTGATCCTGATGGGCGCGGTGCGGCGGCCGACGCGCTTCGTGATGTATTACAAGATCTTCCAGATCCCGCTGATGAAGTGGCTGTTCAAGGCCGCGCGTGCGATCCCGATCGCGGGGCGCAAGGAAGACTTGGCGCTGATGCAGCGCGCCTTCAGCGAGGTCGATCGCGAACTCAGTGCCGGCGAGATCGTCGGCATCTTTCCCGAGGGCGGCATCACCCGCGACGGCCAGCTGCTGCCGTTCCGTCCCGGCGTCGACCGGATCCTCGCCGCGCGCCCGGTGCCGGTGGTGCCGATGGCGCTGCGCGGCATGTGGGGCAGCTTGTTCAGTCGCAAGGACCGGTTGCGGCTGCCGCGCCGATTCCGCTCGCGGATCGCGCTGGTGATCGGCGATCCGATCCCGCCGGAGCTTGCGACCGCGGAGTACCTCGAGCAGAAGGTGCGCGAGTTGCGTGGCGACTGGGCCTGAGTCGCCGCAAACGCAGGCAGCGGGCGCGCTCAGTCGCGCGCGAGCGCGCGATGGCCGATGTCGCGGCGGTAGAACGAACCGGCGAGCCGGAGCGGCCGCAGTGCGGCGTAGGCGCGCTCGCGCGCTTGCGCGATGTCGTCGCCGAGCGCGCACACGGTCAGCACCCGGCCGCCTGTGCTCACGGCATGGCCCGCTTCGAGGCGGGTGCCGGCGTGGAAGATCTTCGCACCCTCGGGCAACACCGCATCCAGGCCGTCGATGCGGTCGCCGCTGCGCGGTGCTGCCGGATAGCCGCCGGCCGCGAGCACCACGCCGAGCGCGGGCCGCGGGTCCCATGCGGCGCGCACGCCGTCGAGGCGTCCGTCCAGTGCGGCCTCGAGCAGCTCGAGCAGATCCGAGCGCAGGCGCAGCATGATCGGCTGCGTTTCGGGATCGCCGAAGCGCACGTTGAACTCGACCACGCGCGGCGCGCCGTGCGAATCGATCATCAGGCCCGCATACAGGAATCCGCTGAACGGCACGCCATCGGCGACCATCCCGTCCAGGGTCGGCTGGACGATCTCGCGCATCACCCGCGCATCCACCGCGGGCGTCACCACCGGCGCGGGCGAATACGCGCCCATGCCACCGGTGTTGGGGCCGGCATCGCCGTCGTCGCGCCGCTTGTGGTCCTGGCTGGTCGCCATCGGCAGCGCATGCCGGCCATCGCTGAGCACGATGTAGCTGGCCTCTTCGCCGGCCATGAACTCCTCGATCACCACCCGCGCGCCGGCCGCACCCATGCTGCCGCCATCGAGCATCATTGCCAGCGCATCCTCGGCTTCGGCCAGCGTGGTGGCCACCACCACGCCCTTGCCGGCGGCCAGGCCATCGGCCTTGATCACGATCGGTGCGCCATGGGTGCGCACGTAGGCGAGTGCGGGCTCGAGTTGGGTGAACACCGCGTACGCGGCGGTGGGAATCCGATGCCGCTGCAGGAATGCCTTGGCGAAGGCCTTGGAGCCCTCGAGTTGCGCGGCCGCGGCGGTGGGCCCGAAGATGCGCAGGCCTGCGGCGCGGAACGTATCCACTACGCCTGCCACCAGCGGGCCTTCGGGGCCGACCACGGTCAATGCCACGTTCTCGGCCCGCGCGAGCGCGAGCAGGGCCTGCACGTCGCGCAGATCGACCGCCACGTTGCGCAGGCCCGGCTCGTTCGCGGTGCCCGCGTTGCCGGGCGCGACGATCACCTCCGACACCCGCGAAGACTGCGCGAGCTTCCACGCCAGCGCGTGTTCGCGACCACCGCTGCCGATCAGCAGGACTTTCATGCGGGCAGGCTCGCGCTCAGTGACGGAAGTGGCGGATGCCGGTGAACACCATCGCGATGCCGTGCTCGTCGGCCGCCGCGATCACTTCCTTGTCGCGCATCGAGCCGCCCGGCTGGATCACGGCCACGATGCCGGCGGCCGCCGCTGCATCGATGCCGTCGCGAAACGGAAAAAACGCATCCGAGGCCATCACGCTCGCGGGAACGGCAAGGCCGGCTTCTTCGGCTTTGAGCGTCGCGATCTTCGCGCTGACCACCCGACTCATCTGGCCGGCACCCACGCCGATGGTCGCGCCATCGCGCGCGTACACGATCGCATTGGATTTGACGTAGAACGCGACCCGCCACGCGAACAGCAGGTCGTTCAGCTGTGCGCTGCTCGGCGCGAGCTTGCTGACGATCCTGAGATCTTGCGCGCGCAGGCTGTCGTGGTCGGCATCCTGCACCAGCAGGCCGCCCGCGATGCGCTTGAAATCGAGGCTCGCTGCGCGCGGCACGCGCGGCTGACCGCAGGCGAGCACGCGCACGTTCGGCTTGCCGGCGAATACCGCGAGCGCATCGGCGTCGACCTGCGGTGCGACCACCAGTTCGACGAACTGCCGCTCGAGGATCGCGCGCGCGGTATCCGCATCCAGATTGCGGTTGAACGCGATGATGCCGCCGAACGCCGACACCGGATCGGTTGCGCAGGCGCGCTGATAGGCAGCCTTGGAGTCGACCGCCAACGCCACCCCGCAGGGGTTGCCGTGCTTGACGATCACGCAGGCCGGTTGTTCGCCGAACTGCTGCACGCAGCACAGTGCGGCGTCGGCATCGGCGATGTTGTTGTACGAAAGTTCCTTGCCGGCCAGCATGCGCGCGTTGGCGACGCTGCCGTCCAGCGCGGCGTGTTCCACATACAGCGCACCCGCCTGGTGCGGGTTTTCGCCGTAGCGCAGGGTCAGCGCGTGGCGCAGCGACAGGTGCAGGCTCGGGGCGAAGCGTCGTACCTCGCCCGCACCGCTGCGCGCGCCGAGCCAGCTGGCGACCACGCCGTCGTAGCGCGCGGTGTGCGCGTAGGCCTTGGCGGCCAGCGCGCGGCGCTCGGCGAGCCCGGTGCCGCCGGCCGCGAGTGCTGCGAGCACCAGCGCATAGTCGGCGGGTTCGACCACCACGGTTACGCGCTCGTGGTTCTTCGCGGCCGCGCGCAACATCGCCGGCCCGCCGATGTCGATGTTCTCGATCGCCGTATCCAGATCGACCGCGGGATCGGCCACGGTGGCCTCGAACGGATACAGGTTGACCACCAGCAAATCGATCGGCGCGATCGCATGTTCCGCCATCACCGCGTCGTCGACACCGGCGCGGCCGAGCAGTGCGCCGTGCACGCGCGGGTGCAGGGTCTTGACCCGTCCATCCATGATTTCCGGAAAGCCGGTGACCGCGCTGACATCGTGCACCGCGAGGCCTGCGGCGCGCAGCGCGCGCGCGGTACCGCCGGTCGACAGCAGCTCCACGCCGGCCGCCGCGAGTGCTGCGGCAAGCTCCAGCAGCCCGGTCTTGTCGGAGACCGACAGCAGGGCACGGCGGATCGCTACCCGATCGGATGCAGTCATTGGCGGCGGCGTGCCCGGCACGGTGGAAGCGCGCGAGTATAGGAGCCCGAGGCGGCCGGCGGCGCGGCCGCGCTGCGAGTCAGTGGCGACCGAGCGCTGCGAGCTTCTTGCGCAGCGTCGCGCGGGTGATGCCGAGCATCAGTGCGGCCCTGGTCTGGTTGCCACTGCAGTGGCTCAGCACTTCATCGAGCAGCGGACCTTCCACCTCGCTGAGCACCACGCGGTACAGATCGTCGCAGCGGTGGCTGTCGAGGTCGGCCAGGTAGCGGCGCACCGAACGCGTCACCGCGTCGCGCAAGCTGGATGGGACGAGCGCTGCGTCGGACGTCGACGGGGCGCGGAGCTGGACCACGGTATGGGCGGCGGAGGGCATGCAGGCTGGGCTTGTTTCTTGTTGTGGGCGAAGTTCTTCGGGCGGCATGGCGCGAAGACGGCCGGCGAAATTACCGGCGCGCGGTCCGTCTCGCAAGCCCCGCAACCGGAGCCCTGTTCCAGCGCAGTTCCACGCATCGGCAACGCTGCGCGCGGCTGCACAGACGGGTTTCGGAATGCACCCGCGCCTTGGCCGCGTGGAACCTCGGCCGCCAGCCAGGCACGGCCGGCGCAGGGAAATTGTCGCTATAACAGGCGCTTGCTATAGTTCCTTCTGACTCTGGATCGCGCTTGGGGATGCTGGCTCACGACGACAGCTTGGGCGACGATGGGCATCGGCAAGCGTTCTTTCGCTTCCTGCCGAAGCGGCTTGACGCCCTGCGTCGGCGCGCGGGGCTGCTCGGTCGCGGCTGGGACGTGAACCTGTTGGCCCTGATGGTCGAGGATGCACAGGCGATCGCCGCGCAGGCGCGCTTGCATGGCCCCGGCGCGCTCGCCGCCCAGGTCGAGGCGGTGCTGCTGGTCGTCGAACCGCTGCTCGAGTCGCTGGCCAGCCCATCGGAACCGGAACTGGATGCGCTCAAGGCCGCGCTCGGCGGCATGGTCACGCCGCGCGCGCCGGCCGCAGCGCCCATCGGCACCCATCGCAGCCGCGCCGAACGCTTCGAGTTGCCGTACACCGCCGACGGGATCCCGCTGGCGATCGCGCCGCCGCTGTCGTTCATCGAGCGTTTCGCGCTGCCGGTGGATGCGCGGGCCCCTACGGTGGTGCCGCGCACCGCGCCCGCGACCATGATCTCCGGCGAGGATCTGTCGCCGGACCTCGCCGCCGAGCTCCCGGCCGGGCTGGTCGCCACCCATTCGACGGCCGTGCCGACGCCGGCTGCACGCACCGCGGCGCTGTCGCGCGAGCAGCAGGCCCGCGCCGACGGTCGCCGGATCTACCTGTTGTCCGACGCCAATGCGCTGGCCACCGAGATCGCGCAGCGACTCGATGCGCAGGGCCACGAACTGCAGCTGCTCGACAGCGTCGAGGAACTGAAGGAAATGATGCGCGCGCTGACCCCGAGCCTGGTCATCGTCGATGCGGTGTTCACCACCAGCCTCGAGGAGATCGGGCAGGTGATCCGGCTGGCGCGGCCGCGTGCGGCTGGGCGCCTGGCGCTGCTCGCGCTGGCCGACCAGGGCGACGTGCCGACCCGCCTGAAGGCGATGCGGGCCGGCGCCGATTCGTTCGTGGCCTTGCCGGCCGCAGCCAGCGACGTGCTGTCGCGGATCGCCGAGCTGCTCGACGCCGACGAGAGCGAGCCGTTCCGGGTCATGATCATCGAGGACGATCGCGCGCAGGCCCTGTTCGCCGAGTCGATCCTGCGCAAGGCCGGGATGGAAACCTGCGCGGTCACCGATCCGCTGGTCGCGCTCGATTCGCTGGAGCAGTTCGCGCCGGAACTGATCCTGATGGACCTGTACATGCCCAACTGCGACGGGATGGAGCTGACCGCGCTGATCCGCGAACGCGAGCGCTTCATCAGCACGCCGATCGTGTTCCTGTCCGGCGAGCACGATGCCGACAAGCGCTTCGATGCGCTGTCGGCCGGCGGCGACGATTATCTGGAGAAACCGATTCGCCCGAAGTACCTGATCTCGGCGGTCACCAATCGCGTGCGCCGCGCGCGCGCGCTGACCCGACGCGTGGTGGCACTCAATCCGCGCGACCAGGTCACCGGACTGTACGACCGTGCGCACGTGATCGCGCGGGTCGGCGCGACGCTGCAGTCGGCCGATGGCACCAATCTGGGCGGGCTGCTGTTCATCATCATCGACGGTGCGCAGGCGATCCGCGAGCGTATCGGCCTGTCGGCCTTCGATGCGCTGCTCGGCCAGGCCGGCACCCTGCTCGCGGGCCTGATCGGCGGCACCGATCACGCTGCGCGGTATGGCGACACCAGTTTCATCGTGCTCGCTCCGGGACACGGCGAGCAGGCGATGCTGAAGTTCGCCGAAGACATCCGCACGCGCTTCGAGCGGCACCTGTTCGATACCGGGGAAAAATCCCTCACGCTCGCGATCAGCGTCGGCATCGCGACCTTCGCCACCGGCTGGGACGATGCAGCCTCGATGCTCAACGCGGCCGAACGCGCCTGTGCGCTCGCGCGCACCTCCTCCGAGCGCAAGGTGCGCGTGTTCGAGCGCAACAGCGTGCCGGTCGCCGCAGCCGAGGGCGAGGGCCTGCTGGCCGCGATCAACGATGCGCTGCGTTACGACCGCTTCCAGCTGCTGTTCCAGCCGATCGCCTCGCTGCACGGCAGCACCGAAGAACAGTTCCAGGTGCTGCTGCGCCTGCGCGGCGATCGCGGGCGCCTGTACACCGCCGCCGAAGTGGTGCCGCTGGCCGAGAAGGCCGGCATCATCGGCGAGGTCGACCGCTGGGTGCTGTCGCGCTGCCTGATGGTGCTGCAGGAACGCGATCGCATCGATCGCCCGGTGCGCCTGTTCGTGAGCCAGTCGGTGGCGGGAACCGCCGAGCCGCAGCGGCTGGCGTGGCTGGCCCAGCAGCTGCAGTCGATGCAGCTGTCTGCCGATCGAATGGTGCTGGAGTTCCGCGCCGACGACGTGCTCGCGCAACTGCGGCTCGCGGTAGTGGTGTCCAACGCTGCGCGCAAGGCCGGGCTCGGCGTCGGGGTCAGCGCTTTCGACGGCACCGCGGCGATGCTGCAGATGATGCAGCACCTGCAGGTGGACTATCTCAAGCTCAGCGGGCGCTATGTCGCGGCCACGCCCGAAGCGCGGCGCGCCCTGGAGCAGGTCATCGCCTTCGCCCATGAGCGCTCGATGCGGGTGATCGCGCCGTTGGTCGAGGATGCCAAGACCGCCGCGGGACTGTGGACCTCCGGTGTCGATTTCATCCAGGGCGACTTCGTGCAGCAGGCCACCCAGGACCTCGAATTCGACTTTCGCGCATCGGCCGGCTGATGCGCCCCAACCATCACCAACAAGGGACGAAACCACCGGTGCATCCATCTGGCAAGCAGCACACGGCCCGCGCATTGCAGCCGACGTCGCGATCCGCCATGCGCGGCATCGGCCACGTGCAGCTGCTCGCGATCGCGGGCACCGCGATCATGGCGATCTCGCTGCTGTTCGCGGCGCTGAACATGCCGGCCAACGGGCCATGGCTGTTCGTCGCGCTGAGCCTCGGAGTCGGTTGCGTGGTGTTCGCCTGGCTGGGCGGCATCCTGCGCGGCGAGGAGCCGCCCGCGCAGCAGATGCCCGCAGAGAGGCCAGCCGAGCCCGCGGCCGGCGAACATGCGCTCACCGTCCAGTTGCAGGAGGCGCGTCGCGAGCTCGAGCGCGTGCGCGAAGTCGAGCGCGAGCTTATCCGCGCCAAGCAGGAGGCCGAGGCAGGCACCATGGCCAAGGGCGAGTTCCTCGCCACCATGAGCCACGAGATCCGCACGCCGCTCAACGGCATCATCCCGCTGCTCGACATCCTGCTGTCCACTCGCCTGTCCGACGACCAGCGCGACTACCTGGCGACCGCCTATCAGTCGGCCAAGCAGCTGCTGTCGATCGTCGACGATATCCTCGACTACTCCAAGATCGAGGCCAACAAGCTCGACCTCGAGTCGGTGGGGCTCAACCTCAAGGAGATCGTCGACTCGGTGACCCGCCTGCTGGCCAAGAACGCCGAGGCCAAGGGCCTGCGTTTTTCGGCCACCATCGATCCCAACGTGCGACTGGCGATGCGCGGCGACCCGGTGCGCCTGCGCCAGGTATTGACCAACCTGGTCAGCAACGCGATCAAGTTCACCGAGCGCGGCACGGTGACGATCGAGCTCAAGAAGCGCGGCGACTCGCGTACCCACAGCGAACTGCTGTTCAGCGTGCGCGACAGCGGGGTCGGGATCACGCCCGAAGTGCAGGCGAAGCTGTTCAAGCCGTTCACCCAGGCCGACGCATCGACCACCCGCATGCACGGCGGCACCGGTTTGGGCCTGGTGATCTGCCGTCGCATCGTCGAACTGATGGGTGGCCAGATCGGGCTCAAGAGCGAGATCGGGCGCGGCTCGACCTTCTGGTTCAGTGTGCCGCTGCTCAGGGCGGTCGGCGACATGACGCCCGCGCGCACCGACCTGCATGGCTCGCGCGCGATGATCGTGACCACCGACCAGCTCATGC
Organism: Pseudomonadota bacterium; assembly: GCA_031412975.1. Lineage (GTDB taxonomy): Bacteria > Pseudomonadota > Gammaproteobacteria > Xanthomonadales > Ahniellaceae > UBA4656. The sequence continues at coordinate 5,457 of JANOEA010000189.1, read as the reverse complement.
TGCGCAAGCTCAGCGCGCAGTTCTCCACCTGGGGCGTGAACTACGTGCAGACCAGCGTGTCGGCCGATGCGCTGGCCAAGCTGCGCTCGGCCGCGGCGATGGGCGAGTCGTGGGCCTACGATTTCCTGGTGCTCGACTGGGGCGCGATGAAGAACACCGCGCTGTCGCTGGCGCGCAACGTGATGCGCGATACGCCGCTGTCGCGGGTGCGCGTGGTGGCCATCAGCGGCGACGAAGAAGTGCCGCCGGAGATGCGCGGCACCAGTCGCTTCGCGGTGTTCGGCCGCCAGTTCGGCGATGTCGAACTGCGCGCGGGCATGCAGCGCCTGCTCGAAGCCGAAGCCGGCCAGGACGTGCAGTCGGTCGACAACCTGCTGCCCGCCGCCAGCGAGGCCGCACCCGCGGCGCCCGCCAACCCGGCACTGCTGCCGACCAGCCCGGTCCCCGATGCCGCGGTGGGAGGCCACGTGCTGCTGGTCGAGGACAACGCGGTCAACCGGCAGGTCGCACAGCGGCTGCTGACCCTGGTCGGTGTCGGCTTCGACATCGCCGAGAACGGCCGGCAGGCGGTCGAAAAACTCGCCACCGAGCGCTTCGACGCGGTGCTGATGGATTGCCAGATGCCGATCATGGATGGCTATACCGCGACGCGCACCATCCGCAAGCTCGAAGTCGATGGCGTACGCAGCGGGCACATCCCGATCGTTGCGATGACCGCCAACGCGATGGCCGGCGACCGCGAAAAATGCCTTGCCGCAGGCATGGACGACTACATGTCCAAGCCGCTCAACCGCGCCCTGCTCGAACAGACGCTGCGCAAGTGGATCGCGCAGGCGCGGCCAGCCGCAGCGGCGGTCGCGCGCGCGCCGGGGTTCAACGCCCGCGCGGGCAGCGCCGCGGCCGCACCTGCCCACGCGCCGGTTGCGATGCCCGCCACCCGCCCGAGCGTGGCACCGTTGGCGCCGGCCGCTGCGGTGGCGCTCGCACGCCGCGGCCCGGCAGTGCAGGGCACGCCGCAATCCAACGTCGCCGCGATCAACCACGAGATCATCCAGGACCTGCTGGAGATGATGGGTTCGGAGTTCACCGACCTGGTCAAGGTGTATCTCGAAGACACCCCGAAGAGCCTGTCGATGCTCGAGCGGGCCGCAGGCGAGGCGAGCCTGGAGGGCCTGGTGGCACCGGCGCATTCGCTGAAGTCGACGTCGGCGAACCTCGGCGCGCTTGGTCTTTCCGAGATGGCCAAGCGGATCGAGCACGGCTCGCGGATGGGCAAACTGCCGGCCGATGCGATCGTGCTGGTCGCCGAGGCGCAGGCCGAGTTCCGCCGGGTATCGGAAGAACTCCGCCGCATCATCGCGGCCTGAAGCTCAGTCGCCGATCTTGGTCTGCAGGTAGGGCGTGTCGCCGAGCCGGTCCATCAACGCGATCTGGGTTTCGAGCCAGTCGATGTGCTCTTCCTCGGAGGCGAGGATCTTCGCGAACAGGTCGCGGCTGACGTAGTCGCCGGCGATCTCGGCGTCGGCGACCGCGACCTTGAGGTCCGGATGCGCGATCTCCTCGAGCTTGAGGTCGCACACCAGGGCCTCGCGCGGCGTCTCGCCGACCATCAGCTTGCCGAGGTTCTGCAGGTTCGGCAGTCCTTCAAGGAACAGGATCCGCTCGATGAGCATGTCGGCATGCTTCATCTCGTCGATCGATTCCTTGTACTCGTGCTCGGCGAGCTCCTTGAAGCCCCAGTTCTTGAACATCTTCGCGTGCAGGAAATACTGGTTGATCGCGGTCAGCTCGTTGTAGAGGATGCGATTCAGGTGAGCGATGATCTTGGCGTCGCCGCGCATGGCTGGTGGCTTCCGTTCAGCAGTCGATGGGCAGAACTATAGCGGCAGCAGCGTCGAGGAAGTGCGCGCGAGGCTGCCCGCGCCGGGATGCCGGCTTCAGGCGACGATCAGTCCGCCGATCGTGGGCATCTGCGCGCTGTTGCCCTGCGATTCCTGCAGGATCTGCAAGGCCATGCTGCGGCAGCAGCCGCAGCTCGCGCCAGCGCCGGTGGCGCATTGCAACTGGTCGAGCGTGGCGACGCCGCGCGATGCGGCTTCGCGGATGCTGCGATCGGTGACGGCGTGGCAAACGCAGACGAACATGATGGGCCTCCACGAGACGAGCCCATTGGACTGCGAATGAGAATGATTGTCAACCAGTGTTTGCAGGCTGTGCCGGTGCCGGTATCGAAAGTCCCAGGTGGCGTACGGCCAGCGGTTCGAGCTGGCGCAGCGCGCGCTCGTACACGCGGCGCTTGAACGACACCACGTGTTGCGGCGGATACCAGAAATCGACCCAGCGCCAGCGATCGAATTCCGGGTGGCCGCTGGCATCGAGGCGCACGTTGGCCTCGTCGCCATGCAGGCGCAGCAGGAACCACACCTGTTTCTGGCCCACGCACATCGGGCGCTCGTGGCGGCGCAGGTAGCGGTCGGGCAGGCGATAGCGCAACCAGCCGGGCGTCGAACCCAGCACCTCGACATGCGCGTCGGTCAGGCCGGTTTCCTCGTGCAGCTCGCGGAACATCGCTTCCTGCGGTGTTTCATCGCTATGCATGCCGCCCTGCGGAAACTGCCATCCGTCGCGGTTGACGCGTCGGCCCCAGAACAGTTCACCGCCGGCACGCGCGATGATGATGCCCACGTTGGGCCGGTAGCCATCGGGATCGATCACGAGGCGAAGGTACCGAAGATGATGCTCCGATTCTTCCACACGCCTCGTTGCCGCGGCAACCGCCACGGCGCCGGCTGGCTTGACTTTGACCGACCGCGCGGAAACAATCGCGCCCCCTCGTGGCTACGTAGCTCAGCCGGTTAGAGCGCGGCACTCATAATGCTGAGGTCGGTGGTTCGAGCCCACCCGTAGCCACCACCGATCGAGCGTGTCCCGCACACGCTGCTGCGTTTCGGCGTTCCTCAGAACGCGTACTGGTAGCGCACGGCGATCGCGGTGTCGCCATCGGCTTCGGCACTCGGCCCCGATACAGCGATGAAATGCACCAGGTTCGCGGCCAGGCGCGTGCGCGGATTGGTGGCCCAGCTGGCGCCAAGCGTGAGGTTCAGCTGTTGGCCGCCCTCGATGTCCTCGTCGCTGAGATCGATGCGGCTCAGGCGTGCACTCAACGCCAGGTTGCCGCGTCGCCATGCGTCGCCCCAGCGGGCGCGGGATGCCACCGGCGCACGCGTCAGCACCGCGTCGCCGTCGTCATAGCGCGCACCCTCGCCCCAGGCAGTCCAGGTGGCTTCGACGTAGGTACCTTGGAACTGCAGGTCCTGGCCGCCCGCTCGCCCGACGCGCGCGGCGATCCACTCGGCCTGCAGTGCGTAGCGACCGAAGGTCGCCAGGTACTCGATGCCGGCGCGCAGCGTGCGGTCGGCATCGTCGATGCTGCCGGTGTCGACGCTGAACGGCTGGTTGATGCCGATCTCGGGCACGCTGCGGAAGCGCTCGCCGCCGTCGATGCTGCGACTTGAAATACTCACCCCGAGATGGCGCACGCTGTCGTCGTCGCGGCGCTGCCGGTGGGTCAGCCGTGCGCTCAAGCCCGACCCGACGTCGCGTCGACCCTCCTGCTGGGTGCCGGAACCGAACGCGCCGGCCTGATAGTGCAGATCGCCGTAGCGATTGCCCACCATGATGCCGAAGTTGCGACCCGGCACCAGCGCGGTCGGCAGGCCGGGTTCGAGCAGCGGCTGCGACAACGCACTGGTCAACTCGTCCAGACCCATCGGTTCGCTCTGGTTGCCCACGGTGAAGGTGCCCAGAGGGTCGAAGCGACGGCGAACATACAAGTCCCTCAGCTCGAAACTCCCGCTGCTCAGTTCAGCGCTGCCGAGTACTTCCCAGCGCAACGGCAGCTGTCGCGAGAAGCTCAACCGCGCGCGGCGCAGTTCGATCGCCTTGCCGACCTGCAGGCCATCGGGGCTCAGGGGCAAGCCGTCGATGAAGAAATGCCCGCGAAACATGGTGCCGAACACCGTGCGTTCGCGCAGCACGCGCTCGTCAAGCCGCGGGTTCGCCGGCCCCTCCGGCGGCTCACGCGCTTCGGCCGGCTCACGCGATTCGGCGGGGTCCTCCGGCGGCAACGGCGATTCCGACCCGAGCGCCGACCACGAGGCCGTCGCGCAGGCGAGCGCTGTCGCGATGGCCGCGACCACCCGCCTCACGCGCGGTACGCCTGCTCGCCGGCTCATCGTGTGCATCCTCCATCGACCAACACGCTATCCTCAGGCCGGTGGGAAACAAATGGGACCTTGGGCCCCGGCGGCCAGGTGGTACTCACTAGGTCCCATAGCGACCCGGCGGAGGTGGTCCCTACCATCGGGCGCTGAACCATCCAACCATGCAAGGGGAGTAAATCATGTCTTCGAGACGCGCATTCATCAAGCTCGCGGGTCTGTCGCTACTGCTGGCCGCGACCGCGACCGCCAGCGCCGCCACCCCCGACGAACGGCGCCAAAAGGTGCGCAAGCAATCGCAGGAAGTGCTCGCACGCCTCTACAAATCGGATCCTGCGGCCCGCAAGGTGGTCGAGCAGGCAGCGGGCTATGCCACCTTCCACAGGATCGGCTTGAAGATGGGTGTGGCCGGTGGCGGTGGTGGTCGCGGTCTCGCCGTGGATCGCGCCGGCATCGAGACTTTCATGAAATATCTCGAACTATCGGCGGGCGTCGGCCTGGGCATCAAGAGCTACGACCTCATCTTCGTGTTCGACACCAAGCAGGCGTTGGAGGACTTCGTCAACAAGGGCTGGGAGTATGGTGGCCAGGCCACCGCGGCCGCGAAGGCGGGCGACACCGGCAAGGCGTTGTCCGGAGCGCAGACCGTGTCACCCGGCGTGCGGCTCTACCAGCTCACCAAGGCCGGACTGTCGGCCGAGCTTACCGTCGCGGGCACGCGGTATTTCAAGGACGACGGACTCAACCAGTAGCGCTCTTGCGACGCGCCGATCGACTGGCCGCGAGCCGCCGGATTCTGTCCGGCGGTCGCGGCCTCGACGCGGTCGCAAGTCTCCCGACTCGCGGCCAGCGTCGCGTCGACGCTTGGGATAGAGCAGCGTGAAGGTGAAGCGCAGTCCCCATTGCGCCGCATTTTCGGGGGCTTCCAGGTAATAGCGCACGCCTGCCTGGTAGCTGTCCCGCTGCTTGCCCAGCCGGGTCACCATCCGTCGTTTCACCCGCGCCGTCGACGCAATGCGGCATGCGCCACATCATAATGCTGCGACCCAGCCCGATCCCCACCGCGATGCTCATCCACAAGACCTTCCAGATCGAGGCCGCGCATCGACTGCCCAACGTGCCGCCTGGCCACAAGTGTGCGCGCGTGCACGGGCATTCGTTCCGGATCGAAATCCACGTCGAAGGCGCGGTGCAGGCGCATACCGGCTGGGTGATGGACTTCGCCGATATCAAGTCC
>JANOEA010000188.1:0-3407 GCA_031412975.1 Pseudomonadota bacterium | reverse complement strand
GCACCAGCGCGACGATCCGCTTTCCGAATCCGCAGCCGTTGTAGCGACAGCAGTTCGCGCGGCGCGGATTCACCGCCCTCGCAAGCCATCGCATCGAGCCGTTCGAACCCGGCAGCCTTGCCTCGAACCCACAACCACCTTGTGGGAGCCGGCATGCCGGCGACAGCGAGCACCGCACTTCCTCACCCCTGCCACTGGTCGCGCTCTCCAACCCTTCGTACCCGACGGCCTTGCCGCGAGACCACACCCACCTTGTGGGAGCCGGCATGCCGGCGACTGCGAGCTCCACACCGCCTCGAGCCATGGACCGGCGAGCACATCGCGCATCGCTATACTCGTCTGCTCTCCTCGACGGTCCGGTCCCATGCGCGCACTGACGCATTTCTTCTTGGCAGCCGTCCTGTCGACGCCGTTGTGCGCCACTGCCGGCAACATCGTGCTCGCCGTGCACGGCGGTGCCGGCGCGATCCCGCGCGCCGAACTGACCGCCGAACGCGAAGCCCGGATCCGTGCACAGATCGAGGTCGCACTGCGCACCGGCGCCAAGACCCTCGCCGAGGGCGGCAGCAGCCTCGATGCGGTAACGCGTGCGGTGGTGCTGCTCGAAGACTCCCCGCTGTTCAACGCGGGCAAGGGCGCGGTGTTCAACGCCGCCGGCGTCAACGAACTCGACGCATCGATCATGGATGGCGCCACGCGTCGTGCCGGCGCGGTGGCCGGACTGCAGCGCATTCGCAACCCGATCGAGCTCGCGCGTGCGGTGATGGAAAAGTCGGTCCACGTGATGATGATCGGCGAGGGCGCCGAGCAGTTCGCACAGTCGATCGGCATCCCGTTCGTCGAACCCGAGTACTTCCGCACCGAGTTCCGCTGGCAGGAGTTGCGCCGCGTGCGCGAGGCGGTAAAGGCTGCGGCCGACAGCCGTACGAGCCTGCCACCGACGGCTATCTACGGCACGGTCGGCGCAGTCGCGCGCGATGCGCAGGGCCGGCTGGCTGCAGCCACATCTACCGGCGGCATGGTCAACAAACGCTTCGGCCGCGTCGGCGACGTGCCGGTCATCGGTGCCGGTACCTGGGCAGACAGCGGGTGTGCGGTGTCTGCAACAGGCTGGGGCGAGTACTTCATCCGCAGCGCGGTCGCGCACGATATCTGCGCGCGGGTCGCGTATCGCGGCGACAGCGTGGCCAAGGCCGCGGCCGATGTGCTGGCCGAAGTCGCACGCCTCGGCGGCAACGGCGGCGTGATCGTGCTGGATACCGACGGTAACGCGGCCCTGCCATTCAACAGCGGCGGCATGTATCGCGGCAGCATCGACGCCGACGGCAAGGTGGTGGTGGCGATCTACGCCGAGTGAACGCTGCCCTGCCATCGGTCACGCTTGCGTCGATGCACGCAGGCCCCATGATCGGTGGATGGACATGATCGTGGACGAGCAGGGTCCGTCGGCGACGCTGCCGGCGGCCGTCGATGGCACGCTGCGCCGGCATCCGCGGCAGCGCTTCGTGCTGCGCTTCACCGCAGTGCTGATGTGCCTGCCTCCGACCGTGATTGCAGCGACCGTGCTGGGCAATCTGCTCGACGGGTCGTTCGTATCGGTGCTGTTGCTGGTGGGGATCGCCGCGTTCTGCGCTGCCATTGCCGCCGACGCCTGGGCACGCGCGTCGTTCGCCCGCTTCAGCGCACTGCTGCTCGATGACGGCCTGCTGGTGCGGCGTGGCGTGTTCTGGCGCAGCGAGACCTTCGTGCCGCGCACGCGCATCCAGCACACCGAGGTGAACCAGGGGCCGCTCGATCGTCACTGGGGCATGGCCAAGGTCATCGTGTTCACTGCCGGTACCCAGCTCAACTCCGTCGGTGTGTCGGGCCTGTACCACCCCGAGGCTCTGGTCCTGCGCGACACCCTGCTCGAGCGCGATGGTTCCGATGCCGTCTGAGCCGTTACCGGGCGAACTGTTGCCAGGCGAGCCGGGCGGCAGCGATCGCCGGCTGCATCCGTGGTCGTGGCTGTTCGTGTTGCTGACCAACCTGCGGCATGTCGCGCTGCCGGCGATCGTGCTGCTGGTATTCGGTCGCGGCGAAACCTGGGAGCTGTTCGGCGGCATCGCCGCGCTCGGCCTGGCGCTGTATTCGCTGGTCTACAGCTTCGGCTTCCGCTACCGCGTCGGCCACGACGAACTGGTGGTCCGCGAGGGTATCTTCGATCGCACCGAGCGGCATATCCCGTTCACGCGGATCCAGAACGTCGCGCAGCGGCGCAACCCGCTGCACCGGTTGTTCGGGGTCACCGAGCTGCGCCTCGAATCGGCCGGCGGCGTCGAGCCGGAGGCGAAGATGAGCGTGATCACGCTCGCCGAGGCGGCTGCACTCGAACAACTGTTGCGCCGCGCCGGTCGTACTGCAGGTAGTGCCGACCACCTCGGCATCGGCGAGCATAGCGACGCGGTATCGCCGCCGGAGGTGCTGCTGCGCCTGCCGCTGGGTGAACTGGTGCGGCTCGGCATCGTGTCCAACCGCGGCATGGTGGTGGTGGCCGCACTGATCGGCGGTTTGTTCCAGTCCGGCAACGACCCGCGCGATATTCCGCTGCTGCGTTCGCTCTGGAGCAGCATGGAAGGAATCTTCGGTGAATGGATCCAGGGCCATGGGGCGCTGGAGTTGCTCGCCTCGGGGATCATCTTCGTGCTGCTGGCGATCGGCGCTCTACGGGTACTGTCGATCGTGCTGGCGATCGTGCGCCACTGGAATTTCGCGCTTGAACGCGACGGCAGCCGGATCGGCACCGAAGAAGGTTTGCTGACCCGCGTTCGCGCCGGTGCGAGCGCGGCGAAGATCCAGCGCATCACGGTCGAGGAGTCGCTGCTGCAGCGCTGGCTGGGTCGACGCGCACTGCGGGTCGACGTCGCCGGAAGCCTGGCTGCGATGAACGAAGCCTCGGGCACGCGCCTGAAGTGGCTCGCGCCGATCGCCACCCCGGCGCAAATCGATGGATTGATCGCAACGGTCGCTCCGCAACTGGCGATCGAGCGCGATGACTGGCGTGCGCTGCATCCGCGCGCGTGGCGCCGGCTGGCCGCTGTGCCGGGCGCGATGCTGTTGATGGTCGCCGCGCTTGCGCTGCTGGCGCTGGCGATCAGCCAGGGCCAGGCCGAGGCCATCCGCTTCCTGCCGATTGCCGCTGCCGTGTGGCTCGCGCTGTGTGTGCTGGTGCTGCTGCGCGCGCGTGGGTGGGCCAGGTTCTCGGCCTACGCGATCGATGACCAGGTGCTTGCGTATCGCAGCGGGTGGTTGAGCCGCGACTGGCGCGTGCTGGAACTGTCGCGGATGCAGGGCGCGGTGCTGCACTGCTCGCCACTGGACCGCCGCAACCGGATGGCCAACATCGCGATCGAAGTGGCCGGCACCGG
>JANOEA010000187.1:0-10652 GCA_031412975.1 Pseudomonadota bacterium | reverse complement strand
GCATGACCGAGGCGCTGATCGCCGAACGGATTCCGGCCAAGGTGCTCGAGATCGGCACCGGCTCGGGTTACCAGGCCGCGGTGCTGTCGCAACTGGTGCCGCAGGTCTACAGCGTCGAGCGCATCATGAGCCTGCTGCGGCAGGCGCGCCTGCGGCTGCGCAAGGCCGGCATCACCAACGTGCGCGCGCGCCACGACGACGGCCGCCGCGGCTGGCCCGAAGAGGCGCCGTTCGATGCGATCATCGTGACCGCGGCCGGCGAGGACATCGCGCCCGCGCTGCTCGATCAACTGGCACCCGACGGCATCCTGATCGCACCGGTGGGCTTGAGCGGGCAGCAGCAGCTGGTGCAGCTGCGCAAGCGCGAGGACGGGATCGAGCGCAGCGTGCTCGGTGCGGTGAGCTTCGTGCCACTGCTCGGCGGCATCGTCTGAGCATGCGCGCAGGATCCGATCCGCCGCGCCTGGGCGCAATGGTGCGGCAGCTCCTGGCGATCGCGTCCGCCCTGCTGCTCGGCGCTTGCGCGACCGGGAGCGACGCGCCGGTGCGCGATCTGTCCAGCGGCACGCCGCCGCCGCGCGCGGGTGTCGCAGCGGCGACTTCGTTCGACAGCCACGTGGTGGTTGCCGGCGACACGCTCTATGGCATCGCATTCCGGCATGGGCTCGACTACCGCGCGCTCGCGGTGTGGAACCGGATCGATCCGCCGTTCACGATCCGCCCCGGCCTGCGCCTGCGCCTGACGCCGCCGGAGCCGGCGCGTATCCAATCCGAGGCGTCGCCGCGTCCGGTCGCGGCCGAAGCAGCGCCCGTTCCCCGGCCTGCGGATCCGGCGCCGGCATGGATGCAGGAGCCACCACCGGAAGGCAGCGCGCAGACCTTCGGCATCGAGTCGGGCGTAGTGTCCGCGCCGGCGCTGCGGGTCGAGCCCGCCGACGCTGGCGCTGCGGCAGTCAGCCCATTGCCGCCATCGGAACTGCGCGCAGGCAGCGCTGCTTCTGCGAGCACGCAGTCGCCAGCGCCTGCAGTCGCGGCACCGCGCACGACAAGCCCGGCGACCGGCCCGCTCAGCGCGGCCATCGCGAGCCCGCGGCCGCCGTCCTCGCCGCCACCCGCAGCCAGTGCGCCCGCGGCGGGCAAACCCGCAACGCGCCCGGCCCCAAGCGCCGGCGCGCCTGCAGCGGCGGCCACTCCCGCACCCGCAGCGGACGCGATACCGGCAGGGCCCAGCCAGAAAGTCGGTGGCGTGACCTGGCGCTGGCCCGCCGACGGCCAGGTGGTGGTGCGTTTCGCTCCCGGCGATCCGGCACGCCAGGGCATCGATATCCGCGGTCGCGACGGTGCGCCGGTGCGCGCAGCCGCCGACGGCGAGGTGGTCTACAGCGGCAGCGGCCTGGTCGGTTACGGCGAGCTGATCATCATCAAGCATTCGGCGGAATACCTCTCGGCCTACGGCTACAACCGTCGGCGCCTCGTCGAGGAAGGCCAGCGCGTGCGCGCAGGCCAGCAGATCGCCGAAATGGGCAAGGCCAACGCCAACCTCGACGTGCTGCATTTCGAGATCCGGCGCTCGGGCAAGCCGGTCGATCCGCTGCAGGTGTTGCCGCGGCGTTGAGCGCCGCGCGCGGCGCGGCCGCTGCGGAGTAAGATGCTGGTCCCCACGCGGGGGCCATATGCATAGCGATCCCGACAGCCCGCTGCAGCCTGCAGACCTCGATGCCCTGATCGGCACGGCCGAACCGCAGGACGAGGAAACCCGCAACTCGACCACCGCCTATCTCAACGAGATCGGCCTGATCGCGCTGCTGGCGGGCGACGATGAATTGCGCCTGGCCCGTGCATTGCGCAACGGTGATCCCGACGCGCGACGCCAGCTGATCGAAGCCAACCTGCGCTTGGTCGTATCGGCGGCGCGAGGCTATGTCGGACGCGGCCTGGCGATGCTCGATCTGATCGCGGAGGGCAACCTAGGCCTGATCCGCGCGGTGGAGAAATTCGATCCCGAGCGCGGCTTCCGCTTTTCGACCTATGCGATGTGGTGGATCCGGCAGGCGATCGAACGTGGATTGATCACCCAGAGCCGCACCGTGCGGCTGCCGGTGCACGTGGTGCGCGAACTGGCCGCGGTGCTGCGCGCCAGTCGCGAACTGACCCGCACCAACGGCCAGGCGCCGACCCTCGACGCGGTCGCGATCGCGGTCGGCAAGACGCCGGACGATGTCGCCCAGTTGTTCAGCCTCAACGAACGCATGACCTCGCTCGAGCAGCCGATGTCGGCCGAGGAAGACCGCGCGCTGGCCACCGCGCTGAGCAACGATCGCGAGGACGGTCCGCTGTCGCTGCTGGCCGATGCGGCGGCCGGCAATCGCCTCGATGGCTGGCTGGCGCGGTTGTCGCCGCGCCAGCGCCAGGTCATCGAACGTCGCTACGGGTTGGCCGACCACGCCATGCAAAGCCTCGCCGAGATCGCCGCCGAACTCGGCGTGACCCGCGAGCGCGTGCGCCAGATCCAGCTCGAGGCGCTCGCGCGCCTGCGCGGCTTCTGCGCCGACGAGGGTCTGTTGCGCGATCAGGGTCGCGCGGTCTGATCCTCAACCGCGACCGAGACTGAAGGCCACCGGCACCTTTCCGACCGCCTCGACCGGCAGTCCGTCGCGCAGCGCGGGGCGGAATCTCCAGTGCGTCGACACCGCGCGTCGCGCCGCCTCGTCGAGCACGCGATGCCCGCTGGATCGCAGCACCTGGACGCTGACCGGCCGACCGCGGGCATCGACCCGGACCTGCAGCAGCACGGTGCCCTCCCAGCCCTTGCGCATGGCGATCCGCGGGTAGTCGGGGATCGGCGCATCGATGTAGGCGAGCGTGGTGGAATCGACACCGGCGGGTGCGCTCGGTGGCAGCGTGGCAGCGCTTGCCGCGGCCACTGCGGGCGCGGGTGCGACCGGCGGCCCCTCGGTGCCGATCACCACCACCTGCTGCTGTGGCACCGCGGGCACCGGCACGGGCGGCTTCGGCAGCGGCGATCGCACCGGCACCGGCACCGGTGGCGGTGTCGGCACCGCCGCAGCAGCCGCGAGTTCCACTACCCGTTCCACCACGGTCAACGCGTCGGGCTTGCTGCTCGGGCCGCGCTGGACCTGGTCGATCGCGGCGGGCAGCAGCAGCGCGCCGATCACCAGCAGATTGACCGTCATTGCGCCCGACAGCGCACCGGCGCGCGCGAGGCTCGGTCCATGTTGGGCATGCAGCGGCAAGCGAAGTGTCGACATCGTCGTATCCTCCGTCGGGTTCGTGGGTGCGAACGCAACCGCAGGCGATTGCGCGCCCGGGTCGAGTCTGCACCGCTGCTGGCATGTTTCGCCAGACCCGCCCGCAGTCGCGCCCGTGATCACTGCAACGCGGTGCAGGACCGTGCGGGGTTGCAGCGACTCAAGCGCGTCAGGCTGCGAGGATGAAGGCGGCGACCACGCGCCGACCTTCGCCGGCGAGCACGTTGAAGGTGCGCGCGGCAGCCGCGTTGTCCATCGTCTCCACGCCGATGCCGCGGGTCAGGAATTGTGCGCTGAATGCCGCGGCCGGGAAGCTCTGCCGTGCACCGGTGCCCAGCAGCACCACCTCGGGTTGCAGTGCAAGCAAGGCCGCCGCATGGCCGGCGTTCAGCTGCGCGGCATCGCTCGGCGGCCAGCCCTCGATGAGCTGGTCGGGCGCCAGCAGGAAGCTGAGCACCAATTCGCGATCAACCACCACGATGCGATCCACCGCGCAACTGCGCACGAACAGGATCCCGCCCGGTGTGTTCTCGACCAGCTGCATGGATTCAGCGCGGCAGCTCGATGCGCGGCGATTCCGGATGGCGGCGGTACAGGCACACGATCTTGCCGATCTTCTGCACCGTCTGCGCGCCGCTGCGTTCGGCGAGCGCCGCGGCGATCTCCGCGCGCTGCTCGCGGTCGTCGACCGCCACTTGCACCTTGACCAGTTCATGCTGCGCGAGCGCGATGTCCAGCTCGGCGAGCACTGCATCGGTGAGCCCCTTGGCGCCGATCATGACCGTCGGACGCAGCCCATGGCTGAGCCCGCGAAGGTGGCGAATCTGGTTGTTTTTCAGTGACATGGGCAATCGGGCAGGCAAAGGGCGCGGAGCGTATCATGGCAGCTTGCCGGATCGTGACCGGCGGACCCCGCAGCATGCCCCGCAGCAAAAGCAGCCAGCGCTGGCTGAAAGAGCACTTCGCCGATCCGTTCGTGCAGCGCGCGCAGGCCGAGGGCCTGCGCTCGCGTGCGGCCTACAAGCTGGAGGAACTGATCGAGCGCGATCGCATCCTCAAGCCGGGCATGGTGGTGGTCGATCTCGGCGCCGCACCCGGCGGCTGGTCGCAGATGGTGCGCAAGCGGCTCGGCGATCGCGGCAGCGTGGTCGCGCTCGACATCCTGCCGATGCCGGCGATCCCGGGCGTGCTGGTGCTCGAGGGCGACTTCCGTGAACAGCGGGTGGCCGATGCGCTGCACGACGCGCTGGAAGGGGCCGCGGTGGACCTTGTCTTGTCGGACATGGCGCCCAATATGTCCGGAGTGGCCTCGGTCGATCAGGCTCGTTCGATGGAACTGGTGGAACTCGCGCGCGATTTCGCCAGCGAGCACCTGGCCTACGGCGGGACCTTCCTGACCAAGGTGTTCCAGGGTGCGGGCTTCGACACTTTCATCAAGGACTTGCGGGTACGCTTCAGCAAGGTCACGATGCGAAAGCCGAAGGCCTCACGGGCGCGCAGCGCCGAGGTTTATGCCCTGTGCACCGGGTTCCGGGGTGCAGGTGGAAACAAGGCGGCACAGGAAAACACGACGGGATCTGCTAGATGAACGATATGGCGAAAAACGTGCTGGTCTGGCTGGTCATCGGCCTGGTGCTGATGACGGTGTTCAATAGCCTCACGCAGCGGGCCGGCAGCTCTCCGGAACTGACCTATTCCGAGTTCCTGCGCGAAGTCCGCGGCGACAACGTGTCGAAGGTGACGATCGCCGAGGACCGGATGAGCATCAGCGGCGAGAAGCGCGATGGGACCAGCTTCCGCACCAATGCGCCGTTCGATCCGAAGCTGATCGACGACCTGGTGACCCATGACGTCAGCATCTCGCAGGTGCCGCCCAAGCAGAGCAACCTGCTGCTCGAGATCCTGATCTCGTCGTTGCCGTTCCTGATCTTCATCGCGGTGTTCGTCTACTTCATGCGCCAGATGCAGTCCGGCGGCGGTGGCCGCGGGGCGATGAGCTTCGGCCGCTCGCGCGCGCGCCTGCAGGGCGAAGACCAGGTCAAGGTGACCTTCAACGACGTCGCCGGTGTCGACGAGGCGAAGGAAGAAGTGCATGAACTGGTCGAATTCCTGCGCGATCCGGGCAAGTTCCAGAAGCTCGGCGGGCGCATTCCGCGCGGCGTGCTGATGGTCGGCTCGCCGGGCACCGGCAAGACCCTGCTCGCCAAGGCGATCGCGGGCGAGGCCAAGGTGCCGTTCTTCACCATTTCCGGTTCCGACTTCGTCGAGATGTTCGTCGGCGTCGGCGCCTCGCGCGTGCGCGACATGTTCGAGCAGGCCAAGAAGCACGCGCCGTGCATCATCTTCATCGACGAGATCGACGCGGTGGGCCGCCATCGCGGCGCCGGTCTCGGCGGTGGCCATGACGAGCGCGAACAGACGCTCAACCAGCTGCTGGTCGAGATGGACGGTTTCGAGGGCAACGAGGGGATCATCGTGATCGCCGCGACCAACCGCCCCGACGTGCTCGACCCCGCGCTGTTGCGCCCGGGCCGCTTCGACCGCCAGGTGGTGGTGCCGCTGCCCGACCTGCGTGGCCGCGAGCAGATCCTGAAGGTGCACATGAAGAAAGTCCCGCTCGGCAGCGACGTCGAGCCGCATCGCATCGCACGCGGCACGCCGGGTTTCTCCGGTGCGGATCTGGCCAACCTGGTCAACGAGTCGGCGCTGTTCGCCGCGCGCGAGAACCAGAAGGAAGTGAGCATGATTCACTTCGAGCGCGCCAAGGACAAGATCATGATGGGCGCCGAGCGCAAGTCCATGGTGATGAGCGAGGACGAGAAGAAGCTCACCGCCTATCACGAGGCCGGCCACGCCATCGTCGGCCGCACCGTGCCCGACCACGACCCGGTCTACAAGGTGTCGATCATTCCGCGCGGCCGCGCACTGGGCGTGACCATGTTCCTGCCCGAGGAAGATCGCTACAGCAGCAACAAGACCCAGCTCGAAAGCCGCCTGGCCAGCCTGTATGGCGGCCGCGCCGCGGAGGAGATCATCTTCGGCGCCGACAAGGTGACCACCGGGGCGTCCAACGACATCCAGCGTGCGACCCAGCTGGCTCGCAACATGGTCACCAAGTACGGCCTGACCGACGAGCTGGGCCCGATGACCTATGGCGATGACGAGGAGGAATTGTTCATCGGCCGCAGCATGACCCAGCACAAGAGCGTGTCCAACGAGACCGCGCGCAAGATCGACGAGGTGGTGCGTGCGGTGATCGACAACGCGCACAACCGCGCCAAGCAGATCCTGACCGACAATCTCGATCGCATGCACCTGATGGCCGAGGCGCTGCTGCAGTACGAGACCATCGACGCCGAGCAGATCGACGCGATCATGGAAGGTCGCCGTCCGGAGCCGCCGAAGGGCTGGACCGAACCGCCCAAGCGCGGAGCTGGTGGCGGCGGCGACACCACGGCCGCCGGCCCGATCGGCGGTCCTGCCTCGCAGACCTGAGCCACGCGGTCCACTGATACGAAGCGTTGCGCGAAGCCCTCGGTCGAGGGCTTCGCTGTTTCAGGGCCACCGGAAAACCGCCGCCATGTTCGACAAGCCCCGAATCACGATCGATTGCGGCGGCCGCCCGCTGGTGCTGGATCGGCCGCTGCTGATGGGCGTGATCAACGTCACCCCGGATTCGTTCTCCGACGGCGGCGCACTCGCTTCGGTCGATGCAGCCGTCGCGCACGGACTGCGCCTGGTCGCCGAGGGCGCCGACCTGCTCGACGTGGGCGGTGAATCGACCCGCCCCGGCGCTGCGCCGGTCGACGCGGATGAAGAGCTGCGGCGGGTGCTGCCGGTGATCGCGGCGCTGGTGATCGCGGCGCTGGTGGCCCAGACCGCAGTACCGGTGTCGATCGACACCAGCAAGCCCGCGGTGATGCGCGCCGCGGTCGCGGCCGGCGCCGGATTGATCAACGACGTGATGGCGCTGCGTGGCGAGGGAGCGCTGGATGCCGCAGCCGAACTGCGGGTGCCGGTGTGCCTGATGCACATGCAGGGTGAACCGCGCACGATGCAGGACGCGCCCGACTACGTCGACGTGGTATCCGAGGTGCATCGTTTCCTCGCCGACCGCGTGCTGGCCTGTCAGTTCGCGGGCATCGAGCAGCGCCGGCTGCTGGTCGATCCCGGGTTCGGATTCGGCAAGACGCTCGAGCACAACCTCGCGCTGCTGCGTGGACTGGGCCGTTTCGCTTCGCTCGGCGTGCCGGTGGTGGTGGGCCTCTCGCGCAAGGGCATGCTGGGTCGCATCACGGGCCGCGAGCTTGCGTCCGAGCGGGTGCATGCTTCCGTCGCTGCGGCCCTGATCGCGGTGCAGAACGGGGCCGCGATCGTGCGCGTGCATGACGTGGCCGCGACCCGCGATGCGCTGGCGGTGCTGCAAGCTGTGGTTTCCGGGATCCCGGTTCGCGAGTCGCGGCTGGCCGATCCAGATGCCGCACGGCGCGCGCGCCTGCTGGCCGAAGACTGAGCAAGGCTTGTCGGAGTCAAAAGTTCACCCCGCGCAGCCCGATCGTGGCCGCTGCGATTCGACGCCTCGTCCGGCAGGCGCGACAATGGCGACCCGCGTTCCAGCCTGCGCCCTGCCAACGGGAGCACCGGAACGCCTCGTCGCAGAAACAGGCCGCCACCGATGAATGAACGCAAGTACTTCGGCACCGATGGCATCCGCGGTGCGGTCGGCACCTGGCCGGTCAGTGCCGATTTCGTGTTGCGGCTGGGGCGCGCGGCGGGCGAGGTGCTCGCCGCGGCCGGCGGCGACGGCTCGATCCTGATCGGCAAGGACACCCGCCGCTCGGGCTACATGTTCGAGTCCGCACTCGAGGCAGGCCTGATCGCGGCCGGCGCCGACGTGCGCCTGCTCGGTCCGATGCCGACGCCGGCGGTGGCGATGCTGACCCGCGACTGCGGCGCGAGCGCCGGCATCGTGATCAGCGCCTCGCACAACCCGCACTACGACAATGGCATCAAGTTCTTCTCCGCGGTCGGCGAAAAGCTCTCCGATGCGGTGGAACTGGCGATCGAAGCCGCGATCGATGCTCCCTTCGCGACCGTCGCGCCGGAACGCCTCGGCAAGGCCGTGCGGATGGGCGACGCCGCAGAGCGCTACCTCGGCTTCTGTCGCGCCACCGTGCCGGACGGATTCTCGTTGCAGGGCCTGCGGATCGCGATGGACTGCGCCAACGGCGCCAACTATCACCTCGGGCCAAGGCTGTTGTCCGGCCTCGGCGCCGAGGTGATTGCGATCGCGCACGAGCCGGATGGACTCAACATCAACCTCGACTGCGGCACCACCCACCCCGAAGCGCTGCGGCGCGCGGTCGTCAGGCACGAAGCCGACCTCGGGATCGCTTTCGACGGCGACGGCGATCGCGTGGTGCTGGTCGATCGGACTGGTGCACTGGTCGACGGCGACGACATCCTGTTCGTGCTCGCCGGCGATTGGCAGGCCAGCGGCCGGTTGCGTGGTCCCGTGGTCGGCACTTTGATGACCAACTTCGGCCTCGAGCAGGCGTTCGCGCGCAACGGGATCGGTTTCCAGCGCGCCGCGGTCGGTGACCGCTTCGTGCACCAGATGCTGATCAACCAGGGCGGCACGCTCGGCGGCGAGGCATCGGGCCATGTGCTGTGCCTGGACCGGGCCAGCACCGGCGATGCGCTGGTGTGCGCGCTGCAGGTGCTCGAAGTGCTGGTGCGCCGCGGACGCCGGCTCGACGAACTCGCGTCGGGCTGGTCGCGCCTGCCGCAGAAGACCATCAACGTGCGGATCGCCGCGGGCAGCAAGCCGCTGCTCGCGCCCTCGGTGGTGCAGGCGCGCGCGCAGGCCGAACAGTCGCTCGCGGGTCGCGGCCGCCTGGTGCTGCGACCTTCGGGCACCGAGCCGGTGGTGCGGGTCACCGTCGAAGCCGACGATCCGGAGCTGGTCGACGGCGTACTCGAGCGCCTAGCCGCGGCCGTGACCTCCGCGATCGAGGTGCATTGACGCACCCGCCGTCGGACGAGGGGTTAAACTGCAGGCTTGCGCCACCACGCCATTCGGGACCGCCGCCATGCCGCACGACCATGTGCCTACCCTCGATATCCGACGCTACGCGACCGATCGCGACAACTTCGTCGCCGAGTTGGGCAGCGCGTACCGCGAGTACGGCTTCTGCGGCATTTCCGGCCACGGTATTCCGCAGCCGCTGATCGACGGCGCCTACGACAGTTTCCAGCGCTTCTTCGCCCTGCCTGAAGCGGTCAAGCGCCAATACCACCTGCCGGGCACCGGCGGTGCGCGCGGCTACACGCCGTTCGGGATCGAAACGGCCAAGGACTCGAAGTACCCGGATCTGAAGGAGTTCTGGCACATCGGTCGCGAGATCCCGCGCGATTCGGCGCACGCGGCGGTAATGGCGCCCAATTTGTGGCCGGCCGAGGTGCCGGAGTTCAAGCACTACGGCTATGGCTTGTACACCGCGCTCGACCAACTCGGCGCCCGCGTACTGCGCGCACTCGCGCTGCACATCGGCCTGCCCGAGCGCTGGTTCGACGACAAGATCGACCACGGCAATTCGATCCTGCGCCCGATCCACTACCCGCCGATCACCCAGGGTGAAGTACCGAACGTGCGTGCAGGCGCCCACGAAGACATCAACTTCATCACCCTGCTGGTCGGCGCCAGCGCCGCCGGCCTCGAAGTGCTCACCCGCGACGGCGAATGGCTGCCGATCACCACCCAGGGCGACGCAATCGTGGTCAACATCGGCGACATGCTGCAGCGCCTGACCAACCACGTATATCCTTCGACCACCCATCGGGTAGTCAACCCGCCCGGCGCGGCAGCCCGCCAGCCGCGCTACTCGGTGCCGTATTTCCTGCATCCGAATCCGGAGTTCAGCATCGACGTTCTTCCGCAATGCGTGAGTGACGGGAATCCGAGTCGGTATTCAGTGCCGATTACGGCGCATGCGTATTTGATGGAGAGGTTGAGGGAGATCAAATTGGTTTGAGTTTTTGGTCTTTCGCTTTCTCGATCACTGTTCGTTGTGGTTGCTTTGCTTCTGCTCTTCAGAGCCGAGCGCTCGTTTCTTGCCGCAAGGAACAAAGCGGTTTTGTGCCGCTGGCGTGGGGCGCGTTGCTTCTGTTCTTCAGAGCCGAGCGCTCGCTTTCTCAGGCAAGCGACAAGGCGGTTTCGTGCCGCTGCCGCGGCCCGAGCAGGGGAGATTTGCTTGTCCAAATCTCCCCTGCACCCCCAAAGGACACCCCGGGAAGCCGCCGTCCGCACATCCTGTGCGGCCGGTGCCCTGCGCGCGGGCCGCACGTCAGGGGTTCGGCTTGACGGCGCATCCTGCGCCGAGG
>JANOEA010000186.1:0-2448 GCA_031412975.1 Pseudomonadota bacterium | reverse complement strand
GGGACGTCATCGCCACATGCACCGTGTAGGGAATCTGGTAGACGTCGTGCAGCACGCCATCGATGCGGAAGCGGATCGCGCCGATGTCGCGGCGCGGCTCGAGGTGGATGTCGCTCGCCCGCTGGTCGAAGGCGTACTGCCAGAGCCAGTCGACGAGGTGGACGATGTGGTGGTCGTTGGCATCGAGCTGGCGGCCGGCCTTGCCGAGCTCGACCAGCTGCTCGAAGTTCGAGAGCCCCGATGTGGCGACGCCCGTCTCCTCGGCGCGCTTCACGCTCCTGGCAAGGTTGTAGAACTCGCCCTGGTAGCGTTCGATGTCGAGCGGGTTGGCCAGCACCCGCTTGACCGTCATGCGCAGCATCTGGGAAAGCTCGTCCTCCCAGCTGCGCATGAACGGCTCGCAGGAGCAGATGGTGATTTCCTTGCCGCTCACCTCGACCGGCAGGAGGCCGCGGTGGGTGGCGTACTCGATCGACATCACGCCGGTGATCGCCTTCAGGTCGATTTTCAGCGGGTCGATGTGGTAGTACGGCACCTTCAGGTGCACCGCAAGCCAGGCGGTCAGCGTCTCGAGCTGCAGCACGTTGTGCGGCGGGATCGCCGAGCGCAGCTTGAGGTCGGCCAGGGTCAGGAGCGGGTGGCGGTTGCCGCGTATGAAGCGGTTTTCCTCGGCGACCCGGATGGCAGCCTCGCGATCGACCAACCGGTCCTGCACCAGCCACTCCAGCACTTCCTTCAGCTGGAGCTTGCGGTCGACTGGCTTGGCGGCAGGCGGGGCGGTGGCCATGCGTTTCAGTCCCGGGTCACTTCGCGCGCTCCACGGCGAGCTTGAGGAACTTGACGATTTCCTCGTTCGTGAGCGGGTCCTTGCGCGTGGCGGCGTTCATGCCGGTGAACTCGATCATCCTGCTGCCGACCAGCACCGCGGCGCGCCCGCTCACGTAGAAAGCCGAATCGCCGACGCCGGCAATCATCTCGGGCGGCTTGCCGCTCATGGTCTGCGCGAGCTTCGCGACGCTGTCGAAATCCTTCTTCTCCACCTGGCGCGGATTGACGCGCACGGTGAAGCCGCCGCCGAGCTTGCCGCCCATGCCGTAGGTGCACAGCGATTCATTGCCCATCGGATCCTTGTAGGCCTTGCCGGGGTCGGGCTCGGCGCCGAGGATGGCCTTCAAGTCCTCGGGCTGGAACAGGCAGGGGCCGCTCGCGGCCGAAGCGAACTGGCTGGCGGCAAAAATCAGGATGGCGGCTAGAGGGCGGGCAGGCATGGAATCCTCGTGGTCGGATGCGGTTGCGCAATGGTAATCGATTGGCGCTGCAGGCGCCCGGCCGGGTCCTCGCTGCGTTCAGCGTGATGGGTTGACGCCGCCACCCACTGCAACGTCCTCATAGGACCGCGGGTCCTCGATCGGCTCGAGGTGAATCAGCACCTCGACGTGCGGCAGCGCCGCGCGGATTTCCCCCTCGATCTTTTCCACCAGGTCGTGACCGGCCTGGATGCTGGTCGCGCCCGCAAGCAGCAGGTGCACGTCGACGAAGCTGCGCTTCCCCGAAACCCGCGTGCGCAGTGCATGGTAGTCGCCGCCTTCCGCCCTGGCGCCATCGAGCAGTGCAACGATCTTCACTCGCTCCGCTTCCGGCATGGCATGGTCCATCAGGCCGTCGAAGGAGCGCTTGAGCAGGCGCCAGCCGGTCCAGACGATCTGCAGCGCCACCGCGATCGCGATCAGCGGATCGAGCACCAGCCAGCCGGTATAGGCCACCAGCGCCACGCCGGCGATCACGCCCACGGTGGTCCAGACATCCGTCAGCAGGTGATGGGCATCGGCCTCGAGCGTGATCGAGCGGTGCGCCCTCGCGCCCTTCAAGAGGAGCCAGCCGCACAAGGCGTTCGCCAGCGCCGCTGCAACGGAAAGCGCCAGGCCAAGGCCGACCTGCTCGATCGGCTGCGGCGCCATCAGGCGCGGCACTGCGGTCCAGAGGATGGCCAATGCCGCCACGAAAATCAGCGCCCCCTCGATGCCGCAGGAAAAGTACTCGGCCTTGTCGTGACCGAAGTTGTGTTCCTCATCGGCTGCTTCCGCGGTGTAGCGCAGGGTGAGCAGGGCGACGATGGCGGTGGCCAGGTTCACGAAGGATTCGAGCGCGTCCGACAGCAGGCCCACCGAGCCGGTCAGCGCGTACGCCGCGAACTTGAGCGCGATCGTCACCAGCGACGTCGCGATCGAGAGCCACGCGAAGCTGGTCGCGGCCATCGTTGCTAGGAAGCGAGCTCCGGCCGGTTGCGGAACTGCTCCAACGCCTCAGGGTTGGCCAGCGCCTCGACGTTTTTCACCGGGTCGCCGTGCACGACGGTGCGCGCCGGCAGGCACCCGGACCGGACCGAGCAGCGCCACGCGCGTGCCCGCCCGCCAGGTCGTGCGGCTCGTCAGCGTCGTCACCTGCCCG
>JANOEA010000185.1:0-2704 GCA_031412975.1 Pseudomonadota bacterium | reverse complement strand
GCGGTGATGGAGAACTCCCCGCAGGCGGTTGGTTCGATCGGGGTGCCGCCGGCGCGGCGCCCGTGGATGGGCGGGGCCGCGGTGATCGCCTGATCGATTCGTGGAGCGAGGCAGTGCCTCGCTCCACGATGCCCGATCAATCGTCGCCCGACATGAACCCGAACAGGTTCATCAGGTGCACGAACAGCGTGTAGATCGAGGTGTAGAGATCCACCGTGACCATCACGTAGTTGTCTTCGCCGCCGTTGACCACTTCGCTGGTGCGATACAGGATCAGTGCCGACATCAGCAGCACCACCGCGCCGGAGATCGCCAGCGACAGCGCCGGGATCTGCAGGAAAATGTTCGCCACGATCGCGACCAGGGCCACGATCAGCCCCACAAACACGAAGCCGCGCATGAAGCTGAAGTCGCGCTTGGAGGCGATCGCATAGCCCGACAGGGCCACGAACACCACGGCGGTGGTTGCCAGTGCGTTGAATACGATGGCCTCACCGCCGGGTACGCGAGTCAGGTACATGCCGACGAAGGGGCCGAGGAACCAACCGGTGGCCGCGGTGTAGACCAGCACGGCAGGAATACTCGCCGGCGTGCGGCTGACCCGCGCGATCAGGAATGGACCGCCGATGAACACGGCGAGCATGATGATCCAGTGCACCGGCTGCGCATTGGTCGAGATTGCCGCGAACGCCGTGACGGCGGCCACCGCCAGCGACATCCCGAGCAGGATGTAGGCGTTGCGCAGCACCGTGTTGGTGGCAAGTACGCCAGCAGATACTGCAACAGGACGAGCAATTCCGGTCATGGTCGGATCCTTTTGTTGGCCATTCGGGTAACTGGATTGCAGCATGATCTGGGGCGAATTGCCACGTTTTTCAAGCCATTGTGCGCCTGTGAAAATCGTGTCGACGCAACAGGCAAACACCATGTAGGAGCGCACCCTATGCGCGACCGGCACATTCGATGCGTGCCGCTACACCGGTCGCCCACAGGGTGGCCTCCTACACAGGGGCGCAGGGTAGATCGTGAAACAGCCGATCAATCAATGCCCGGCGGAAGAACCAGGGTCCGTCGGATCTCATCGTTGGAGAACCCCACCGCGCCGGGATTGCGCACGCCAGGCAGCACCGCGACGTCGAACAGTTCGCTGACCACGCCCTCGATGCGCAGCTCATGCACGACGTCGCCGCGTGCGAGGTCGATCACCTGCAGCGCGCAACGCGCCGCCACGCCCTTGTCAGCAAGCCGATCGTCCAATGCGAGACCGCTGAATGTCCGATTCTCGCGCTGGGTAGACAAACCCACCACCGCAAAGTCGCCAACGAACGCCAGTCCGCGCAGAAACCCGGGGCAGAACGCAATCGGCTCGAATCGCCCACTGGAGAGATCAACCCATCCGAATTCGCCGCTGCCCGCGTTCAATAGCCACAGACGATCCCGATACCAGCGCGGCGAGTGCGGCATCGACAGCCCCGCACAGACGATCTCATCCGACGCGATGTCGATCAGCAGTCCGCCGGTCGCCCGATGTTCGCGCCAACCTTCGTTGGCGTCGCTGCGCGAGACACAGGTCGCGAATGCGGGCTGTCCTTCGCGCATTGCCAGTCCATTGAGGTGGCAGCGGTCCTCCGCCGCATAGCGACTCACGAACGCAGGCTTCCACAGCGGCCGGAAACTCACCCGCGGATCCGGTCGCGCGATACACGAGAACAGCGTCGACACGAACACCGGCTCGCCATCCGCATCCACCGCCACATCGTGCACGTCGATATCGCCGGTGGTGTAGGCCATCTGCGGCACGTACCAGCGATCGTGCGCACCCTTGCGTTCGCCCGGCGGCAGCGCGTTCTCGAACCGCCACAACTGCCACAGCGTGGCCACCCACAGGGTGTCACCGTGAGCGGCGAGTCCCATCACGCGCGCGAGCGTGCGATTGAATACCGCGAGTTTGCCCCGTGCATCGAGGCCGATGAAGAACAGCTTGCCTGCCTGATAGGTGCTGAACGCGAGGCTCGCGTTCTGCGAAGCGAGCCAGTTGGTGAACAGGCGCGAGGCGGTGATGTCCAGACGCGGTTCGCTCATGGTTGCCTGCGTAAGTCGGTTGCTTCGATTCGATGCGCCGTGCGGTGCCGAGCCGCCACGGTGGCCGATGGAGAGAATAACCGCGTACACTTGCTCGTAGCTTGATCAGGGGTGATCCCATGAACAAGGGTTGCACGATTCGTCGGCGGCGCCTCGTGCATGCGATTGCCTGCGCGTTGGCCGCCGCGCCGCTCGCGGTGTTTGCACCCAGCGCACTCGCGCAGGACGTCGATCTCGGCAATCTGGGCGATCGGGGTTTTCGCATCGACGGCATTGATGCCAGTGACTTCTCGGGTCGCAGCGTCTCCGGCGCCGGCGATGTCAATGGCGATGGGCTGGCCGATCTGATCGTCGGCGCCGATAGCGCCGACCCCGGCGGCGACTCGGGGGCCGGTGAGAGCTACGTGGTGTTCGGCAAGGCCAGCGGCACGCCGGTGGATTTGGCCACCCTCGGGGCGGGTGGTTTTCGCATCGACGGCATCGATGCCAGTGACGTGTCGGGTTTCAGCGTCTCCGTCGCCGGCGATGTCAATGGCGATGGGCTGGCCGATCTGACCGTCGGCGCCTATGCCGCCGACCCCGGCGGCGACCCGTCCGCCGGCGAGAGCTACGTGGTGTTCGG
>JANOEA010000184.1:0-3368 GCA_031412975.1 Pseudomonadota bacterium | reverse complement strand
GGCGATCCGGGCCTGCTGCCTGCAGCGCTGGGCGGTCGCAGCCTGCGTGGCTTGATGACCGGCAAGATCGACCTCGTGTTGCAAGCGGACGACAGCTTCCACGTGCTCGACTACAAGACCAATCGCCTCGGCGTGGGATTGCCGGACTATGCCGGGGAGCGTCTGGACGCAGCGATGGATGCGCACGCCTACCGCCTGCAGGCGCTGCTGTACAGCATCGCGCTGCATCGCCATCTGCGCCAGCAGTTGCACGACTACGATCCGGCGCGGCATCTCGGCGATGCGATCTACCTGTTCGTGCGTGCAGTCGGTCTTGCGCCCGGGCTCGGTGTCTGGCGGCGCGCTTTCCCGCGCGCGCTGATCGAAGCCGCGGATGCCGCACTCGGATACACGGACGCGCCGCCGCAATGAGCAACTTCGACTTCCGGCCATTGGATCTGCCGCCCTCGCTCGATGCGCTGCGCGCGCTGGATCGCGCGCTCGCTCGCTGGGTACTCGCGATGGGCGGCTCCCCGCGGCTGGCCGAACTGGCCGCCCATGCGAGTTTCGCCGAAGCGCAAGGCGATACCTGTCTTGCGCTGGGCAACCACGCGTCGCTCGTGCTCGATGAGGCGGAACTCGCGGCGCTGCGCAGACAAGCGCTGGTCGGCGACGGCTCGCGGCTGAGCGCGTTCGTGATCGATGCGGGAGAGCGCTTCTACCTGTGGCGCAACCATCGCCACGAGCAGCAGGTCGCCGCGGCGATCGCGCAGCGGCGCGCGTGGCCTGCAGCGGCACCCGCCGCAATCCTCGCGCACGATCTCGATCAGCTGTTTCCGGGCGCGGATCGTGCACTCACCGCGCGCCAGCGCGAAGCGGTCGCCGCGGTGGTGGGGCGGCGCTGGTTCGTGCTCACCGGCGGCCCGGGCACCGGCAAGACCACCACCGTGCTGCGCATGCTGCTGATGCTCGCGCACCATTCGCGCGATCGCCTGCCGACCATCCAGGTCGCAGCCCCGACCGGCAAGGCCGCGCAGCGCCTCACCACCAGCTTGCGCGAGGGCATCGCGCAATTGGACGCTACGCTCGATGGCGATTGGAAGACACTGCTGGCCTGCATTCCGGAAGGCGACACGCAAACGGTGCACCGGTTGCTGGGCTGGCAGCCCGCGCGGGATCGCTACACCCGCGATCGCGGCAATCCGCTGGCCGGCGACATCGTGGTGGTCGACGAGGCGTCGATGCTGGACCTGGCGATGCTGCGCGCGCTGCTCGATGCGGTGCGCCCCGATGCGACCCTGATCCTGGTCGGCGATGCCGAGCAGTTGAGTTCGGTCGGTGCCGGCTCGGTGCTGATGGACGTGGTCGCCGCGATGGAGCGCGGCGCTGCACACGACCTGGTGCGCCTGCAGCACGTGTTTCGCGCCGACCGCAGCCTGGTGGCGTTCAACGAGGCGATCCGCGTCGGCGATGCGCAGGCATTGGGTGCTGCGGTCGTGGCATCGGAAGGCCATGCCGAGGTGCGCACGGTCGAAACCGAATCGGCCCTGCATCGCGCGCTGCGCGAATGGGCCGATGTGATCGCGCAGGAGCCGCCGCCGATCGCGGGCAGCGTGGCCGCCGCGGTCGACGCGTTGCGACGACTGGCCCGGCGCCAGTTGCTGTGCGCGCTGCGCGAGGGTCCGTTCGGTGCGCAGGCGGCCAATCGCAGCATCGAACAGCGCTTGCGCGAGCGCTTCGGGATCGAGGCCGATGGCGGGCCGTACGCCGGTCGCGCGGTGCTGATCACGCGCAACGATCATGCACGCCAGCTGTTCAACGGCGACGTGGGGCTGGTGCTGGCCGATGCCAACGGCGAGCTGGGGGTGTGGTTCGCTGCCGCGGCCGCCGACGGTACGCTGTCGGCACGCTGCTTCGCACCGCAATCGCTGCCGCCGCACGAGGCGGCATTCGCGCTGACGATCCACAAGAGCCAGGGTTCCGAGTATCCGCAGGTCGCCGTGCTGCTGCCGCCGGAGCGCGACAATCCGATCCTGTCGCGGCAGTTGCTCTACACCGGCGTCTCGCGCGCGCGGATGGACGTCGCGCTATGGGGCACGCCCGCGGTGATCGAGGCCTGCCTGCAGCGACCGCTGCTACGCCAGGGTGGTCTGCGCGCGCGCCTCGCGGAGGCTGAGTAGCGGGCTAGTTTGCGGGCGACGCCAATGCGAGCGCTCGCCGCACGCCGTGCCAGCCCAACCACATGAAGCCCAGCGGCAACAACACCGTCTGCACCACGAACACCGCGATCAGGTTGATGATGTGGCGGGTCGCCTCGGTCGCGGTGGCTTCGAGCTGATCGAGGCGTGCGCCAAGGTCGAAGGTCTCGCGCGCATCGTCGAGCATCGCGCGCGCGCGATCCAGCAGCGATGCTTCCGCCGGCAGCGGCGGGCGCAGCGCTTCGCTTTGTTCGGCCAGCAGTTGCGCGGTATCGGCCAGCGCCGCACTCGATTGCGCGAAGTCGTCGGCCAGCAGCAAACGATAGGCCGCTTCACTGGCGACGGCTGACACCGGCACGGCCAGGCGCAGCACCAGCAGGCCGAGCGCTGCGCTGCGCGCGATGCTGCGCGCGCGGGGACTGCCGCGAATCCCGACCACGAACCATGCGATCACCGCGATCGTCAACACGATCTTCAGCGGCAACCATGCGCTGACGCCGACCAGCAGCTTCTGCAGCCCCAGCGAGGCCGCAGCGGCCAGCATCAGGCTCGAGAACTGCTCGATCAGATCGTTGACCGGATCGAGGATCTCGCCGGGATTGAGGCTCACGCCGATACCGGCCGGCTGCACCGCGACCTCGGTGCTCTGCGCCACCGAAATCGCACCGTTGATGCCGCGCGCGATCGCGAACGCGGTCAGCGCGCGGGTCAGTGCGGCGTCGACCGTGTCATTGGCGAAGCTGTCGACCTGCGGCGCCCACGACAGCACCAGCAGCGCGAGCAGCGCGAGGCCGAATCCGGCTTGCCGCGTGAGGGTGTTGGCCTTGGTCCTGTCCATCACCACAGTGTACGGCCGCGGGCGCCGCGCACGCTGAAGGGCCGGCAAACGCCGCGCGCAGCATGACCTAAGGCACCTTGCATCGCCTGCCGATCGTGCGCATGCTTGGTGCATGCTGACCTTCCTGCTGTGGGTACTCGTACTGGTGCTGTGCTGGCCGCTGGCGCTGCTCGCGCTGGTGCTCTACCCATTGGTGTGGCTGCTGCTGCTGCCGTTCCGCTTGCTGGGCATGGTCGTGGAGGGTGTATTCGAATTCCTGCGCGGCCTGATCCTGCTGCCCGCGCGCCTCCTGCGCGGTCGGCCGCTGGCCTGAGCGCAGCGCCACGCTCAGGTTCCTTGATCAGCGCTTCGTC
>JANOEA010000183.1:0-12845 GCA_031412975.1 Pseudomonadota bacterium | reverse complement strand
TGTTTCTGGCGCAGGTGATGGCTCTGCTGGGCACGGGCATGGCCACAGTCGCCCTTGCCCTCCTGGCTCAGTGCCGAGAGCTCGAGATCGAGCAGGTAATCCTGGCCCAGCACCGCGAGGGCAAAGCTGCCGGCCGCGTTGGTGAGCGGCAGGTTGACGTTCAGGCGCTGCCCCAGGCTCGGCACCAGGATGCCGCCACCCGGCTCCGAAGGCACCCCGACCGGCAGACCGCTGTTGCGACCGATGCGACGATTGGCGAGCGCTTCGTTGAGCATGTTGTCGGTTGCGTTGGAGCTGCCGCCGGTGCTCACCACGTTGCCATCGCTGTCCTCGTAGGCGCCGCTGATACCGAAGCGCGCACCGAGCTCGCGACCGAAGGTCTCGTCGGCGATCACGATCCGCGATTCGATCAGCACCTGGTCGACGGGACGGTCGAGCAGGGAAATCAGCTGGCGGATTTCGGCGATCTTCTCGGCGGTGTCGTTGATCAACAGGGTGTTGGTGCGCTCGTCGAAGGTCACGCTGCCGCGATTGGAAAGGAATCCGCCGGCGCGCTGTTGCGCCTGCGCCCCGCCTGCACCGCCACCGGCTCCGCCCTGCTGGCCGCGCAGCGCATCGTTGGTCAGCAGCTCGGCGATGCTCTTCGCGTTGCCGTAGTTGATCGGGATGTATTCCGAGGCCAGCGGCGCGCGGTCTTCGAGCGCGATGCGCGCATCTTCGAGCGCCTGCTCGCGCGCGGCGATTTCGGCGGTCGGGGCGACCCAGATCACGCCGCCGCGGCGGCGCTGATCGAGGCCCTTGGCCTGCAGGATGATGTCCAGCGCCTGGTCCCACGGCACGTTGACCAGTCGCAGCGTCACGTTGCCGCTGACGCTGTCGGCCACCACCACGTTGAGTTCGGACACGTCGGCGATCAGTTGCAGCACCGAACGCACCGGGATGTCCTGGAAATTGAAGGTCACGCGCTCGCCGACGTACTCGGGTTCCTTGAGCAGCTTTTCGGCTTCGGATTCGACCCGCACCGGCGAGATTTCGATCACGTATTCCGCACCGGTCTGGTAGGCCAGCTGTTCGAACTCGCCAGCGGCGACGATTTCCATCCGCACGCCGTTGGGCAGCGCACGCGTCTCGATCGACTCGACCGGGGTGGCGAAGTCGGTCACATCGAGCCGCTGGGCGAATTGCGGGGGCAGCGCGACGTTGCGCAATTCGACGATCACGCGATCGCCCTGCTTGCGCAGGTCGGCAGCGACGCCGTCGCTGGTGAACGAGACGATCACCCGGCCTTCGCCGTTCTTGCCGCGGCGGAAATCGACGTTGGCGACTTCCGGCCGGCCCGAGACCGCCTTGCTGGGATCGTTGCTGCTGATCGTCTGGCCGGCAGCGGCGGTGCCGCTGGTGCCGACCGAAAGGATCAGGTTGTTGCCTTCCATCCGCGTGGTGTACGCGGTCGGGCGAACCAGTTCGACGACTACGCGGGTGCGACCGGCCGCTTCGATCGCGGAAATCGCGGTGGCGGCGCCCACGCCCACCGGGATCCGGCGCTCGGCCAGCCCATTGCGGGTGTTGTCGAAATCGATCGCGATGCGCGGCGGGGAGTCGGTGGTGAACAGCTTCGGGCCGGATGCCGGTTGCGACAGCGTCATCACGACATCGACCTGCCCGCCGGGCCCGGGATTGAAGGTGACCGCCTCGAGGACGTTCTGCGCCATCGCGGCTGCCGGCAGCACTGCCAGCAACGCCACGATGAAGCGCGCGGCCAAACTGCGGGTTCGAAGCGTCCGCGCTTCGGTCCGACTGGCCTGGAACAGATTGGTGGTGATCATGCCAAATACCCCCAGTGGGTTATTGATCGCCGAGCGCGACCGACGCAGGGCGTTCGATCCAGCCGCCTACGCCGTTGGGAATGAGCTCGACGAGCTCGATCCGGTCTTCGAAGATGCCGGTGATGCGGCCGAAGTTCTGGCCGATGTAATTATCCGGACGCAGTTGATGGACGACCCCGTCGGGATCCTTCACCAGCCCCGTAACGTCGGTGCTGAAACCGAGCGTGCCGACCATGTCCAGCGCATCGAGCGGGAACGCTTCCAGCGCCTCGCGTGCACGATCCATGTCCGGCCGCGGGCCCTGCTGCGTGGTGACCTCTTCTTCCACGCTCGGCGTGAACGGATCGCGCAGCGTCTGCGCGGCGTATTCGAAGACCTCGAAGGTCCTCATCACCGGCAGCGGATCCAGCGGTGCGCCCTGCATCGCCTTGATCTCGTCGATCTTGACCTGCAGGTCGCCGGTGCCGCGCGAGCAGCCCGCCAGCACCAAACCGGCTGCGACGATGGTCGACACCCGCACGAAGTGCGCTCGCATCGACAGACTGGACGAGCTTCGCATGTTATTGACTCCCCGCAGGCGTCGTTGCAGCGGTGCCGTCCGCTGCTGTCCCGGCGGCCACCTCGGCCGCTTCGTCTTCGTCGACATAGCGGTAGGTGCGCACCGTCCCTTCGAGCACCAGGTTGCCGGACCCCGCACCGGATGAACGCGCATTCGGTGCGGCAGCCTCCTGCGGCTTGAGCGAGATGTCGTGCATGGTCAGGATCACCACCCGCGGCAGCGAGGCCACGCCGCTGACGAACGACCCGAACTGGTGGTAAGTGCCCACCATGCGCAGGTTGATCGGCTTCTCGGCGTAGAACTCCTTGACGATCTCCGGACCCGGCTCGAACTTCTGGTTGTCGATGCCGGTCGACAGCGCGGTCTGCGAGATGTCGACCAGCAGGTCGGGCATTTCGGTCTTGCTCGGCAGCTGGCGCAGCATCTGCCGCAACAGCTCCTTCATTTCCTCCAGTTGCTTCTTCAGCTCGGGCAGGTTGACCACCTTGCCCTGTTTGAAGCGGAACTGGTCGAGCAGTTCGGTTTCCTTGGCCTCATGGCCAGCCAGCGCCTCGCGCTTGGGCTGCACGTAGAACCACCAGCCGGCGCCCACGATCAGCACGAACACCAGTGCGGCGAAAACCGTCTTGACCGGCATGGGCCATGAGCCCATCCGCTGGAAGTCGAGATCCTTGAGGTCGAATTCGCTCAGTTTCATTGCGCAGCCCCCCCGGGTGCCCCGGCCAGCGCCGGCTCCGCGCCATCCAGGCCGGTCTCTTCACCCTCGGCCTTGGGTCGCTTGAGCGCCACCCGCAGGGTGAAAACGTAGCGATTGCGCTTGTCCGCACCCTTGGCTTCGACGATCTGCAGGTCGGGATTGCCCAGCCACTGCGAGCCTTCCAGCTTGCGCATGTATTCGGACACGCGCGCGTTGGACTCCGCCGTGCCTTCCATCGTCAGCTGGTCCCCGGCCTGCTTGATCGAGGTCAGACGCACGCCTTCGGGCAGCGTGCGGACCAGATCGTCGAACAAATGCACCATCACCGAGCGGCTCGATTGCAGCTG
This sequence comes from Pseudomonadota bacterium, assembly GCA_031412975.1. Lineage (GTDB taxonomy): Bacteria > Pseudomonadota > Gammaproteobacteria > Xanthomonadales > Ahniellaceae > UBA4656. Next base: position 9,416 of record JANOEA010000183.1, on the reverse strand, counting down.
CTCGATGATCTGCTTGCGCGACAGCAGCCGCGAGCGCTCCTTCTCGAATTCCTCGACTTCCTTGATCTTGATGTCGACCGCGGCGATCTCGGCCTGCAGCAGCTGGTTGCGCGCCAGCTGGCCATCGATCAGGCGGCCGTACTGGAACGCGATCAGCAGCACGACCAGCAACGCACCGACGGCGGTCGCACCAAACAGGGTCTGCGCTTCGCGATTGCGCAGCTTGCGGCGCTCTTCGCGCCACGGCAGCAGGTTTATTCTGGCCATCAGTCGAAACTCCGCAGCGCCAGTCCGCAGGCGATCATCAGGGCGGGAGCATCCTGCTGCAGCGTTTGCGCCTGCACCCGCGGCGACAGGGCCATGCCGGCCAGCGGATTGGCGACGATGGCGGGCACCCCGAGCTGCTCCTCGACCATCTCGGCGATGCCGGCGATCGAAGCGCAACCCCCGGCCAGCACCACCTGGTCGACCTTGGTGTACTCGGAGCCGGCGAAGAAAAACTGCAGGAGGCGACTGATCTGCTGCACCATCGCCTCCTTGAACGGCTCCAGGACCTCGATCTCATAGCTTTCGGGCAGGCCGCCCTGCCGTTTGGCCAGGCCCGCTTCCTCGTACGACAGGCCGTAGCGGCGCATCACCTCGTCGGTGAGCTGCTTGCCGCCGAACACCTGCTCGCGGGTGTAGATGGTGCGCTGGTTCTTGAGCACGATCAGGGTGGTCATGGTCGCGCCGATGTCGACCACCGCGACCGTGGCGTCCTTGGGCACCGACAGCTGGTCGGCGACCAGCTTGTAGGCGTTCTCCATCGCGAAGGCCTCGACGTCGACGACCCTTGCGGCCAGGCCGCCGATGTCGAGCGCCGCGACCCGCACGTCGACGTTCTCCGTCCGCGAGGCGGCCAGGAGCACGTTCATCATGTCGGGGTTGTCCTTGACCGGACCGATCACCTCGAAATCGAGGCTGACCTCTTCAAGCGGGTAAGGGATGTACTGATTGGCCTCGCCCTGGATCTGCGACTCGAGGTCGTCCTCGGACAGATCGGCCGGCATCGGGATCACCTTGGTGATCACCGCGGAACCGGCGACTGCCGCGGCGGCGGACTTGGTGCGGGCGCCGGAGCGGGCAAACGCCCGCTTGATCGCCTCGCCGACCGCCTCGACCTCGACGATGTTCTTTTCCACCACTGCGTTCGGTGGCAGGGGCTCGACGGCATAGTGCTCCACCCGGTAGCGACCACCGGTTTGGGTCAGCTGCAGGAGCTTGACGGCTGTCGAGCTGATGTCCACCCCGATCAGGGGCGGTGTATTCGTGCTGAGCAGGCCCACACTTTTTCCCCTTCCCACGGGCTCTTACGAGCCAAAGATGCGCCACTACATTAAATCCAAAAGTTAACCACTTGGCAACGGGCACGTTATTGGCTGTCCCCGACCCCCGTGAAACCCCGCCCGCTCGCGGACCTGCAACCCGCCCGGGAATCGCCACCCCGGTCGCGGAGGATGCGTTCTCGTCCCGATCTATACTGTGCGGCCTGCCGCGTTTTGGGGGGCTGCCCTCATCAATTCGAATCTGTTTCCGATGCGCTGGATCCGCCGAATCATCAAGTGGGGACTCATTCTCGCCGTCGTCGGGGCGTTCCTGGCGGCAGCGGCGGTCGGCACAGCGTACTGGCTGATCGCGCCCCGCCTACCCAATGTGGCGGAGATTCGTGACATTCGTTTGCAGGTGCCGATGCGCGTATACAGCGCCGACGGCAAGCTGGTGGCGGTGTTCGGCGAGACCCGGCGCACCCCGGTTGCGGTCGCCGCGGTCCCCGAGACGGTGCGCCAGGCCTTCATCGCGATCGAAGACGCCCGCTTCTTCGAGCACCCCGGGATCGACGTGGTCGGGATCGCCCGCGCGATCTGGCTGCTGGCCAGCACCGATCGCGAGCGCGTGCCCGGTGGCAGCACCATCACCCAGCAGGTGGCGCGCGGGTTCTTCCTGAGCGCCGAATACTCGTTCACCCGCAAGCTCACCGAGATCTTCCTCGCCCTGAAGATGGAGCAGGAGCTGAGCAAGGACGAGATCCTCGAGCTGTACCTGAACAAGATCTTCTTCGGCTATCGCGCCTATGGCGTGGCGGCGGCGGCCGATTTCTATTACGGCAAGACGCTCGACCAGCTGACTTTGGGCGAAGCGGCGATGCTGGCTGCGATCCCCAAGTTCCCCAGCAGCGGCAACCCGGTCAACAATCCCCCGCGCGCGCTGCAGCGGCGCGATTACGTCCTGCAGCGCATGCTGGAGGAAGGCTTCATCACGCCCGCCGAGCACGACGCGGCCGTCGCGGTCGCAGACACAGCGATGCCGCATGAACCACCGATCGAAGTGGAGGCGCCTTACCTGGCCGAAATGGTGCGCCTGTTCGCGGTCGAAAAACTCGGCACCGAGGCGCTGGATGCCGGCTACGTGGTGCACACCAGCATCGACTCACGGCTGCAGGAAGGCGCCAACCGCGCGGTGCGCGACGCACTCGCGGGCTACGACCGCCGCCACGGCTGGCACGGTGCGGAAGCCAGGCTGGAGCTGGCCGAGGGCAGCGGGCCGGCACAGTGGGACGAGCAGCTGGCCAGCTTCCGGCCGCTCGCAGGCCTTATCCCGGGACTGGTGACCGGCGTGTCGGCCACCGCGGCCGAGGTGTATCTGTTCGATCGCCAGACCATCGAACTGCCGCTGCCCGACCTGAGCTGGGCGCGGCCCTACATCAACGAGAATTCGCGGGGCCCCGCGCCCAGCAAGCCGGCCGACCTGCTCGCGCGCGGCGATGTGGTGCGGCTGATGCGCGGTGCCGAGGGGGCCTGGACGCTGAGCCAGTTGCCGCGTGCGCAAGCCGCGCTGGTCGCCCTGTCGCCGGAGGACGGTGCCATCCAGGCGCTGGTCGGCGGTTTCAGCTTCGGGCTTTCGAAGTTCAACCGGGCCACCCAAAGCAACCGCCAGCCGGGCTCGAGCTTCAAGCCCTTCGTGTACTCGGCCGCATTCGATCGCGGCTTCACCGCCGCCAGCATCGTCAACGATGCACCGCTGGTGTTCGCCGATCCGTCGCGCCCGGACGGCATGTGGCGGCCTTCCAACGACGACGACACCTTCGAAGGTCCGATGCGGCTGCGCGAGGCGATGGTGAAGTCGCGCAACCTGGTCTCGGTGCGCCTCCTCGACGCGATCGGAATCCGCTACGCGCGCGACTTCATGGGGCGCTTCGGCTTCGCGCCCGAAGCGCTGCCGGAAAACCTGTCGCTGGCGCTGGGCACCAGCTCGGTGCCGCCGATCGCGATGGCGCGCGGCTACGCGGTGTTCGCCAACGGCGGCTATCTGGTCGACCCCTGGTTCGTGGCGCGGATCGAAGATGACAAGGGCGCGGTGGTGTTCACGGCCGAGCCGGCACGGGTCTGCGCGCGCTGTCCGGAACGCCTCGATCAAAGCGGCGCTTCGAGCGCCACCGCACAGGACCTCGGTGCGCTGCTGGGCAACGTCGCTGCCGCGCCGACTGCGACCGTGGCGGTGCAAGGCGGCACTGCCCCGCAAGCCTCCGGTGCGCCAGCCGCAGTGCGCCTCGCGCCGCGCGTGCTCGATGCGCGCAATGCCTACCTGGTGACGTCGCTGCTGCGCGACGTGGTCCGACGCGGAACCGGGCGCGGGGCGATGGAACTCGGCCGCAACGACCTTGCCGGCAAGACCGGTACCACCAACGAATTCCGCGACGCGTGGTTCTCCGGCTTCAACGATCGCCTCGTCGCGACCTCGTGGATGGGGCACGACGACTTCACGCCGCTGGGGCGCGGCGAGTTCGCCGCCCGCACCGCATTGCCGGTATGGACCGATTTCATGCGGATCGCGCTCGATGGCGTTCCCGAGACGCCGCTGGAGGTGCCCACCGGCATCACTACCGCGCGCATCGACCCGTCCAGCGGACGCCTGCTCGGCGCGCTCGATGGCGACGGCGGCGTGCTGGAAGTGTTCAAGGTCGAGGACATCGCGCGACTGGCCGCCATGGGCGACGAGATGGATGCGCAGACCGACGGCGACAAGCAGAGTTACGAGATCTTCTGATGCCGCGCGAAGTGCCACCGCGACGCCATGCAGCGGGTGCACGCGGCCGCCGTGAGCAGGTCGCCGCAGCGGCGGCGCGTCTGCTGTCGGAGCGCGGCGACGGCGATTTTGCGGGCGCCCGCCACAAGGCGGCCCAACGGCTGGGTATCGAGGACCCGCGCGACCTGCCCGACCAGGAAGAGATCGAAGCCGCGCTGCGCCAGCACCAGCGCCTGTTCCGCGGCGAGCGTCAACCCAACGCGCTACGCAGCCTGCGCGAGGCGGCCGTCGAAGCGATGCGCTTCTTCGCGCTGTTCGAACCGCGACTGGTCGGCAGCGTGCTCGACGGCAGCGCCGACGACGGCGCGCCGGTTTGCCTGCAGCTGCACCATGACGACGGCACCGCGCTGCAGCGTTTCCTCGCCGAACGCCGGATCCCGATCGACGAGCGCAGTCGGCGGGTCGCACTCGCCGCAGGTCCCGCGATCGACGCCCTGGAGTACCGCTTCGCCGCCGATGGCGTCGACTTCGTGCTGACCCTGTTGCCGCTGTCCGCGCAGCGCAGCGCGCCGCGCGATGGGCTCGACGGCAATGCGCGTCCGCGCGCCAGCCTGTCCGAGTTGCAGCGCCTGCTGGCGGAAGTCAGCAGCTTCGACTGAGCGCGCGTCCCGCGCGCCGCGCGGGACGTGCCAGAGGCTACCGGGTTCAGCGCTGCTCGATCGGCACGTAATCGCGCTGCGTGGCCCCGGTGTAGACCTGCCGCGGGCGGCCGATCTTGGCGTCCGGGGTGATGGTCTGCTCGAGCCAGTGCGCGACCCACCCGGGCGTGCGCCCGAGCGCGAACATCACGGTGAACATCTCGGTCGGGATGTTCAGCGCCTTGTAGATCAGACCCGAGTAGAAGTCGACGTTCGGATACAGCTTGCGCTCGATGAAGTACGGATCCTTGAGCGCCGCCTCCTCGAGCTTGAGCGCCACGTCGAGCAGCGGATCGGACACGCCGAGATCGGCCAGCACCTTGTGGGTCATCTCGCGGATGATCGCCGCGCGCGGATCGTAGTTCTTGTACACGCGGTGGCCGAAACCCATCAGGCGGAAGCCGGAATTCTTGTCCTTGGCCTTCTCCACCGCCTTGCTGACCTGGTCGGGCGTGCCGATTTCCTCCAGCATCTTGAGCACCGCCTCGTTGGCGCCGCCGTGCGCGGGACCCCACAACGCGGCGATCCCGCCGGCGATGCAGGCGTAGGGATTGGCGCCGGTGGAACCGATCAGGCGCACCGTCGAGGTGGATGCGTTCTGCTCGTGGTCGGCATGCAGGATGAACAGCAGGTCGAGCGCCTTGGCCGTCACCGGCGGCAGTTCGAGCCGCTCCGAGGGAACCTCGAACATCATGTGCAGGAACCGCGTGCAGTACTCGAGGTTGTTGCGCGGGAAGCGGATCGGCCAGCCGATCGTGTAGCGGTACGCGGCCGCCGCGATCGTCGGCATCTTGGCGATCAGGCGGATCGCGGCGAGATAGCGGTGTTTCGGATCGTCGATATCGGTCGAGTCGTGATAGAAGGCGGCCAGGGATCCGACCACCGCGCACATCATCGCCATCGGATGCGCGTCGTAGTGGAAGCCGTTGAGGAAATGCCGCATCGACTCGCGCATCATCGTGTGGTGCGTGATCTCGTGGTCGAAGTCGGTGAACTGCGTCGCGCTGGGCAGCTCGCCGTTGAGCAGCAGGTAGGCCACTTCGAGAAAGGTCGAGTGCTTGGCCAGTTGTTCGATCGGGTAGCCGCGGTACAGCAGAACGCCGGCGTCGCCATCGATGTAGGTGATCGCGCTGCGGGTGCTCGCGGTGGACATGAAGCCGGGGTCGTAGGTGAACAGCCCGGTTTCCTTGTGCAGCTTGCCGATATCGATCGCGGACGGCCCGACGGTGCCGCTGACCAGCGGCAGGTTGACGGCCTTGTTGTTGGAGTCGGTCAGGACGACGCTGTTGGCCACGGCGGGGCTCCTCGATGCTGGCGCGGGTCGACTGCTGGTGAACGGGTCGGCGTAGTGCCGTTGGCAATCCCGGGATTCGCCAAGCCACCAACGCCGCCGTTCTCGGGGCGGTCGACGACCCCGCCTGCATGCGACCGAGTATCGCACAGCGGGCTTTCGTCGCGGCCAGCCGCGACGGCGTTGCATGGCCCCGGCAGCGGCGGGCTCCGCGGCCGGAAAGTCGCGGCCGGCGGGATGCGCAAAGAAAAACGCCGCACCCTTGCGGATGCGGCGTTGTTCCGCCTGTGGTCGCGACGATCCGTGTCGCTACCGATCAACTGAAAACTGCACCCGTACCGTGGCCGTGCTGGTGGCGCCAGACCATGCGAACCATGCGGCCACGTTGCCGGGCGGCGTTCGCCCGACCGTGGCTGCAGCAGCCATCGGGCCCGGCAGGGCCCGATCGCTTACTTCGCGGCGTAACGGCGCCGGAACTTCTCGAGCCGGCCGCCAGTGTCCATGACCTTCTGCTTGCCGGTGAAGAACGGGTGCGAATGGCTGGAGATCTCGACCTTGATGATCGGGTATTCCTTGCCGTCTTCCCACGTCGTCTTTTCCTTGCTGGTCATGGTCGACCGGGTCAGGAACTTGAAATCGCTGGAAATGTCTTGAAACACCACGTTGTGGTACTTCGGATGGATGTCTGCCTTCATGGCGGCACCTCGGGGAAAAGATGACCAGCATACCGAGCCGGGCCCCTGCGGTGCAAGTCGGGGCCGCGGCGCGTGGTCGGACCGGGCTCAGGCAGCGCCCAGCGCGCGCGCGACCAGCGCCTCGAAGCGGGCCGGATCGAAGCGCCGCACGATGCGCGCGTTGTCCGCAGCCCCGCTGCGCCGATCCCAGTCGACCACCGTGGCACCGCGGGTCAGGGTGCCGGCAAGCTCGATCGCGAGCGGCCGCTGTGCCGCGTCCTGTACGCCCTGCGGGTCGATCGCCACCGCCATCGTGAGGGCGTCGGCCGCCACCCACTGGCCGCGGTGCGGCGTATCGGCCATGAACTTGCGGGTCTTGCGCGAGACCGCGTCGTACCAGCGCGCGCGATGATCGCCGGCAGCCAGCCAGGCGGCGAAACGCTCGAAGGCGATCGCGTGGGCGAGAGTCGCCTCCCAGTCGATCACTTCGATCCGGGGCCATGACGAGAACACGATGTGCGCGGCTTCCGGATCGAAGCCGATATTGAATTCGACCGGAATGCGCTCGATGTTGCCGCGCCCGGTCACCGCGCCGCCCATCACCACCAGGCGCGCGACCCGCTGCGGCAATTCGGGGTCCAGGCGCAGCGCGAGCGCGAGGTTGGTCAACGGTCCGAGCATCACGAAGGTCAGCGCGCCGGGCATTGCGCGACTGAGTCGCAGCATCGCGAGTGCCGCGTGCTCGGACTCGGCAGCGCGCGATGGCGCGGGCAGACCCGCATCGCCCAGACCGTCGCGGCCGTGCACGAACGCGGCATCCGCGGCCGGATGCACCAGCGGAGCGGCGCAGCCTGCGTACACGGGGGCTGCGGAGCCTGCGAGCTCGAGCACCCGCAGCGCATTGGGCACCGTATGCGCGAGTCCGACATTGCCCGCCGCCACGGTCAGCGCGACCACTTCGATCGCCGGATCGGACAGCGCCATCAGCAACGCCAGCGCGTCGTCCACCCCGGGGTCGGTATCGATCAGCAGTGATTGCACGGCAGGCCCCCGGATTGGATCGGCATCGTAGCGCGCGAATCCGCGGCGGTGCTCAGGCCTCGGCGAAACGCTCGGCGCGCCCGACCCAGCGCCGGATCAGGCGCTCAACCGCCTCGGGACTGGCCGCGAGCAGCGTATCCGCGGCCGCATTGACCTGCGGCAGCAGCACGGCATCGCGCGCGAGATTGGCCACCCGGAAAACCGCCTCGCCGGTCTGCCGCGTGCCCAGCACTTCGCCGGGACCGCGCAGTTCGAGATCCTTCTCGGCGATCACGAAGCCGTCGCCGGTCTCGCGCATCACCGCCAGGCGCATGCGCGCGGCCTCCGACAGCGGGCCCTGGTAGAGCAGCACGCAGCTGGATGCCGCGCTGCCGCGGCCGACGCGGCCGCGCAACTGATGCAGCTGCGACAGGCCCAGCCGCTCGGCATTCTCGATCACCATCAGGCTCGCATTGGGCACGTCGACCCCGACCTCGATCACGGTGGTGGCGACCAGCAGTTGCACCTGGCCACTGGCGAAGGCATCCATCGCGGCCTGCTTGTCGGCCGGCCGCAGGCGTCCATGCACGAGTCCGACCCGCACATCGCCGAGCGCCTGCTGCAGGCCCTCGAACACGGCCTCGGCGGCCTGCGCCTCGAGCTTGTCAGATTCTTCGATCAGGGTGCACACCCAATAGGCCTGGCGACCCTCCGCACAGGCCAGGCGCACGCGCTGCATCACCTCCTCGCGTCGGCTGCCGACCAGCACCACGGTCTTGATCGGCGTGCGACCGGGCGGCAGTTCGTCGATCACCGAGATATCGAGGTCGGCATACGAGGTCATCGCCAGCGTGCGCGGGATCGGGGTGGCCGTCATCACCAGCTGGTGCGGCATCTCGCCGGCCTGGCCCTTGTCGCGCAGGGCCAGCCGCTGGTGCACGCCGAAGCGATGCTGCTCGTCGATGATCGCAAGGCCCAGGCGACGGAACACCACGCCCTCCTGCATCAGCGCGTGGGTACCCACCACCACATCGGCATCGCCGACCAGCGCATCGAGTGCGGCGCGGCGCGCGCGCCCTTTGACCTTTCCGGCCAGCCACACCACGCGCAATCCCAGCGGCTCGAGCCAGCGCGCGAAGTTGCGCTGGTGCTGCTCGGCCAGCACCTCGGTCGGCGCCATGATCGCTGCCTGCCAGCCGGCGTCGGCGGCAGCCAGCGCGGCCAGTGCGGCGACCACGGTCTTGCCGGAGCCCACGTCGCCCTGTACGAGGCGCAACATCGGCACGCCGGTGCCCAGATCGGCATCGAGTTGCGCCAGCGCGCGCTGCTGCGCGGCGGTCAGCTGGAACGGCAGGCCGGCGAGAAACGCTGCCCGTCGCGCGCCGGGCGTGCCGATCCGCGGCGCGCTGCGCGCGCGGATCGACGCGCGCAGGCGCTTCAAGCCCAGGTTGTGCGCGATCAGCTCGTCGAAGGCCAGGCGTCGCTGCGCGGGATGCTGCCCGGCCAGCAGCTGGTCGACATCGGCGCGCGGCGGCGGGCGGTGCACGTAACGCAGCGCCTCGCGCAGCGAGGTCAGCTTGTGCCGCGCGCGCAGCGTGGGCGGCAGGCATTCGAGACGCTCATCGTCGGGCAACAGCGCGAGCGCCTGTGCGATCAGCGCGGCAAGCCGCC
>JANOEA010000182.1:0-3219 GCA_031412975.1 Pseudomonadota bacterium | reverse complement strand
CTTGCGCGTCGGCCCAGCGCGGCAGGGCCAACGCGGCGAGGGCCGACAACATGACGCGACGTTGCATGGGGACACTCCAGCGATGACGCCTGAAGCGGGTCGACAACGGCTCGGTGCTGCTGTTCGTCGATGTCGACCGCTTCAAGTACATCAACGACACCGCCGGCCACACCGCCGGCGACCATCTGCTGGTGGAGGTCTCCGCGCGCCTCAAATCGCGTCTGCGCGCCTCGGATCACCTCGCGCGCATGGGTGGCGACGAGTACGCGGTGATCCTGCGCAACGTCACCAGCACCGACGCGCACGTGCTGGCCGAGGGCTTCCGCAAGTCGCTGACCCGTGCGCCGTTCGCCTACGGCGGCAAGAGTTACCGCATCACGGTGTCGATCGGTGCGGCGTACCTCGACGAGCAGATCGCATCGGTATCGGAGGCGATGGCGAATGCCGACATCGCGCTGCACCTGGCCAAGAACGGCGGCCGCAACCAGGTGCACGTGTTCGCGCCCGAGAGTGCGCGGCGGGCGGCGATGGAGCTCGATGTGGGCTGGTCGACCCGACTCGAGGAGGCGCTGCGCGCCGACCGCTTCGTGTTGTGCTTCCAGCCGATGGTGCCGTTGGCCGGGTTCGCTGGCGAAGACGTGGATGCCGACGACCATGCGCTGTGGGAACGCCAGTTGCAGCGCAATCCCGGACAGCCGGCGAAATTCGAGGTCCTGCTGCGCCTTCGCGACCCCGGCGGCGAGCTGATCCTGCCGGGCGCCTTCCTGCCGTCGGCCGAGCGCTTCGGCATGCTTGGCGATATCGACCGCTGGGTGATCGAGCGTGCGATCAGCAGCCTGCGCGAATCGCGCTCGCCGCGCCCGTTGGTGCTGGCGATCAACCTCGCCGCGCAGACCCTCGCGAGCGCCGGCCTGGTCGCCTACATCACCGACAAGCTGGTGCAACACAATGTCGATCCACGGTCGCTGGTGTTCGAGATCACCGAATCGCGCGCGGTGGCGAGCGAGGAGAACCTGCGCGCGCCGATCGCCGCGCTGCGCGCGCTCGGCTGCGCGATCGCGGTGGATGATTTCGGCAGCGGATTCGCGACCCTCGGCAGCCTGCGCCTGCTGGACGCGGATTACCTCAAGATCGACGGCTCGTTGATCCAGGGACTGCCACACGACCCGCTGGATCGCGCGATCGTCGCCGGCCTCACCGCGATCGCGCGCGCATCGGGCAAGCTCACGGTCGCCGAGTGCGTGGAGAATCCGCGCGCGCTGGCGACCCTGCTCGAGTGCGGGGTCGACTTCGTGCAGGGCTTTGCGGTGGGCATGCCGCGCGCGCAGTTGCCGGGTGCCGCAGGCATTGGCGCGGTCGCGGTGGCCGCGCGGCGCGACGCGGGCTGAGGGGACTTGTTCAGAGGCTGCCCGGCGGCACGTTGGCGTATTCCGCGCCGGCGGCGATACTGGACGAATGAACCCGGCCGCCGCCAGCCCCAGTTTCCTGTGGCACGACTACGAGACCACCGGCGCCAATCCGCGCGTCGACCGGCCGCTGCAGTTCGCGGCTTGGCGCACCGACGCCGAACTGCAGCCGATCGGCGAGCCGATCGTGCTGTGGTGCGCGCCGCCGGTCGATCGCCTGCCCTCCCCCGACGCCGGACTGGTGACCGGACTGATCCCGCAGGAAGTCTCGGCACGTGGCAGCATCGAGGCGGAATTCGCCGCCGGCGTGCACGCGGCGCTGGCCGAACCCGGCACCTGCGGGGTGGGTTGGAACTCGTTGCGCTTCGATGACGAGTTTACCCGCAACCTGCTGTATCGCAACTTCCACGAACCGTATGCGCGCGAATGGGAGCGCGGCAACTCGCGCTGGGACCTGATCGATCTGGCCCGCATGTGCCATGCGCTGCGCCCGCAAGGCATCGAATGGCCGCAACGCGACGATGGGGCGCCGAGCTTCCGGCTCGGCGACCTGGCCACCGCGAACGGGTTGGTCCACCGCAACGCACACGATGCGCTCGGCGACGTCGAGGCGACGCTGGCGCTGGGCCGCCTGCTGCGCGATCGGCAGCCGCGCCTGTTCGACTGGTACTTCGGACTGCGCCAGAAGCGCCGCGCCTTCGAGCAGCTCGACTGGGTCGGGATGACGCCGGTACTGCACGTCTCGCAGAGATATCCGGCCAGCCAGGGCTGCCTCGCGATGGTGGTGCCATTGGCCGCGCATCCGCGCAATCCGAATGCGGTGATCGTCTACGACCTGACGGTGCCGCCAGACGATCTGATCGACCTGCCCGCGATCGACGTGCAAGACCGCGTGTTCACCGCGCGCCGCGACCTGCCCGAGGAGGTGCAGCGCGTGCCGCTGAAGCTCGTGCAGGCCAACCGCAGTCCGGCGCTGGCGCCGCTGTCGACGCTGCGCGAGGGCGATGCGCGTCGGATCGGGCTCGATGTGGATGCGTGCCTGCGCAACCTCGAACGCTTGCGCGGCACGGAGGGCATCGCTGAAAAAGTGCGCTCGGTGTTTGCCGCCGATGGCGTGCGACCACCCGCGCGCGATCCCGAACAGGGCCTCTACGACGGCTTCCTGCCCGACGCCGACCGCGCACTGCTGCGCCGGGTGCGCAGCACGCCGCCCGAGGCGCTCGGCGATCCCGCGTTGGTGTTCTCCGATCCGCGTTATGCGGAACTGCTGTTCCGCTATCGCGCGCGCAACTGGCCGCACACGCTGGATGCCGGGGAAGCGCAGCGCTGGCGCGCGCACTGCCAGCGCAATCTGATCGGCGCGGACGACCCGGCGCTGCTCAACCTCGAAGCCTACGAGCAGCGGATCGGCACTTTGCGCGAGACTGCCACCGAGCAGCAGCGCAGCCTGCTCGACCGCTACCTCGACTGGGGTCGCCACCTCACCGCCGGACTGGTTGCATGAAAGACGCGAAATACTTCGAACCCGCGACGTTCACCTTCCTCCGCGCACTCGCGCGCAACAATTCGCGCGAGTGGTTCGCCGAGCACAAGCCCCGCTACGAGGCGCACGTGCGCGAACCGTTCCTGCGCCTGATCGCAGACCTCGCGGCGCCACTGGCGAAAGTCAGTACGCACTACCGCGCCGATCCGCGCGCACAGGGCGGCTCGCTGTTCCGCATCCATCGCGATACGCGGTTCTCGAACGACAAGCTGCCCTACAAGACCTGGACCGGTGCGCGCTTCTTCCACGAACGCGGCCGCGAAGTCGAAG
>JANOEA010000181.1:0-11552 GCA_031412975.1 Pseudomonadota bacterium | reverse complement strand
GACCACCGCAGCCGCAGGCTTCGCCGACACCCACGCACCGGCGGTTTCGATCGGCGAGATGTACGCCACCGGCAAGGTCGGCATCGACACCGCACAGCTCGCGGTGATGCTCGCATTCAGCACCAACACCGCGACCAAAGTCGTGCTGACCATCACCGCCGGTGGCGCGGACTACGCGCGCCGCATGCTACCCGGCCTGCTGCTGATGATCGGCGGCGCCTGGGCTGGCTGGTTTGTCTGATCCAAACACCACATCCGCGGTCGCGAGCCGGCGCAGCCGCTGGCGCTCCTGCAGGTTCTCGAAGCGCAATCCGCGCAATCCGGCGCAATCCGGGACAGCCACAATTCTACAGCCGCAAATCATGGCTGTCCCGGATTGCCTGTGTGGATCGAGCTGCGCGTGTTCGCCGCGGTGCGTACGAAGCAACCGTCTGCACCGGCAGCATCCGCTTCGTTCGCTGGCGAACAGACCGGTGCAAGTTGGTTGGGCAGATTGAGCTTCCGGCCCTCAACTGCCTTACTGCGAAGCACGACCAAAAATGATCCAGGCAATCGGCTACGCCGCCCACCACGCGAGCAGCAATCTCAAGCGCTTTGAATTCGAGCGTGAGGAGCCAGGCGACAATGATGTCGTCATCGATGTGCTCTTTTGCGGGGTCTGTCACTCGGATATCCACCAGGCGAAGAACGAGTGGGCCAATACCGTGTACCCATGTGTTCCAGGCCATGAAGCGGTCGGACGCGTCGCGCGAATCGGCGCACATGTTTCGCGCCACGCGGTGGGCGACATCGTCGGCGTCGGCTGCATGATTGAAAGCTGTCGCCAATGTTCGCCATGCGCCGCAGGCGAGCAAAACTACTGCAGCGGCCCCAATAGCTGGCTGGCCACTTACAACGGCCCAATGATTCCGGCGAAGAAAGCGGCGGATGGGCTGAACAGCTATGGCCGCGATAATACCTTCGGTGCCTACTCCAACATTCTGGTGGTCAACGAGGATTTCGTCCTGAAGATTCCGAATGGCCTGCAACCTGAAATCGCCGCACCGATCCTATGCGCAGGGGCGACCACGTTTTCGCCGATGAAGCGTTGGGGGCTCAAGTCCGGTGATCGGATTGGAATCGTCGGCTTTGGCGGACTCGGCAACATGGCTGCGAAGATCGCCAAGGCACTTGGCGCCGACGTCACGGTGTTCACCAGCACCAGCGACAAGTTGGAGCACGCACAGCGTCTTGGCGTCCACGGCGTTCTTGAAAGCGACAAAGCCGCCATGAAAGCGCTCGAATCAAGCTTCGACTTCATACTCTCCACCGTGCCTGAAAAGCACGACATCAATCCGTTCATCGGCTTGCTCAAACGCGATTGCACGATAGTGGTTGTCGGCGCCTTGGAAACAATGCAGCCTGTCAACAATCAAGCAGTTGCGTTTGGGCGCAAGAGCGTTGCCGGATCGTTGATTGGCAGTTTGGCCGACACGCAAGAAATACTGGAGTTCTGCGCCAAGCACCAGATCGGGCCGGACATCGAGCTGATTCGCATTGACCAAATCAACGAGGCCTTTGCCAAGGTTGAGAACGGAGACGTGCGCTTCCGCTATGTGATCGACATGGCCTCGATCGGTGCGCCGCTGACGGTGTGAGGCGACGGGACCAGGGCAGGACATCCACACCTTCCCGGACCGATACCGTCCAAAACCTACGACTTTCGGCCTCGGCGGCCGCAATCAGGGACAGGCACCAAGCAACACCGATCATGGCAGCCAATCCGCGGCAGGCATGCCCACCAATTCCGGAACAGGAATTGTCAGCCCCGGGGTAACTTGTGGCTGACCCGGATTGCGCCAGTCCCGGATTGCGTGGCTACCTTAGGCTTGAGTCGAGCAACGCCGGCCGACCTGACGACGCAGGGCTCCATCGAAGCCTTGTGGGAGCCGCTATAGCGGCGACTGAAGCGATCGGAAGCGCAATCCGGATTGCGGCTCGGAAAGGGCGTTCGAATTTCCGATACTCTCTTCCGCATGCGGGCCCCAATCCGCCCGAGGGTGCACTGAGCGGCCGGAGATTGGCGCTTCTCCAAACGACGCCTTGGCCGAAGCGCGGCGTGGTTTGCTCGACCCACGGACACCCATGCTCGAGGCACCGAGGTAGCACCATGCGCGACGACACCATCCCCATCACCGCCTCAGCCCGTCACGTGATTGCGCCGCTTGGGGGTGCCGCCAGCGCTGTGTGGCTCGCCATCGGCCTGGTGTGGATTCTGCATGTCGGCCAAAGCGTGCTGGTACCGGTCGTGTTCGGCGTCCTGATTGCCTACGTGACCGACGGTCTGGCCCGTCTGTTGATGCGAATTCCTGGCGTCGGAACACGCCTGCGTGGAGCTTGGGCTCGCGTTGCGGCGGCCGCGACAATGGCCCTGATACTCGCGCTACTGGCATTCCAGTTGGTCGAGAGCCTGGCGCGGGTCACCGCGGCTGCTCCGCAGTACGCCGCCGCGCTGCTCAACACCATCCAGGAGTGGGCGGCACGACTGGGCATGGAGTCGACGCCAACCTGGGAGTCGTTGCGGCAGGACCTGCTGGCCCGGGTCAATACCCAGCGCCTGCTGGGAAGCACCGTGGTTTCGGTCACTGGCGTGGTCTGGGGACTGGTGGTGGTGGCCATCTACGTCGCGCTGCTGCTGGCAGAGCGCGGTGTGGTCGAGTCCAAACTGGCCGCGCTTTCCGCCGATCCCGATAAGGTGGCGCGCATCCAGAGGGTGTTCGACAGCATCACCAACCGGATCGGCACCTACTTGCTGCTCAAGACCGGTGTGAGCGTGGTGCAGGGCGTGCTTTGCTACTTGATACTCTGGGGCTTCGGCGTCGAGCTGGCCGGTTTCTGGGCTGTGCTGGTCGGGCTGCTGAATTTTGTCCCGTACATCGGTTCGGTGCTCGGCGTCTTCCTTCCTGGCGCCTTTGCGGCCGTGCAACTGACCGACGCAAACACTCTCGTTGCGCTGCTGCTGGCGCTGTCGGCCGCCCAGTTCGGCGTCGGATTCTTCCTCGACCCGTATGTGATGGGCAAATCGCTCAACCTCAGCCCCTTCGTCATTCTTGTGAGCTTGGCCGCCTGGGGCTCGCTTTGGGGTATAGCCGGCGCATTTCTTGCCGTGCCCCTGATGGCGTGCCTGACGCTGGTGCTCGCCGAGTTCGAGGAAACACGACCACTGGCGATCCTGCTTTCACGCGACGGACGATGAGGGGTCAGGTTCAGTTTCCGAACTGGTCCTGACCCCTTTGTTTCGAGCGGCTCGCTCGAATGTTCGCCCGCCGAGGACAGAATGTAGATCTCGGCCGACGCATCGAGCGCCTTGTCGTGGAACGGCGCCGGGTCGAGCGAGTCGAACAGCTACGCAAGCGTCTCGATGCGAAGCTCGACCGTGCCCATCACCACAGACTTCGCGATGCGCACGGGGCGTCAATCCGCGCGCGTCGCGGGCAACGCCCGGCGGATCAGGTCCCGGCCGCAGGCTCGAAGCGCATCGCCACCCCGTTCATGCAATAGCGCAGGCCGGTCGGCGGCGGGCCATCGTCGAACACATGGCCCAGGTGCCCGCCGCAGCGGCGGCAGTGCACTTCGGTGCGGGTCATGAAGAACGCGCGGTCCTCGGTGGTGCCGATCGCATTCTCGAGCGGCTGCCAGAAGCTCGGCCAGCCGGTGCCGGAGTCGAACTTGGTGGTCGAATCGAACAACGGCAACTCGCAGCCCGCGCACACGAAGGTGCCCTTGCGCTTTTCGCGATCGAGCGGGCTGCTGCCCGCACGCTCGGTGCCGTGCTTGCGCAGGACCTGGAACTGTTCGGCATCCAGGCGCTCGCGCCACTGCGCCTCAGTCAATTCGATCTCGAACGTGCCCGCGGGTGCTGCCGCGGTCTTGTTGCCGAACAGGCTCATGCCGATGACTCCTGCGCCGGTGAATGCGGCGCCCAGTGCGATGAAATTGCGACGATTCATGGAATTCTCAACCCGTGCTCGTGGAACGATTCGACAGCGCAGCTGCGGCCGGTCTCAAGCGGCAGGCTTGCCGCCCCATATCTGCTTCAGGCGCGCATCGCGGCCGCAGCCCCAACGGTAGTATTTGTACTGTGCGGGATTGTTCGCCGCATAGTCCTGGTGGTAGTCCTCGGCGACGTAGAACGGACCCGCGTCGGTGATCTGTGTGTGGATCGCCTGGCCCGCGAATCGCGGATCGGCCTTGAGTCGCGCCAGCGAGGCATCCGCTGCCTTTCTCTGTTCGGCATCGTGGACGAAGATGCCGGTGCGGTACTGGCTGCCCGCATCGCAGAACTGGCGGTCCTTCACGGTGGGGTCGATGTTGACCCAGAACACCGCGAGCAGTTCCTCGTAGCTCACCTTGCCCGGATCGTAGATCACTTCCACCGCCTCGGCATGCCCGGTCCGCCCGCTGCCGATCTGCGCATAGGTCACGTTGGGCACGCTGCCGCCGATGTAGCCCGACACCGCCGACTGCACCCCATCGAGCGCCTCGAACGGCTGCTCCATGCACCAGAAGCAGCCCCCGGCGAAGGTGGCCTTGGCCATTCCAGCCGGTGCCGGTGCGGACTCCACGGTGCCGCCGGCCGCGCGCACCTGCAAGGTGCCGGCCGCGACCCCGAGCGCGAACAGGATCAGGGCCAGGATGACGATAAGCTTGTGCTTCACGAAGACCACCTCATTGATTCAGTCGTTGTCGAAGACCGGCAGATGTCGGGATGTATTGCACGAACTGCGTTGTCAGCGCGTCAGCATGGGCACGTCCGACGACAGCAGATCGACGTGATGCCGGTGTGCGCAGAGCGGCGCAGCGGGTTGGCGAATGAGTGCAAGCCGGCTTAAATCGCGGTGTTTGCCGCCAACCCAAGTCGAGCGCCCCGTAGGCATTTAACTGCCAGCAGGGATTCCCGCCGTTCGGGGCCCCCAATAGTCAAGGTGGACCGCAAACCAGGACAGCCACGATTCACGACCGCCGAATCATGGATGTCCCGGATTGCTCGCGCGGATTGCTCGCGGATTGCTCGAAAGGGAATCCGCGGCGCGCCGTTCTTGCTCAGGACGCACCCATGGCATTTGCCTGGGACCGTTGCTGGAGAATCGCGATGCGTGGACTGTTGCAAGTCATGGTTGCTGTCGCGCGCCGCAAATCCGGTGCTGCGCCGCTGGTGCGAACCGAATTTCCTGCAACGACGGCGCGATTGCGTTGCTGTGCGACAGCCACCGTGCTGGCCTCTATGCTGGGGCTGCAGGCGCTGGGCGAAGCACACGCCTGCGAGGTCGTGGATCGACCGCAATACCAGGTGCCGGTGCTCGAATTGTTCACCAGTGAGGGCTGCAACTCCTGCCCGCCGGCCAGCCGCTGGCTGCGACAGTTCGATACGCGCTCTGACCTGGCGATCGTGGAGTTCCACGTCGACTACTGGGACGGCCTCGGCTGGCGCGACCCGTTCGGCGACGCCCGGTTCTCGGCACGCCAGCGCGAGCGCGCGGCGCGAAGGGCGTCGCGTACGGTGTACACGCCCGACGTGGCGTACGCGGGCGATTCGCGCAACGACTGGGCGCGCGGCTGGGTGCCGCCGCGGTCGAAGGCGGCGGCTCCATTCGTACTCGAAGCCCGTGCCGAGCTGTCCGCGCAGCGGCGACTTGCGGTGCGCTGGTCGTCGCAGGGAGCGCCGGCGAACAGCCGCGCGTGGATCGCCGTGACCCAGTCGGGCCTTGCGTCGGTGCCGGCGCGCGGCGAAAACGGTGGCGTAAGGCTCCAGCACTCCCACGTTGCGCGGGTGTTCGAAGCAGGCCTCGACCCCCATGCCGGATCGATCGATATCGCACTACCTGCGGACCTGGACATCAACGATGCCCGCGTGCAGTTGGTTGTCGAGGACGAGGCACAGGCGCGCCCGCTGCACGCCGTCGTCCTGCCGCTGTCGTCATGCGCCGGCAAATCATCGGCACTGAACGCAAGTCGCCTCTACGGAAGCTCTGCACGAGCCTCCGCGCCGGCGCTGGAGGCTGTTCAGCCAGCCAGGGAAACGGCTAGCGGTGCGTGATCAGAAGAAGCTTGGATTTCATCCCGCCGGCAATCCCGCCGTCGTTCCGGAGACCGCCATGAACCGTTCGTTGTCCACCTTGGCGCTCACGCTTGCCCTGGGCCTCGGCGCCGCGGTCCTCGCGCCCGGCATCGCCATCGCTTTTGATCCCGCCTCGACCGCGGCCACCAATGTCGACAGCGCGCGCGTCGCGCTGCACGGTCACGACCCGGTCGCGTACTTCACGGTCGCAAAACCCACCCCGGGCGACGCCAGTCTCGCGGCGACCCACGAAGGCGCCACCTACCATTTCGCTTCGGTGGAGAACCTGCAGGCCTTCCAGGCCGACCCTGCGCGATATGCTCCGCAATATGGCGGTTTCTGCGCCTTCGGAGTCGCCGTGGGCGGGAAGTTCGACATCGACCCGACGCAGTTCAAGGTGGTCGACGGACGACTGTTCCTGAACAAGAACGCGGACGTCGCCAAGCTGTGGTCCAAGGACGTGACCGGCAACGTCGCCAAGGCCGACCAGGCATGGCCGGCGATCAGCGCGGTCGCTCCGCAGGCGCTCTGAGTCGAGCACTTGCTGGGCCATCGCATACGCTGGCCCAGCAATTGCGCTGTAATGCGCAGCGCCCTGCCCCGGTCTTCGCCAGACCATCACGACAAGTCATGCCATGAGCCGAAGTCGAGTTGTCCTGTTGCTGGTGATCGCCGCCGCGATCGTTTCGTTCTTCGCGTTCGACTTGGACCGCTTTCTCACCCTGGACGCACTGAAGTCCGGTCGTGAAGCGCTCGCTTCATGGGTCGGTGCGAACTTAGCGCTGGCGCTCGCCGGTTTTTTCGTCGCGTACGTGGCGGTCACCTCGCTCTCGCTGCCGGGCGCCGCGATCATGACCCTTGCCGGCGGTGCGCTGTTCGGTCTGCTCGCCGGCACGGTGGTCGTGTCGTTCGCGAGCACGCTGGGTGCGACGCTGGCTTTCCTGGCCTCGCGCTTCATGTTCCGCGACGCGGTGCGCGCGAAGTTCGGCCAGCGCCTGACCGCATTCGAGGAGGGCGTTCGGCGCGACGGAGCGTTTTACCTGTTCACCCTGCGCCTGGTGCCCGCGTTCCCGTTCTTCCTGGTCAACCTGCTCATGGGGCTGACCCCGATCCGCACCGCGACCTATGCGCTGGTCAGCCAGATCGGCATGCTGCCGGGCACGGTCGTGTTCGTCTATGCGGGCACGCAGCTGGCGCAACTCGACAGTCTCTCCGGCATTCTTTCGCCGGGGCTGATCGGGGCGTTCGTGGCGATCGGCGTGCTACCGCTGCTGATGCGCTGGATCGCCAACCTGATCGCTGCGCGGCGGGTGTACCGCGGCCATCGCAAGCCCGCGCGCTTCGACTACAACGTGGTGGTGATCGGCGCGGGCTCGGCGGGCCTGGTGTCCTCGTACATCGCCGCGGCGATCAAGGCCAAGGTCGCGCTGATCGAGAAGCACAAGATGGGTGGCGATTGCCTGAACACCGGCTGCGTTCCCTCCAAGGCGCTGATCCGTTCGGCGCGCCTGTTGGCCGACGCGCGCGACAGCGCGAAGCTCGGCATTCGCAAGGTCGAGGTGCAGTTCGACTTCGCCGAAGTGATGGAACGGGTGCAGCGGGTGGTCGCCGAGGTCGAACCGCACGACTCGATCGAGCGCTACACCGGACTGGGCGTCGAATGCATCAGCGGCACTGCGCGCATCGTCTCGCCGTGGGAGGTCGAGGTCGAAGGTCGCAAGCTCAGCACGCGTTCGATCATCATCGCCAGCGGCGCCAGACCGCTGGTGCCCGACCTGCCCGGCCTCGCCGAGGTGCCGTACCTGACCTCGGACACCGTATGGTCGCTGCGCGAACAGCCGCGCCGGCTGCTGGTGCTCGGCGGCGGTCCGATCGGTTGCGAACTGGCGCTGGCGTTCTCGCGCCTCGGTTGCGAGGTCACGCTGGTCGGCCGCCCGCCGCGCCTTTTGCCGCGCGAGGACGAGGATGTGTCCGCACTGCTGCGCGAGGTGTTCGAGCGCGAGGGCATCCGGCTCGCGCTGGGACATACCGCGGTGCGGATCGAGCGCGTGGGCAACGGCGGCGTGCTGATCGCCACCGGGCCCGCGGGCGAAGTGCGCCTCAACTTCGATCGCCTGTTGCTGGCACTGGGCCGCACGCCGAACATCGACGGCTTCGGCCTGCGCGAACTCGGCATCGTGCTCAATCAGCGCGGGACCGTCGCCGCCGATCCGCTGATGCGCACCAATTTCCCCAATATCGGTGTGTGCGGCGATATCACGGGTCCGTTCCAGTTCACCCACGTCGCCGCGCACCAGGCGTGGTTCGCCGCGGTCAACCAGCTGCTTGCGCCATTCTGGTCGTTCAAGGTCGACTACCGCGTGATCCCGTGGGCCACGTTCACCGATCCGCAGGTCGCGCGCGTCGGCCTGTCGGAAGCCGAGGCGAAGGCGCAGGGCATCGCCGTGGAGGTGACCCGCTACGGCATCGACGATCTCGACCGC
The DNA here is from genome assembly GCA_031412975.1 of Pseudomonadota bacterium. Lineage (GTDB taxonomy): Bacteria > Pseudomonadota > Gammaproteobacteria > Xanthomonadales > Ahniellaceae > UBA4656. Next base: position 2,972 of record JANOEA010000181.1, on the reverse strand, counting down.
GCGATCGCCGATGGCACCGCCGAGGGCTTCGTCAAGGTGCTCACCGCAGCGGGCAGCGACCGCATCCTCGGCACCACCATCGTGCATGCGGAGGCCGGCGAGCTGATCGCCGAGTACGTGATGGCGATGAAGCACGGCATCGGCATGAACAAGATCCTCGGCACCATCCACGCCTACCCGACCCTGATGGAAGCCAACAAGTACGCCGCCGGCGTGTGGAAGCGCGCGCATGCGCCGCAGGGCGCGCTGCGCTGGGCACAACGGTTCTTCGCGTGGCGGCGCGGTTGAGGAGTCATCCGATGCGATACCTGATCATTCTGGCTGCATGCCTGCTTTCCGCCTTCGCTCCTGCGAAGGCATTCGATCACGAGCACGCGGCGTGGACTTCGCTGCTCGCGCGTCATGTGGCATGGAACGCCGAGGGAACTGCCACCACGGTCGACTACGCGGGCTTCGCTTCCGAGCGCGCAGCATTGAAGGCATACCTCGACGCACTGTCGGCGGTGCCCAAGTCTGGATTCGACGCCTGGCAGAAGCCCCAGCGCGACGCATTCCTGATCAACGCCTATAACGCCTTCACCGTCGAGCTGGTGCTGACCGGCTATCCGGGACTGGAATCGATCAAGGACCTGGGCTCGCTGCTGCGCTCGCCGTGGAAGCAGCGTTTCTTTGTGCTGCTGGGCGAGCAGCGTCACCTCGATGAGGTCGAGCACACACTGCTGCGCGGCGCGCCGGACTTCAACGAGCCGCGGATCCACTTCGCGGTCAACTGCGCCTCGATCGGCTGCCCCGCGCTGCGGCCCGAGGCGTTCACGGCAACCTCGCTCGATGCCCAATTCGAAGACCAGACCGTGCGTTTCCTGCGCGACCGCACGCGCAATCGTTTCGACCCGGCCAACAGCGTGCTGACGCTGTCGAAGATCTTCGACTGGTATGCCGGCGACTTCGAACGCGGCTTTCGCGGCAGCAACACGGTGACCGCGTTCGCGGGACTCTACGCCAACGCGCTGGGCGACAATCCGGAAGAACGCGCGCGGATCGGTCGCGGCGCCGTGCGGCTCGCCTTCGGCGACTACGACTGGGCGCTCAACCGCGCTGCAGCGCCGCCGTGAGCCACGCTTGCAGCGCAGCGCGGTAACGGCCATGGTGATTGCCCCTGATCGACGGGTTCCGAGCATGCACTTGCAACGATGGGTGGTTCTGGTGTTCGCGGCTGCCTTGCTGCTGCTGCCATCGACTGGCGTGCTTGCGCAGGCAGCCGATGATCTCGCGCGCTTCGAGGCTGCGGTCACCGCACGCTACCCCGGCACCCCGTCGCTGCAGGCCAGCGAATTCCTCGGTCGCGGCGACCGCGGCGACTTCGTGGTGCTCGACGTGCGCTCGCCCGCCGAGCGCGCGGTCTCGCGCATCCCGGGCGCGATCGACCCCAGCGCACTCCCTGCCGCCACGAGCCTCGCCGGCCGGCCACTGCTGGTGTACTGCACGATCGGCATGCGCAGTGCGCAAGCGACCACCGCGCTTCGCGCGCGCGGCTATGAGGCCTTCAACCTGGTCGGTGGCGTGCTGGCGTGGGCGCAGGCAGGGCAGGATTTCGTCGATGCCGAAGGCTTGCCGACCCGGAAAGTGCACGTCTACGGCACCCTCTGGAATCACCTGCCGCCCGGCTATCAGGGCGTGTGGTGAGTTCGGGTACCGCGCGCGAACTGCAACATGCGGCACACTGGCGACATGCTCGAATCACTCGCAGTCATCGTGCCGGTAGGCCCCGGCGACGGCGCGTGGCGCGGCCTGCTGCCGCAGCTGACGTGGCTGCCCGCGACCGCCCAGCTGCGCCTGGTGTGCTGCCGCGAGGAAGACCGCGCACGGGGCGAACTCGAGCACGCGCCCGGCCTGCCGGAAAATCGCGGGTGGCTGCTGGCACCGCGTGGCCGTGCGTGCCAGCTCAACGCCGGTGCGGCTGCCACGCAAGCGCCATTCCTGTGGTTCGTGCATGCGGACTCGCGCTTCCTGCAACCCCGATCCGCCGCAGCGGCGTTGCAGCGCGCGCTCGCCGCGTTTCCCGACGCGCTGGGTTACTTCGACCTGCGTTTCCTCGGCGACGGTCCGGCCGCGACCACGGTGAACACGCTCGGTGCGTGGATCCGCTCGCACTGGCTGGGAATGCCGTTCGGCGACCAGGGCCTGTTCCTGTCGCGCGCGAATTTCGCGCGGCTCGGCGGCTTCGACGAATTGCTGGCGGTTGCCGAGGATCATGCGCTGGTCTGGGCCGCGCGCCGCGCGGGCATTCGCCTGCATGCGGCGGGTGCGAACATCCACACCAGCGCACGCCGTTATGCCGACCACGGCTGGCTGCGCACCACCGCAAGGCACCTGCGCCTGACCTGGCAACAGGCGCGCACGTTCTCGCGACCGCGCGGTGATCGCCGATGAGCGGCGCGATCGCGATCTTCGTCAAGACGCCGGGGCGGTCGGCGCTGAAGACCCGTCTTGCACGGTCGCATGGCGAGTCGTTCGTGCATGGGTGGTACGCGTTGGCAGCACAGGCGGTCGCTGCGGTCGCGCGGGAGGCCGCCGCATCGACGCAGGCCACGGTGTATTGGGCGGTTGCCGAGGCGGAGGCAGTCGACGATCCCGCGTGGGCCGGGCTGCCCGCGATCGCGCAGGGCACCGGCGAACTCGGTGAGCGCATGCACCGGGTGCATTCGGAACTTGTCGCGCGGCATGGCGCGGGCATCCTGCTCGGCGCCGATACGCCGCAGCTGCGCGCGAGCGTGCTGATCGAGGCACTGCGCTGGCTCGTCGATCCGGCACCACGCCTGGCACTTGCTCCCGCGCACGATGGCGGCTTCTGGCTGTTCGGCGCCAATCGCGCCATTCCGCGCGGGCGCTGGCTCGAACCGCGCTACAGCGCGCCCGATACGACCCGCCAGTTCCAGCGCGCGCTGGACGGCATCGGCACCTGGCAGACGTTG
>JANOEA010000180.1:0-8954 GCA_031412975.1 Pseudomonadota bacterium | reverse complement strand
TTCCGCAACGACGGTCCGGCCGGGCCGGACGGCACATGGCGCTTCACCGACGTCGCCGCGCCGGACTGCGCCTTTCCGCCTGCCCTGCTGCACGATGACGATGGCAATCGGGTTCACGAGCCGCTGGCCGCCGATGTGTCGACGCGAGGCGATGGCCCGCGCAGTGCAGCACTCAAGATCGCCGCGGGCCTGCTGGGAGTCGGCGTCGACGAGCTCAAGCAGCGCGACGCGCAGCGCCAGGCCCGGGTCTGGTCTGCAGTGGCCGCCGGTGCACTGGTGGTCGCCGCACTCACGATCGGCCTGGCGGTGGCTGCGGTGTTGGCCCGCGAGGAATCCGAGCTGCGCCGCCAACAGGCCGAGAACCTGATCGGCTTCATGCTCGGCGATTTGCGCGGCAAGCTCGAGCCGATCGGCAAGCTCGACGTGCTCGATGCGGTCGGCGACCAGGCGATGGCATATTTCGCCGCGATCGGCGAGCGCGGCAGCGAGCAGGAAATGCTGGCCCGCGCGATGGCGCTGCGGCAGATCGGCGAGGTGCGTTTCAGCCAGGGCAAGCTGGAGCCCGCGCTGGCCGCGTTCGGGCAGTCGCTCGACCAGGCCCGCAGGCTGTACGAGCAGGCGCCGGACAGCAATCAATTCCTGTTTGAGCTGGGCCAGGCCGAGTTCTGGGTCGGCTATGTCGCCTGGCAGCGCAACGACCTCGAGGGCGCCGACGCGGCGTTCGTGCGCTACATGCAGCGCAGCACCGAGCTGCTCGCGCGCGAGCCCGGCAACCGCGACTATCGACTCGAGTTGTCCTATGCCTACAGCAATCTGGGCAGCGTGGCGCGCGAACGTGGCGAGGGCGTGCAGGCACTGGACGCGTTCGAGCGATCCAATGCGATCACGCGCGAACTGCTCGATCAACAACCCGATGACGAGGGCTTGCGATTCGAGCTGGCCGAAGGCCTGTCGTGGATCGGCTCCACCCTGCTGGACCTCGGGCGGCTGCGCGACAGCGAAAAGGTCTTCCAGGAAACCTTCGAACTGCTGGCCGAGCTGCATGCACGCGGCACGAATCCGCGCTACAGCCACAAGTTTGCCGACGTCGGCGTGTTCCTCGCGCGCATCGCGCTGCACCTGGGCAAGCTCGAACATGCCGGCGCACTGCTGCAGCAGAGCGTGGATGTCAGTCGGGGCCTGGTCGATCACGATCCCAGCAACAGTGGTTGGCGTCGTGCCGTCCACATCGCCCGTCGCATCCAGGCCGAGCATGCGCTGGCGTTGGGACAGCCCGAGGTGGCGAACGCGCATCTTGCACTCGCGCACGCAGGCTTCAGCCGCCTCGCCGAGGAGGACCCGAGCAACCAGGAGTACGGCTTGCATCTGGCGATGACCGAACGAGCGCAGGCGCTGCGCCTGCTGCAGATCGGTAAGCTGCCCGATGCGCTGTCGCTGGCGCAGCGCGCGCACGGCCGGCTCGACCTGTCCGGCGTGCAGGAGGGGCGTTCCACCGCGCGCCTGGATGCTGCGCTGATCATCGAAGCGCTGGGACGGATCCAGCATGCGTCGGGCGCCTCCGCGGCCGCCACCGCCAGCTGGCTCGAAGCCCGGAAACTGCTCGATGCCGAGGCGGAAACGAATATCGTGGCCAGCGCGCTGGGCGCGCAACTGGCATGTCACATGGACCAGCAGGCGCGGGCTCTGGAGCTCGTCGCGCGCCTGCGCGATGCCGGTTTCGCGGACCCCCGCTATCCGATACCCTGCGTCGAATCCCACGCTGCCGCAGCAGCGCGATCCGACGTTTCCCGGTGACCGCATCCGCGGTTGCCGTCATCCCCCAGGAGAACCACCATGAGCCAGGATTTCACCGTGAGCCTCGACGTCCGCAACTCGGCGCAGACCGAACCGGGCTGGACCAACGTGGTGGCCTCCAACGGCACGACCTACGGTTATCGCTACACCGGCGGCGCCGATGGCAACGGCAACGTGGTCGAGCAGGGTCGGGGCAATGCCGAGATCACCGTCGATCTGATTGGCGACTCGAACTACTACGAGATGCACGATGTCGCCTTCGCCGATGATCCACAAGGACAGCTGTCCAAGAAGAGCCTCGATACGCTGAAGGTGGTGATCAAGGACAAGAACGACAAGCTCGAAACGAACGCCTACTACTCGATCACGGTCAAGGACAAGGTCGCCAACTGCACCGTGCCTTGCGACCCGAGGGTGTCCAACACCAACTGAGATGCGGTGGCCGGATGCAGCGGTGGAACCGCGGATGCCGAAGCGAACCGGCGTTTCCGCGCTCGCGCTCGCGCTGGCGCTGATTGCGCCTGGCGCGTTCGCCGCGCCGTGGCCGGAAATCGCCGAGCTTCGCTTCGAGGGCAACCGCGTCACGCGCGAGTCGACGCTGCGCCGCGAGCTCGCCCTCGGCGAGGGTGATGCCGCCGATCCGGCGGCAATCGAGGCCGGGCGCCAGGCGGTACTCGACCTCGCGTTGTTCCGCGAGGTCGACGCCCGTACCGAGCCGCGCGAGGACGGTCGGGTCGACCTCGTGTACCGCGTGCGCGAGAAGCGCTACTTCCTGCCCATCCCGCGTGTCGACGCGAGTTCGGACGCGGATTTCAGCTACGGCGCGCAATTGCGCTGGAGCAACGTCTGGGGACTCAACCACCGCCTCGACGCCGTGTTCGAGCGGGGAGAATTCCCGGAGGATCAGCGCCGACGCGAGGAGCGCAGCGTGCGCTTGAGATATGACGCGCCCTACCTGGTCGGGGATCGCTACGCATTGAGATTCGATGCCGAGTACCTCGACCAGGTCACGCCGCGCGACGGGCGCGAATTCGACGAGACCTTCCGCCACGTCGAGGTCCTCGTCGCGGACGACCGGCGCACGGGGCGGCCGCGCAACGGCTGGATCCTCGGCGCTGGCGTGCTGCTGCAGGACCAGGAGAGTTCCGGTGAGTTCGCGCCGCCATCCGACGGCCGCGCGACGGCGCTGGTCGGCGTGGCCTCGTTCAGCGACCAGCGCTTCCACCTGTACAGCGAAACCGGTCGCCGCTTCGATGTCCGCCTGGAGACCGCGGCCAATGGCTGGGGCTCGGACTACAGTTACAGCAAGGCCACGCTCGGCTACTTCGACTCGACCACGTTCGGTGCGATCAACCAGTACCGCACGCTGCACTGGCTCGGCTCGGCCGGCACCGTCGTGGCGGGGCGCGGCAGCCGCAACGAGTTCGGCCTCGGCGGCTCGGGCCGGCTGCGCGGCTATGAGTCGGACTTCGTGCAGGGCAATCGCTACTACTACGGGGCGGTGGAGTACCTGCGTCCGCTCCGCTGGAACTGGCTGCGCCTGTTTGCGACCGCCGAAGTCGGCGGCGCCGACGACGACATCGAGGGCGTGTCGGACGGCCGCCCCTACGCGAGCATCGGCATCGGCGTGCGCGTGCGGCTGCCGTGGTTCGTCAACGTCGAGATCGAGGCCGGCATCGCGCAGCCGCTGATCGACGGCGACGGCGCGCGCTTCTTTGCCGGCGGCAATTGAGGCGGGGTCAACGACGCACCAAACGCCGCCAGAGGCGGCACTGCAGCAGGAACCACAACGTCATCAGCAGCGCGAGGTTCCACTCCAGCACGTTCTCGATCGCGTCCTTGAGGTCGTCGTCCCGGACCGAGGCCGAGACCGCAACGCTGCCGACGCCCATCGCCAGCAGCACCATTCCGATCGCGGTCATCGCGCGCTGTTCGAGCCCGGCGGGACGCTCGATCTGGGCCAGCCGGTGCACGAACACGAGTTGGGCGAGGTAGCTGGCCGCGAAGTAGAACGTGATGCCGAAGCGGCGCATCCAGCGGTAGAAGTCGCCTTCAGTGCCGAGCGCGTAGACGTACATGGCAAGCGCCAGCCCCGCAACCAGGCCGAGCGGTACCAGCGTCACCGCAGCGCCGCGCGTGCCGTGGACCGAGGCGAACCAGCGCCGCGCCGCGATCCAGTTGGCCGCGTGCAGCAGCGCGACCGGAAGCATCACCCACTGGAACAGATCGTTGGCGAGCCCGTGCCGGGCCGCACGACTGATCGAGGTGCAGCCGGTGAGGTAGGGCACGCAGGCCGCGACGTGTCCGGCCTCGATCGACAGCAGCAGCGCGAGATGGGTCGCGACGAACGGCAACAGCGCGATCGAAAGCGGCAACAACCACAGCCCTGAGGGCACCGGTCCTGCGATCGCGTGGCTGGAGACCTGTGGCAAGGGTCATCTCCTTTTGGACGCCGCAATGATGCCTGCAACGGTGTCATGCCGCGGTCGAGGCTGCCTTTCTCCGTGTCTCCCCCCGGCTCAGGCACCCGCTGTGGCATCAGCGCGACTGCAGTCGGTCCGCCACAGCCGCGACCGGCAGCGGTGGCAGGGTAGGCGGCTGCGCGCGCTGCGTTGCAGACCGGCCCCTGTTTCTGTTTCCGTAGGCGCCGGCTCACGCGCGCGCGCTTGCCGGAGTGTGATCGCGCGCCCGGTGCGATCCCGTTCCTGCTAGATTCGCCAGCAGCGGTCAACCCGGTAACGGCATATGCGGATCGTGGCGATTCAACTGCTGGCCGCGCTTGCGTTGGGCTGCATGGCGCCTGTCCTGCATGCCGGCGTGACGCCGATCAACGTCGGCAACTTCGTGTGGAACGATGTCGATGGCGATGGCGTTCAAGACGTCAACGAACCGGGCATGAGCGGTGTCGTCGTTCAGCTGTGGAACGACGCACGCACCCTGGTCCTCGCCGAGACAACGACCAACAATAACGGCAACTACACCGTGCAGGCGCCGGGGCCCGGTAACTACCGGGTGCGCGTGGTCCTGCCATTGGCCAGCGACGGATTCTCGCCGAAAGACGCCGGCGGCAACGACACGACCGACAGCGACATCAATCCTGCCGGGGCCACGCTCGGCTTCACCGACGTCTATACCTTCGCCTCGAATTTGATCAGCACTGGGAACATCGATGCCGGCATCGTGCGCGCCCCGATCGCGGTCGGCGACCGCGTATGGAATGACTACGACGCCGATGGCATCCAGGACTTCAACGAACCGGGCATCGCCGGCACGCAGGTCGAATTATGGAATGAGGCCAAGACGCTCACCCTGCGCACCACCACCACCGATGCGGCGGGCAACTACGAGTTGCTGGCGCCCGGTGTCGGCACCTATCGCGTGCGCGCGGTGAAGCGTTCGACTGACACTTTCTCGCCCAAGGATGCCGGCACCTCGGACCTGCTCGACAGCGACATCAACCCCAGCGGCGTGGATCTCGCGTTTACCGACGTGCTGGCAGTCTCCGTGGCATCGACCAGCACCGACGCGGGTATCGTGCTGGCGCCGATCAACGTCGGCAACTTCGTATGGAACGACCTCGACCAGGACGGCGTGCAGGACGCCGGCGAACCGGGCATCCCCGGGGTCGTCGTACAGATGTGGAATTCGGCGCGCAACCTGCTGCTGGGTTCGGCCACCACCAATGCCAGCGGCATCTACACCCTGCAGGCACCGGGTGCGGGCGACTACCGCATACGGGTAGTGCTGCCGACGGCGGCGGACAGCTTCTCGCCGCTCGATGCGCCACCCAGCGACCTCACCGACAGCGACATCAATCCCGCCGGTGCCACGCTGGGCTTCACCAACGTCTATACCTTCGCCTCGAATCTGATCAGCATCACGACAATCGATGCCGGCATCGTGACCACGCGGCTGTTCGGCGACGGCTTCGAATAGCGCACGGCCGCGGTCCACGTTCGGCATCGAGCCGCCGTCAGCCCGACTCGGTGGCAGGTTCCAGCGTGCTCATTGCCACGGCGCAGGCAAACCTGCGAACCGCATGCCGCAACTCCCCGCAAAGCACTACCCTGCGTTAGCGGGCGCCCTCACCGCGCAATCGAGGGATACGAGACACCAGGGTCAGCGAGTGCGCGCCCCACGTACCGGCCGCGACCAATGGTTGCGGCAGATCGACTTCCGTGGCTGACTAGGCAACCGGGAACCGTCCATTCGATGGTCAGACCCTGCAAACACCCACCGACGGAGCCCCACCTAATGACACGCCTGCCCTCGCACCACGCCGTCGCGATCGCGATCGCCCTGATTGCCGCTGTATCCCTGGGCGCCTGTTCGAGTACCGGGGAGACCCTCGAGCCGGGGGCGGACCGCACCCGGGTGGCGTATCGCTGCAGCAATCGCCAGCTCATCCGCGTGATGTACGACTACACCACGCCGGCCTCGCCGGTGGCGCGGGTGGTGGTCAAGGGCGAAACTTTCGAGATGCGCAGCATGCTCTCGGAGCGCGGCACGGCGCGCTATTCCACCGAGTCGGGCCTGCGCCCAGGCCATGGCCTGCAGTGGTGGACCCGCGGCAGCCAGGCGACCCTGAGCGAGATCGCGCTCGACCAGACCCGGCCCGAACCGGTACGGATCGCCTCTTGCGTGGTGGTGCACTGAGCGGAACCGAACTGGAATGCGGATCGACGCCCCCGGTCAGCGCGAAACCGCGAGCGCATCCACGTAGGCCACGATGGTTGCGACCATTGGTGCCGTGGTGTCGGGCGACAGGATGTCGCCGGCCAGCACATGCTGCGACGGGTCGCTGGCATCGGCGACCACTTCGCAACGCCATGCGCTCGCCTGTGCACAGGTCTCGGCAACCAGCTCGGCGCTGATCACGGTGTCGCGCGGGGAATGGAACACCAGTGCGGGCCGCGACATCCAGTCCGCTTGCAGTCCCCGCACGTGCCCCACCAGCGCCATCATCTCGGCCAGCACGCGCGAGGGATGGCGCGTGGTCCAGTAGCGTGCGTGATCGGCATTCACCGGCTCGAAGGAGTGCTCGCCACCGGTTCCGAGCCAGGCGATCTGACGGCCCCAAGGCCCGCCAAGCAGGCTCGCGCCGGCGGCCTTCGGATGCAGATTGGGCGAAATCAGCACGGTCGCCGCGATCGCATCGCGCCATTGCGGCCGGGCGTTGAGCAGCAGCGCCAGCGTGGCGCCGGTCGAGACGCCGATCAGCACCACCCGGCGTCCGATGCGACTGCCGATCGCCATCGCGCGATCGGCGTCCGCCACCCACTCGCTGGCGCTGGCCGCGCCGAGTGCCGGTCCGTCCAAGCCATGACCGCTCAGGCGCGTGAGATACAAATTGGCGCCCAGCGCCGCGGCGATTTGTTCGGCCAGCGGCGCCGTCTCGCGATGGGTTGCCGAGAAGCCATGCAGGTACACGACCGCGAGCGGTGTGACGTCGCGAGTCGCCGGATGCTGCCAGACGATACGCCGTGCCACCGCGGGATCGACCGCGAGCGCGGCTTCGCCAGCGTCGATCTCGGCGTCAAGGTCTGCTGCCAATGCGGGGGGCCTGAATTCGCCGTCGACATCCACGCGCGGTCCCGCGAAGCCCACGACCAACAAGATCACCAGCAATCCGAACCAGCGCCATGCCGACGCAGGTCGCCGGCGCGGGGCCGCACCGTTCGCGCCTTCGGGTTCGCGGGGGGCTTCCGTCACGGTCGCGATTTCCAGCAAGTCATGTCCCGGCTCCCTGCATCTGGTCGGTACGGTCGAGTATCGCGATCTGATCTTTCGCCCATTTGACGGACACCGGGTGAGCGCTATCTCGCTGTTGACCGAGAGGCGTCGGATGAGCGGAAGGATGGTCAAGAAAACGGGGCAAGGTTCGCGATCCAAGGGCTGGCCTAAGCTGGTTTCGACGCGCGCTGGCGGGGCGCGCGAGGCTGCGCCATCATCGGCGCATGGGCATCACGGCCGAACGGCTCCAGCAATCGCTTGCCGACTGTGCCGCGGCGCTCAGCAACGCGGGCGTGCCGTTCGCCGTCGCGGGCGCCTTCGCAGTCGCCATGCATGGCCACGTTCGCGCCACGCGCGACATCGACTTCCTGGTCCCGCTTGTCGACCGCGAAGCGGCGCGGCGTTGCCTGGAGGGCCTCGGCTACGCCTGCACTTTCCACAGCGACGCCTTCGCCCATTTCGAACGGCGACCCCTGCCCGAGCTGCCGGGCGTCGTCGAGCGCGCCGTCCTGCGGTTCAGTTCCCATGAAGTCGGCCAGCGCGCGATCGAAGCAGCGATGCGCCAGCCAATGCCTTGGGCCCGCGGCGTCTTGCCAGTGGTCCCCCTGGAAACCTTGCTGCTGATGAAACTGATGGCGGCCAGCGCGAACCCTGCGCGCTTGCAGGATCTGGTCGATGTGCGCGCTCTGTTGGGGCGCGGCACCGAGCGGCTCGACGTCGGACGCATGCGGGAAACCGCTGCATGGATGGGGCCCGACGTGCTGCGCTTGCTGGACGACGAACTCGCGAGGGCGGCCGGTGGCGTCAGCGACGCAGCCCCGGGGTACGGAGCGCACGGCCTTGGCCTCTGACCGCTACACCCCACGGCAGCTCGCCGAGATGGCGCGCCGCCTCGACGAGTGCATCGAGGTCAGTGCGTTGTGCATGGACCTCGCGCTGGCCGGCGAGATGCATCGCCGCGCGCTCGCCGAAGCGGCCGCGGCGGCGCAGGTGCCGGCCGCGCCCGCGGCCCCGCTCGCCTCTGATCGTCCCGCGCCCTGACGGGCACCGGGTTGGGGGAGTCATTCCTCCAACCAGGGCGGTGTCGGATAAGCGCAAACGAACTCGACGTGGCGCGGCCGGTGCACGTCCTGGCGAACTCGTGCCTCACGCCGTTCTTCGATCGCGATTCTCCTTGGGTTCAGCACGAAGTGAACCTGACCCAGTTCCTCGGGTCAACCTGCGACTGGCAGCAATGCCTCGCGCGTGCGCGCATTGCGTTCGCGCACCTGCTCGATCAGCTGCTCGAACTCGCGGTTGCCCGCGAACACCGAAATCAGCGGATCAATCGACCCCACCGCGTTCTCGGTCATCTGCCGTTCGTTCGACCAGCCGGCATCGACATAGCGGCGCATGCGCTCGAGCGCCTCGGCCTCGCGTCCAAGCCA
>JANOEA010000179.1:0-3774 GCA_031412975.1 Pseudomonadota bacterium | reverse complement strand
GCGGATCGTGATCGCCGACGAGACCTTCGGTCGCGAGCTCGGTGCGCGCTTCGGTATCAGCGGCGCCTACGAGGACAGCGATGGCAACGTGGTGAGCACTGGCGGCACCTCCAACGCAACCGACAACATGCTCAATGAGGTGATCGCCAACCGCCGCCAGGGCCGCACCAGCGGCTTGCCGGTCGGCGTTCCTTCGCAGCCGGGTGGCGGCATCCTGGTGCCGAGCCTGGGCCAGCGCCTGAACGTCAACCTGCCGCTGACCAACGCGGCCGGAAGCTTTGCGCTCGCGGTGCTCGGCCAGGACTACCTGCTGGATCTCGAGCTCTCCGCGCTGAGCCAGGAAGGCAAGGGCGAGGTGATCTCTTCCCCGCGCGTGATCACCGCCAACCAGCGCGAGGCGGTGATCCGCCAGGGCGATGAAGTCGGCTACGTGACCATTTCGGCCACCGGCGGCGGCGGCGATGCTGCGATCCCGAGCGTGCAGTTCAAGGAGGTCTTGCTCGAGCTCAAGGTGACGCCGACGATCACCCAGGACCAGCGCGTGTTCCTCGCGATGAACGTCAAGAAGGACGAACTGGCCGGTTTCATCGACACCTCGATCGGCTCGGTCCCGCAGATCACCAAGCGCGAGATCAACACGGCCGTGCTGGTGCAGAACGGCCAAACGGTAGTACTCGGCGGTGTATACGAGTTCAGCAGTCGCAAGGATCTCAGCAAGGTTCCGTTCCTCGGTGACCTGCCTGCTTTCGGCAACCTGTTCCGAACCACCAGTACAAGTTCCACCAAGGCCGAGCTGCTGATCTTCGTCACCCCGAAGATCCTCGACCAGGGCAACCGCTAGGACCGCGATTGGACCTGTCGGAATCAAATTTTCGAATCGGAGAAACCCCATGAGATTCCTGTCCAAGGCCGTGTTCGGAATTCTGGCCAGCGTGATGCTGGCCAGTTGTGGCGGCGGTGGCGGCGGCGGAGACGACTCGGCCTTCCAGCCCCAGGGCATCCGGGTCACGGTCTCGCCCGCCAGCACCACGAGCACGCCCTCGTCGCTGGTGGGTGTCACGGTGCGGGTGACCGGCGACAATGGCGCGGCGCTGCCCGATGGCACCGCCGTGCGCGTGCAGGTTTCGCCTCCCGGCGTGGGCCTGATGTCGACGGTGCAGGCCGGTGGCACGTTCCCCCCCAACCAGGGCGGCAGCGCACTGCTCAATGAAAGCGTGATCGCGGCGCTGGCCGGCGGCCTCGCGAACTTCCGCCTGCATACGCGCGGAGTCGGCACTGCGACCATCACCGCATCGGTGGTCGATCCGAACGCCCCGCAACGCACGGTCACGGGGGCTGCCAACGTCGGCGTTGCCGCGGGTGCGCCGACCGATCCGCGCCTCACGATCCAGTCGACCGCGACCACGCTGCCGGTCAATCCGATCGGAATCAACTACGGGTCGCCGTACTTCGCCGATGTCACCATCACCTGGCGCAACCTCGACGGGTCGCTGGTGACGCCGCGCGACGATGAGGATTTCGTCGGCGCATCGATATCGCCGGTCTCGGTCGGGGTGTTCACCACCCTCGACGACCCGGAGACCACCGACATCAACGAGCGCCTCTTCGCGCTGGGCCAGGGACCGCTCAACGTGGTCGCGGGCCGCAGCATCATCTCGGTGTTTTCGCGCAGCACTCCGGGTACCGCGACGCTGACGGTCAGTGCGGTCGACCAGATCACCGGCGAGACGGTCAGCGCGGTGCAGGAGTACCGGGTGGTCAACGGCGTCGCTGCATTGCCGGGCGCGGTGGTGTTCGTGTCCGACGAATCGCCGCTGTACATCCAGGGTGTCAACGCCCCCTCCAGCAAGCCGATCGAAATCGCCGTGTACGACGGCGCTGGCGCGTTCGTGCCGAACGCAGCGCCAGGCGTGAACAACGTGCGCGTCGAACTGCAGTCGCAGCTCAATGGCGGCGAGCGCCTGACCGGCGTCAATGCCGCCGGCAATCCGGTGCTGGGATCGACCATCGTGACCCGCACCAACAACGGCCAGGCCAACCTTGCGCTGCAGGCCGGCACCGTCGCCGGCACCGTGATCATCCGCGCCACCGCCGACCGCGCCGACAACAATGTCGACAACGGCATCACCGATCCGGTCGTCTCCACGCGTCAGTTCACGATCTCCGACGGCCGCTTGTTCGACCTGCAGATCCAGACCGCCAACTTCGACCCGGTCAGCGACCAGGTCGCGGGTCCGCCGGCCGGCAACACCAGCCCTGACGCGACCTATCGGTTCCTGGTCACCGCGCTGGGCACCGATCGCTTCGGCAATCCGGTGCCGGCCGGCGCCGAGATCCGCTTCGGTCTGATCGACGAGCCGCAAGCCGCAGGCGAGTTCCTGATCCGCGGCAACGACGGCAACCCGCAGGAGAATGGGGTCAGCTTCGTGGCGGCGGGTGGACAGTTCACCACGGCCGGTGGTGGCGCGGGTCCCGGCGATACGCTGGTCATCTTCGCCGAAGACATCCCGGGCAGCCGCGACATGGAGGCCGCGCGCACGGTGGCCGCGATCCAGAGTCCAAGCCAACTGACGGTGACCCAGCCGTTCAATCCGAACGACGTCAGCGGCACTTCGGTCGATGCCGGTCCGATCTATCCGTACGTGATCGGTCGCGCGGCGGATGCCAATGTGCTCGCCAGCGGCCTGACCAATTCGTCGGGTGTGGCCGCCAGCGTCGTGACCTATCCGGCGCGACGCCTCGGCAAGCGCATCATCCTGTGGGCGCAGGGCAACGGCGCGTTGATCACGGGTGGTCGCCCGCGGATCGTCAGCGATGTCGAATCGTTCAATCTGGCAGGCGCCGGTCCGGGCGTGCTGACCGTCGCCCCCGGTGGCATCACCGCCAACCGCACGACGCCGGTGCGGGTCTGCCTGCGGGATGCCTCGGGCAACCCGGTGCCGAATGCGAACATCGACTTCGCGTTCTCGAATGCCGCCACCGGTTCGGTGAACGGCGTTCCGCGCGCGGGCCGCACGCCGCCGACCGGCAGCGATGGCTGCGTCACGGTCAACGTGCTCGCCAACCTCGCGCCTGGAGCCACCGGCGAGGCGACGCTGCTGTTCACCACCTCCGATGCAGAAGCGGAAGTCGAGATCACTGCGGTCGGTACGCCGACCCTGGTCATCGGCCCCAGCCCGGTGCCGGCTTTCAACGGCGCGCCTGGCCAGATCGCCAATATCGCGGTGTGCATCAACGATGGTGGTGGTCCGATCCCCAGTGTGATCGTGGCGGGCACCTGCACCGCGCCGATGCCGAACACCACGCCCACCAATCCGGGTGTAGTGATCCTCACCGTGCCGGTAACCACCACCCAGGACGGCTGCGCGGTGATCACCGCAACCTACAGCGCGATGATCGTGCAGTTGACGCCCACCACCATCGAGCCACGTACCTCGACCTGCACCATCACCACCAACGCCGGTCTGACCGGTACGGTGCAGGTGGTCGGTACCCGCCGCTGCCGCGATGGCCTGACGCCGCCACCGGTGGGCTGTCCTCCCTGATCGGTCTCTCATGACCGCTGAAAAGGCCGCCGCAAGGCGGCCTTTTCTTTTGGCCGCTGAGACTCCCCAGCGCTGCCACGGCGACATACCCAACGCGATCGCGGAGCCGCGATGGCAGCGAACGCGACGGTTCCGGCTACTATCGGCGGCAGGGGTCAACAGGAGGCTTCGATGGCCAGCGCCCGCACCGAGCTTGCGGCCGGCGAGATCGTGTTCCGCGAGGGCGACG
>JANOEA010000178.1:0-3433 GCA_031412975.1 Pseudomonadota bacterium | reverse complement strand
TCAAGAGCAGGGTGCGGATGTGGCTGCCGTCGACGTCGGCGTCGCACATGATGATGATGCGGTGGTAGCGCAGCTTGGCCACGTCGAAATCGTCCGCGCCCACACCGGTGCCGAGGGCGGTGATGATGTTGCGGATCTCTTCCGAGGCGAGGGTCTTGTCGAGGCGGGCCTTCTCCACGTTCAGGATCTTGCCGCGCAGGGGCAGGATGGCCTGGAAATCCTTGTCGCGTGCCTGCTTGGCCGAGCCGCCGGCCGAGTCGCCCTCGACCAGGAACAGCTCGGTGCGGTTGAGGTCGGTGGAAGCGCAGTCGGCGAGCTTGCCTGGCAGGGCCGGGCCACTGGTGATCTTCTTGCGCACCACGACCTTTTCCTGCCGCATGCGCAGCTGCGCGCGCTCGATCGCCAGTTGCGCGATGCGCTCGCCCAGCTCGACGTGCTGGTTGAGCCACAGGCTGAAGGCGTCGTGGACCGCGTTCTCGACGAAGCCGGCGGCGCTGCGCGAGGACAGGCGCTCCTTGGTCTGGCCCGAGAACTGCGGGTCGGACAGCTTCGAGGACAGGATGAAGCTCAAGCGGTCGCAGATGTCCTCGGGCGTGAGCTTGAGGCCGCGCGGCAACAGATTGCGGAAGTCGCAGAACTCGCGCACCGCCTCGGTGATGCCCGAGCGCAACCCGTTGACGTGGGTGCCGTGCTGCGGCGTCGGGATGAGATTGACGTAGCTTTCCTGCACCTGCTCGCCCTCGGGCAACCAGGCCAGCGCGAGTTCGACCTGTTCGTGCTCGCGCGCCTGCGCCGCGACGAACAGCTCCGGGGGCAGGTAGTCGAATCCGGCCAGCATCCCGCGCAGGTAGTCGCGCAGTCCGTCCTCGTAGTACCACTCCTCGCGTTCGCCGCTGGCGAGGTCGTGGAGTTTCACGCGCAGCCCGGGGCAGAGCACGGCCTTGGCCCGCAGCACGTGCTTGAGCCGCGGCAGGGAGATCTTCGGCGAATCGAAGTATTTCGGCTCGGGCCAGAAGCGCACGCTCGTGCCGGTGGTTTTCCTCGGCACCGTGCCCACCGTGGCGAGCGCGCTGGTGCGATCGCCGTGGGCGAACGCCATGCGGTGGACCTGGCCGTCGCGGCGCACGCTCACCTCCAGCTTCGAGGACAGCGCGTTGACCACCGATACGCCCACGCCATGCAGGCCGCCGGAGAACTGGTAGTTCTTGTTGGAGAACTTGCCGCCCGCGTGCAGGCGCGTGAGGATCAACTCGACGCCCGGGATGCCTTCCTCGGGATGGATGTCGACCGGCATGCCGCGGCCGTCGTCGCCGACCTCGATCGAGCCGTCCTCGTGCAGGACCACCTCGACCGTCTTCGCATGCCCGGCCAGCGCCTCGTCGACCGAGTTGTCGACCACCTCCTGGACCAGATGATTGGGCCGGGTGGTATCGGTGTACATGCCCGGCCGGCGCTTGACCGGTTCCAGGCCCGAAAGCACTTCGATGTCGGCGGCGTTGTAACGAGTGGTCATCGTGGAGGGCGCGAACGGCTCAACGACGCAGCATCGCCGGACTTCCAGGGCCGATCAAGGCTTGACGGACGCCCACAACCGACCCCGGGGCGGGGCCGGCCGGGGCGGGAACGACCGTCATCCGGTAGAATCCGCACTTCGCGGCTTTCCCGGGGCTCCCGCCCATGACACCCCTGATTTTCGTCACCGGCGGCGTGGTTTCCTCGCTGGGCAAGGGTATTGCGTCCGCTTCGCTGGGCGCGATCCTCGAGGCCCGCGGCCTGCGGGTGACGCTGCTCAAGCTCGACCCCTACATCAACGTCGACCCGGGCACCATGAGCCCGTACCAGCACGGCTAAGTCTACGTCCTCGACGACGGTTCCGAGACCGACCTCGACCTCGGCCACTACGAGCGCTTCGTGCGCACCCGGCTCTCGGCACGCAATGCGGTCACCACCGGCAAGATCTACGAGAGCGTGATCCGCAAGGAACGCCGCGGCGATTACCTCGGTGCCACCGTGCAGGTAATCCCGCACATCACCGACGAGATCAAGGCCCGCATCGACGAAGCCACCGCCGGCTACGACGTGGGCCTGGTCGAGATCGGCGGCACCGTGGGCGACATCGAGTCGCAGCCCTTCCTCGAGGCGATCCGCCAGATGCGGATCGAGCGCGGCGCCGAGCAGACCCTGTTCATGCACCTCACGCTGGTGCCTTACATCAAGGCCGCCGGCGAGATCAAGACCAAGCCGACCCAGCACTCGGTCAAGGAACTGCGCTCGATCGGCATCCAGCCCGACGTACTGCTGTGCCGCTCCGAGCAGCCGCTGCCGGATTCCGAGCGGCGCAAGATCGCCCTCTTCACCAGCGTGCCCGAGAAGGCCGTGATTTCCGCGGTCGACCTCGAGACCATCTACGGCATCCCGTTGTGGCTGCACAACCAGGGCCTGGACGACATCGTGGTGTCGAAGCTGGGCCTCAAGGCGCACCCTGCGGACCTGTCCGAATGGGAGCGCACGGTGCAGGCCGTGGAGCATCCGCGCGGCGAGGTCACCATCGCCATCGCCGGCAAGTACGTCGAGCACAAGGACGCCTACAAGTCGCTGGGCGAGGCGCTGCGCCACGGCGGACTCAAGCAGGGCACGCGCGTCGACCTGCGCTGGCTCGAGGCCGAGGACATCGAGACCCAGGGCACGCGGTTGCTGGAAGGCGTCGATGCCATCCTGGTGCCGGGCGGCTTCGGCCGGCGCGGTTTCGAGGGCAAGATCCTGACCGAGAAGTACGCGCGCGAGAACCGCATTACCTACTTCGGCATCTGCTACGGCCTGCACGCGGCGGTGGTGGATTTTGCGCGCAACGTCGCCGGCCTGGCCGGCGCCAACAGCACCGAGAACGATCGCCAGACCCCGCATCCCGTGATCGCGCTGATCACCGAGTGGAGCACCGCGGCCGGAGACGTGGAGCGCCGCGACGAGAACTCCGACAAGGGCGGCACCATGCGCCTGGGCGCGCAGGAGTGCCGGCTCAAGGCCGGCACCCTGGCGCGCGACATGTACGGCAAGGACGTGGTGAGCGAGCGCCACCGCCACCGCTACGAATTCAACAACCTGTACCGGCAGCGGCTCGAGGACCATGGCCTGGTGATCGCGGGCAAGTCGATGGATGACCTGCTGGTCGAGATGATCGAGCTGCGCGACCACCCCTGGTTCGTGGCCTGCCAGGCCCATCCCGAATTCAATTCCACCCCGCGCGACAGCCATCCGCTGTTCTACGGTTTCGTGCGCGCCGCGCGCGCCTACCATGCCAAGCGCATGGGCCTGCAGGAAGCGGCGGCGTGATGGTGGCTTCCAGCAATCGCCGGTCGCAATCCCGACCGGCCCCGAAATTGGCGTCATCCCGGCGCACGCCGGGACCCAGTGGCGTCGTCCGACACGGATCGCC
>JANOEA010000177.1:0-1640 GCA_031412975.1 Pseudomonadota bacterium | reverse complement strand
GCCGCCGGCTTTCGGGCCGGTGCCGGACAGGCCTTCGCCGCCGAACGGCTGCACGCCGACCACCGCGCCGATGATGTTGCGGTTGACGTAGCAGTTGCCGGCGCGGATGCGGGTCTGGATGTGCTCGATGGTGGAGTCGATGCGGCTGTGGATGCCGAGCGTGAGGCCATAGCCGGTGGCGTTGATCGCATCGATCACGCGGTCGAGATCCGCTGCGGCGTAGCGCACCACGTGCAGGATCGGGCCGAACACTTCGCGCTGGAGCGTGGCCAGCGAGGGGATCTCGTAGGCGCGAGGTCCGAAGAAGGTGCCGTGCGCGCACGCGGCGCCCGGCTCGATCGCTGCGATCGGCTTCGCCTCGCGATCCATCCGCGCGGCGTGTTCGACCAGGATACGTCGTGCGTCCTCGTCGATCACCGGGCCGACATCGGTCGACAGCTGGCCCGGATCGCCGACCACCAGTTCGGCCATCGCACCGGCGAGCATCGTGCACACCTTGTCGGCGATGTCGTCCTGCACGAACAGCACGCGGGCGGCAGAGCAGCGCTGGCCGGCGGAGGTGAAGGCGCTGGCCATCGCGTCCTTGACCAGCTGTTCGGGCAGCGCCGATGAATCGGCGATGATCGCGTTCTGGCCGCCGGTCTCGGCGATCAGGGTGGCGAGTGCGGCATCGCGCGCTGCCAGCGTGCGGTTGATGATCCGCGCGGTCTCGGTCGAGCCGGTGAACACCACGCCGGCGACTCGCGGATCGCGGGTGAGGGCCGCACCCACCACCGCACCATCGCCGGGCAGGAACTGCAGCACCGCGGGCGGAATGCCGGCTTCGTGCAGCAACTTCACCGCCGCGAATCCGATCAGGCTGGTTTGCTCGGCGGGTTTGGCCAGCACCGTGTTGCCGGCCATCAGCGCGGCCGCGACCTGGCCTACAAAGATCGCCAGCGGGAAATTCCACGGACTGATCGCGACGAACACGCCGCGCCCGTGCAGGAACAGCTGGTTGGACTCGCCGGTCGGACCCGGCAGGTTCTCGGCTGCGGCGAACAAACGCCGGCCCTGCGCTGCGTAGTAGCGCAGGAAGTCCACCGCCTCGCGCACCTCGGCCACGCCATCGGGCAGCGTCTTGCCGGCCTCGCGCACGCACAGCGCGATCAGCTCCGCGCGGCGCTGTTCCATCAGGTCGGCCGCGTGTTCGAGCATCTTCGCGCGCGAAGCGGCGGGCAGGCGATCCCAATCGGCGTGTGCGGCCACCGCAGAGCCGATCGCCGCATCAACGGCGGCGGCATCTGCACTGAGCCAGTGGCCGACCACGCGACGGCGATCGGCGGGATCGGTCACCGCGATGGCTTGCCCGGTGGATCTCCAGCCCACCACCAGCGGCTCGGCCTTCCACGGTCCGCTGCACGACGCCACCGCCGCGGTCAAGGCGGACATCTCCTGCGAGTTGGCCAGATTGGCGCCCATCGAGTTTTTCCTCTGATCGCCGAACAATGCGTGCGGCGGCGGTATGCGCGGGTGGGCGATCGACTCGAAGCCGCGCACCAGCTCGACCGGGTCGGCGACCAGCTGCTGGATCGGCGTCGCCTCGTCCACGATGCGATTGACGAAACTGGTGTTGGCGCCGTTCTCGAGCAGGCGCCGCA
>JANOEA010000176.1:0-1640 GCA_031412975.1 Pseudomonadota bacterium | reverse complement strand
GCCGCCGGCTTTCGGGCCGGTGCCGGACAGGCCTTCGCCGCCGAACGGCTGCACGCCGACCACCGCGCCGATGATGTTGCGGTTGACGTAGCAGTTGCCGGCGCGGATGCGGGTCTGGATGTGCTCGATGGTGGAGTCGATCCGGCTGTGGATGCCGAGCGTGAGGCCATAGCCGGTGGCGTTGATCGCCTCGATCACGCGGTCGAGTTCGGACGCCGCGTAGCGCACCACATGCAGGATCGGACCGAACACCTCGCGCTCGAGCGTGGCCAGCGACGGGATCTCGTAGGCGCGGGGTCCGAAGAAGGTGCCGTGCGCGCAGGCAGGACCTGGCTCGATCGCTGCGATCAGCTTGGCCTCGCGATCCATCCGTGCGGCGTGCGCGACCAGGATCCGGCGCGCGTCCTCGTCGATCACCGGGCCCACATCGGTCGACAACTTGCCCGGATCGCCGACCACCAGTTCGGCCATCGCGCCGGCCAGCATCGTGCACACCTTGTCGGCGATGTCGTCCTGCACGAACAGCACGCGCGCGGCCGAGCAGCGCTGGCCGGCGGAGGTGAAGGCGCTGGCCATCGCGTCCTTGACCAGCTGCTCGGGCAGCGCGGATGAATCGGCGATGATCGCGTTCTGGCCGCCGGTCTCGGCGACCAGGGTGGCGAGTGCGGCATCCCGCGCGGCCAGCGTGCGGTTGATGATCCGCGCGGTGTCGGTGGAGCCGGTGAACACCACGCCGGCGACCCGCGCATCGCGGGTGAGGGCCGCGCCCACGACCGCCCCATCGCCGGGCAGGAACTGCAACACCGCGGGCGGAATCCCGGCTTCGTGCAGCAACTTCACCGCCGCGAAGCCGATCAGGCTGGTCTGTTCGGCGGGCTTGGCCAGCACCGTGTTGCCGGCCATCAGCGCGGCCGCGACCTGGCCGATGAAGATCGCCAGCGGGAAATTCCATGGGCTGATCGCGACGAACACGCCGCGCCCGTGCAGGAACAGCTGGTTGGACTCGCCGGTCGGACCCGGCAGGTTCTCGGCTGCGGCGAACAAACGCCGGCCCTGCGCTGCGTAGTAGCGCAGGAAGTCCACCGCCTCGCGCACTTCGGCCACGCCGTCGGGCAGCGTCTTGCCGGCCTCGTGCACGCACAGCGCGATCAGCTCCGCGCGGCGCTGTTCCATCAGGTCGGCCGCGTGTTCGAGCATCTTCGCGCGCGAGGCGGCGGGCAGGCGGTCCCACTCGGCCTGCGCGGCCACTGCTGCAGCGATGGCAACATCCACCGCGCCGGCATCCGCGCTCTGCCAGTGGCCGACCACGCGACGGCGATCGGCGGGATCGGTCACCGCGATGGCTTGCCCGGTGGATTTCCAGCCCACGACGAGCGGCTCGGCCTTCCACGGTCCGCTGAACGCCGCGACCGCCGCGGTCAAGGTGGACATCTCCTGCGAGTTGGCCAGATTGGCGCCCATCGAGTTCTTCCTCTGATCGCCGAACAATGCGTGCGGCAGCGGTATGCGCGGGTGGGCGATCGACTCGAAGCCGCGCACCAGCTCGACCGGGTCGGCGACCAGCTGCTGGATCGGCGTCGCCTCGTCCACGATGCGATTGACGAAACTGGTGTTGGCGCCGTTCTCGAGCAGGCGCCGCA
>JANOEA010000175.1:0-3603 GCA_031412975.1 Pseudomonadota bacterium | reverse complement strand
GTCAAGCTGCAGTGCGCGCGCGTGAGCCGCATGCGCCGCGCCGTAGCGACGCGCTCCCTGGTGCAGCACGCCCATCACCGCATGCGGCTCGGCGAGCTGCGGGTTCAGCCGCAAGGCCTGCTCGGCCTGCTCGCGGGCCTGGGCGGCCAGGCTGGCATAGCGATCCGCCCCCCTCGCATTCGCCAACACGTAATAGAGCGTCGCCAATCGCGAATGCGCACGGGCAAACTGCGGGTCCCGCTGCAGCGTCTGCTCCAATGCCGCGATAGCCTCTTCGTAGCGCGCCGTATCGCGGCGATTGAACACATCGGTGGCGCGCAGGTATGCCGCGTAGGCATCCGGATCGCGGGTGCCGACGTCGACCAGGCGCCCCTGCTGGCCGGCATTGAGCGCCACCTTCAGCTCGCTGGTGACCTGCTGCGCGATGTTCTCCTGCAGCGCGAAGATGTCGGCATCGGTGCCGTCGAAGGTGTCCGCCCACATCTCCACGCCATCGCTGACCCGCAGCAACTTCGCGCTGATGCGCAAGCGCTCGCCTTGTTTGCGCACCGAGCCTTCCAGCACGTGCGCTACGCCGAGCGTGCCGCCAATCGCGGCGAGTGATTCGTTGCGACCCTTGAAGTAGAACGACGAGGTGCGCCCGGCGACCTTCAGTTCGTCGACCTTCGCCAGAGCATTGAGGATCTCCTTGGCCACGCCGTCGGAGAAGTATTCGTTGTCCGGGTCCGCGCTCATGTTGGCGAAGGCGAGCACCGCAATCGACTTCGGATCCGAGGCGGTCTGCACGCCTTGGGCGGCGGCTGCGACGAGTGCGGTGTTCGCAGGCATCGCGACAGCGGGCGCCGGCGCTGTGCTCTGGTCGGCCATGCCGACGGATGCTGGCGCCAGCACGAACTTGTCGACCGCGAAGTAGCCGAGTGCGAGCAGCAGCACGACGATGATCATGCGGTCCATGCGCCGCGCGGTCGGCCTTGCGATGGCCGCGTCGGCCGGCACCTCGGTGTCGCGCTTGATGCCTTCCGGCGTGAGCTCGAACACCCACGCGAACACCAGTGCCGGCACGAAGCCGATCGCCAGCAGGGCCAGGACCGTGCGCCCCACCCAGTCCGGAGCGCCCAGCATCGGTGACACCGTGCCCAGGACCTGCACGATCAGCCACGCACCGACCAGATACAGCCCGGCCATGCGGATCACGTTGCGGCGCTGGAGTTCGGCGAGCAGGTTCACGGCGAGGGGTTCATGCGTCTGCGTGGTGCCAGGGGTCGACCAGGTCGACTCCGCATTCGGCGAAATGGCGCGTGTTGCGCGTGGCCAGCAGCGCGCCCTGGGCTGCGGCAATGCCGGCGATCATCGCGTCGCGAAGTTCGATGGTGCGACCCTGGCGGCGCGCCAGCGCGCTCAGGCGCGCGGTTTGTTCCGCTGCCGCGACGTCGAAGGAAACGATGCGCGTCGACAGGTCCTCGCGCAGCATCGCGTCGAAGGCACGCTCAAGGCGCAAGCGCCGCGCATTGTCGTCGAGCAGCTCGATGCCGTAACGGATCTCGAGCACGCTCACGCTGGAGATCCAGACCGCTTCGGCGTCCTGCGCATCCAACCAGGCCACGACCTCGGACGCGGGTTGCGCGCGCATCAGCTCGGAGATCACGTTGGTGTCGAGGACGATCACGGCTGTGAGGTGGCGGAGCGGGCCGGATGGTCGTGCCGATCAGTCCGGAAGCCGCGGCGCACGCACCTCGGCCGCAGGCAGGACCTCGAGATCGACGGTGTCGCGCACGCGCGCGAAACGTGCGCGGATCGCACTGCCGAGGCCCCTCGACGTGGGTCGCGAGCGGGACAGGGCCCGCTGCAGGATCTCGCGCGCTTCGGCCTCCATGCTGGTGCCGCGCAATACGGCCCGCTCCTGCAGCGCGGTCTTGATTGCAGGATCGAGGTTGCGAACGATGATCTGGGCCACGGCGCGCTCCGGATGCGGCTGATTGCGGGCAACGATATCACGATATCAAACAAGGTCGCCGATCAGCCACTGGCGCCGGAGGTGATCTCGGGCACCCCAGGGTGCACATCCTCTGACGCAACGATCTGCAAGGCGTCAAAGCGTCGGGTTCAATGACCCGCCGCGAGGTGCGTGGCTGAGCGGTCAGACCCGGTCCAGGGCGAGTTCGAAGCGGCCCAGCGGGTTGCCATCAGGTCCGACGGTGCCGAAATCCACCACCACCTGCGCCTGCTCCGCGGGGGTCAGCGCGCCGAGGATGCGGTCGACGGCATTGAGCGGATCGCCGGCGAAGTACATCTGCGTGGCCAACTCGCGATAACCCTTGTGCGACACCTTGAAATGCACGTGCGGTGGCCGCGACCAGCCGGCGCCGACCGGATAGGCGCCGGGCACGATGGTCTTGACCCGCCATGCGCCCGCATCATCCGTGCGCAGCTTCGCGTAACCCTGGAAGTGCGAATCGAGCGGTGCGCGATTGTTGTCGGCCGGATGCGCGTAGCGACCGTGGTGGTTGGCCTGCCACACGTGCACGATCGCGCCGGCGAGCGGCGCGCCATCTGCACCGAGCACCACGCCGTGGATCTCGACCACCTTGCCCGCGGCGCTTTCCGTGTGATCTGCGAGCTGGGTGAGGTCGAAGTCCGATTCGGACGGATCGCCGACCGGGAAGAACGGACCTTCGGTCTGCCGCGGGGTCGCTGCCAGCAGCGGATGCAGGCCGGAGAGTCCGGCGAATGCGAGGGCACCGACGAGGGCGTGGCGACGGCTGGGATCGCGCGGCTGCGACATGGTCTGCTCCGTTGATTTCGCGACAGTATGCGCCCGCCCGCCATGCATGGGCATCTTGCCCGCACAGTCGCCCGCACCTGCGCGAGCACACGGATCGCACGTTGCTGAACGCACATGCGACGATTCGAGCCGGGCGACGATTCGAGCCGGGCAGCGCCCGTGGTAACTTCCTCGCCCGATGAAACCCCCTTATCTGTTCGCCCTTGCCGCCGCGGCCCTGTTCGCGGCCGTCCCGGCCACCTACGCCGCGCCGCATGTCCATCCCGGACAAGCCGAATTCGTGCGCGAGGTGCTCGCGGAGGCCGCCACGAGCCGTCCCGACCTGACCGAAGAGCGCCTCCACGAGATCCTCAACGGCGCGGTGAAGCAGCAAGGCATCATCGACGCGATGACGCGGCCGGCCGAGGCCAAGCCGTGGCACCAGTACCGGCCGATCTTCATCAGCGCGCAGCGCATCGATGGCGGGGTGGCGTACTGGCGCGAGCACGCGGAGTTGCTCGAGCCGATCGCGCGCCAGTACGGCGTGCCGCCCGAGCTGATCGTCGCGATCATCGGCGTGGAGACATCGTATGGCGGCAACACCGGCCGCTGGCGGGTGCTCGATGCGCTGGCCACGCTCGCGTTCCATTACCCGCCGCGCGCGCCGTACTTCCGCGGCGAACTCAAGCGACTGCTGCTGATCGAAGACCGCTTCCCGATGCCGCTGACCGAGCTCAAGGGCTCGTATGCGGGTGCGATGGGGCTCGGCCAGTTCATGCCGACCAGCTATGCGACATGGGCGGTCGACCACGACCAGGATGGCCGCATCGACCTGTGGCAGG
>JANOEA010000174.1:0-1692 GCA_031412975.1 Pseudomonadota bacterium | reverse complement strand
GTCCTGCGACAGCTCTTCGGGCACCAGGCTCTCGACCTTCACGTCGGACAGTTCGAGCGACAGGCCCATCTCGCGACCGAGGATCACCAGCTTGCGCGCCACGTCGGTGCCCGACAGATCGTCGCGCGGATCGGGCTCGGTATAGCCCGCAGCGCGCGCCTCCTCGACCAGGATCGAAAACGGTAGCTGGCCATCGAAACGGTTGAACAGCCACGCCAGGGTGCCGCTGAGGATGCCCTCCACCGCGAGCACCTCGTCGCCGGTGTCGAGCAGATCGCGCAGGGTGGTCACGATCGGCAGGCCCGCGCCGACCGTTGCCTCGTAACGGAAGCGCGCATCGTGTGCGCTCGCGGCTTCGCGAATCGCACGATAGCGCGACATCGGCCCCGCGCCGGCCTGCTTGTTGGGCGTGATCACGTGGATGCCGCGCGCGAGCCACTCGGGATAACGATCGGCGACCATCGACGACGCCGAGCAGTCGACGATCACCGCATGCGGCAGGTGTTCGGCATCGACGTGCTCGGCCAGTCGGGCGAAGTCCGCGCTGTCGCTGCTGCGATCGAGCGCGGCCTTCCAGTCGCCCAGGTCGATCGCCTGCTCGGACAGCAGCAGGTGCCTGCTGTCGCTGATCGCGCGCACCCGCAGGTCCAGGTTCGCCTCGCGCAGCAGGCGCGGCGATACCGCATCGATCTGCGCGAGCAGCGCACGACCGACGTGGCCCGGGCCCACCACGCCGATCGAGATCGTCTGCGCCGACAGGTAGAACCCCGCGTGCACCGCGCGCAGCGCGCGCGCGGCGTGGCGGCTGGCGATCGCGACCGAGATATTGCGCTCCGATGCGCCCTGCGCGATCGCGCGCACGTTGATCGATGCGCGCGCGAGCGATTCGAACAGTCGCGCCGCGATGCCCGGCGTACCGGCCATGCCCTCGCCGACCACCGCCAGCACGCTGATGCCGGGCTCGGCGGTCACCCGCTGGATCTGGCCGCGCGAGAGTTCGCGCGCGAACGCATCTTCGAGCACCCGCACCGCGCGTTCGGCATGCTGGTTCTCGACCACGCAGCAGATCGAGTGCTCGGAGGAGCCCTGCGAGATCATCACCACCGAGATGCCGGCGCGGTGCAGTGCTGCGAACACGCGCTCGGCGGTACCGGGCACGCCGATCATGCCGGCGCCTTCAACGCTGACCATGCACAGATTGCCGATCGCGGTGATGCCCTTGACCGGTGGCGTGGTGGCCGCATCGGCCGCGATCCGGCTGCCCTCGTGGCCTGGCTTGAAGGTGTTGCGGATGCGCAGCGGGATGCCGCGCGCGATCACCGGCTGCATGGTCTGCGGGTGGATCACCTTGGCGCCGAAATAGGCCAGCTCGCAGGCCTCCGCGTAGGTCAGTTCCGGCACCAGCACGGCCTCGGGCACCAGCCGCGGATCGGCGCTGAGCACACCATCGACGTCGGTCCAGATGTGCACCTCGCTGGCATCGAAGAGCGCGCCGAAGATCGCGCCGGAGTAGTCGCTGCCGTTGCGGCCGAGCGTGGTGGCGCGTCCTTCGACATCGCGTGCGACGAAACCGGTGACGATCACCCGCGACGCCGAATGGCGGCCACGCCATTCATGCAATCGGGCCGCGCTGTCGGCCCACTCGACCACCGCACCGAGTTCTTCGTGGCGCACCACCAGCACCTCGCGCGC
>JANOEA010000173.1:0-7925 GCA_031412975.1 Pseudomonadota bacterium | reverse complement strand
CCTTGGCCCTGGCCCTGCGCCTGCTGTTCGAGGCGCTCGATGCGCTCGGACAGGCTCAAACGACCCTGGGCGAAGACATCCGGGGACATCGCGGCGACCACCAGGGCCGCCGCGAGGAACCACGCACCACGTTGCACAACGGGCATCAGTCGTGTGTCGCTTACTTGGCGGTGTAGACGATTTCAACGCGGCGGTTCTGCGCCCACGCTTCTTCGTTGCTGCCTTCCGCGACCGGACGCTCTTCGCCGTAGCTCACGACATTGAGCTGGCCGGCCGAGCCGCCGTTGGCCTGCAGGGCTGACGACACCGCATTACCGCGGCGCTCGCCGAGGCCGAGGTTGTACTCGCGCGTGCCGCGCTCGTCGGCATGGCCTTCGAGGGTGACCTGGGCGCTCGAGCGGTCACGCAGGTACTTGCCGTGGCAGGCGAGGATTTCCTGTGCCTCGGAGCGGATGTCGGAGCGATCGAAATCGAAGTACACGACGCGCTGACGCAGGCAGGCGACGGTCTCGAGATCCTCCGCGTCGTACTTGCCGTCGTCGACGGCCGCGGTGGTGTCCGGGGCGACCGGCATCGGCTCGGGCTGTGTCTCGACGACGGTGGCTTTCTTGGCGCATGCGGCGACACCGACGCACAGGGCGGCAGCGAGGATCAGACGAATCGGGGTATTCATTGTTATGGCCCTTCTTGAAGGTTGGCAGGTAAATCAGGACGGCCGGGCCTCGCGACCCGCCGGAATCGAACTTTCAGCGCTGCCGGAACGGCGACCACGCCGGCTCGCGAACATCGCCATCGGCTAGCACCAGTCGTTGGCGCACGCGTGCGTCGGCCGATACGGCATACAACACGCCACGCGATCCTTCGCGGGCGGCGTAAATCAACATGCTTGCGTTCGGCGCATAGCTGGGTGCCTCGTCGAGGTTGCCGGGCGACAGCACCCGGGTCTCGCCGGGGCTACCGAGCGACCGATCCAGAACCGCAATACGATACACGTTCCCGTTGCCCTGCACCATAGCGAACTGCTTGCCGTCCCACGAAATCACGCCTCCGGCATTGTATTCACCGGAGAAGGTCAGCCGCGTGGCATCGCCGCCGGCGACCGGGATCTGGTAGAGCTGCGGCTTGCCGGCGCGATCGGAGGTGAACACCAGCGAGCGCCCGTCGGGCATCCAGTTGGCTTCGGTGTCGATCGCGAAATGGCGGGTCACCTGGGTCACCCGGCGACTCGCGATATCCATCACGTAGATCTCGGGATTGCCCGACATCGACAGGGTCAGGGCCAGCCGGTTGCCATCGGGAGAGAACGCGGGCGCACCGTTGATGCCCTTGTACGAGGCCAGCACCTCACGTTGGCCGGTAGTGATGTCCTGCAGGTAGATCGACGAATTGCCGCGCTCGAACGACACATAGGCCAGCTTCTTGCCATCCGGCGACCAGGCCGGCGACAGCAGCGGCTCGCGCGAGCGCACCACGGTTTGCGGGTTGTAGCCATCGGAATCGGCCACCATCAGCGCGAACTGGCGGTCCTTCAGACTGCCGATCGAGGTGATGTAGGCGATCCGGGTCCAGAACGCGCCGCGAATGCCGATGATCTTCTCGTAGACCAGGTCGGCGATCTGATGCGCGGCGCCGCGCAGATCGCCCGCGCGCGCGGTCAGCGCGAGGCCCTGCAGGCGCTGCTGCTTGGCCACGTCGAACAGCTCGAACTCGATCCGGTAGGCACCGGCCTCGGCGTCCTGCACGCGGCCGACCACCAGGAAGTCCTGCTTGAGCACGCGCCAGGTAGGGAACTTCACCTCGGCCTCGCGCGCGGGATATTCGACCACGTCCTGCCGCGCGAGGCTGCGGAACTGGCCGACCCGGTTCAGATCGGCCGCGATCACGGCCGCGATGTCGGTATCCGGCGGCAAGCCGGAGCTTTCCAGCGCGAACGGCACCACCGCGATCGGGATCGCGGCAGCCACGCCGTTGCGGATCTCCAGCCGCGGCTCGTCGCTGGACAAACCGCCCTGGGCGAGAACCGCGCCGTGGCTGCCCAGCAGCAGCAGCGCCAATAGAACAATGCGTGGAGTCATGCTTAACCGTCCCATGAAAAGTCGAATGTGATGTTGCGGGTGAACACCGTCTCGTAGCCGGCGTACGGCAGCGGGGCGCGGCGCACCGCCGCCTCGATCGAGCGACGGGTGATCTCGTCGGTGTTGCACTGGCCGACGAACGACACGTCGATCACGTCGCCGCCGGGAATCTGCGCGATGCGGATCGAACAGCGGATCGGCGGCCGGGTCGAGTCCGGGCGCAGCCAGTTCTGCTGCACCTGCTGGGTGATCGCGAAGAAGTAGCGGCTGCGCAGGTCGTTCTGCGTTCCGCCGGTGCCGGCGCGCTGTGCGTTCTCGCGCTCCAGCATGTCCTGCATGCGCTCGGTTTCGGTCTCTCGCTGGCGGTCGGCGACGTCGGCGCGCTGCTGGTCGACCAGTTGCGCGAGGCGCTGCTCCTCGAGTTCCCGGCGCTGCTGCGCCTGTTCGCGCTGGCGGCGGATGTCGTCGAGCTGCTGCTGGCGATCGCGCTCCATCGTGGTCAGGCGCTGCTGCGCCTCGAGCTCGATCTGCTCGCGCCTGCGGCGCTCTTCCTGTTCGCGCTCGGCCTCCAGCGCCGGCAGCTGGCCGTCGCGGTCGATGCGCTCCTGCTCGACCACATCGTCGGCCGGCGGCGGATTCGGCGGCAGCAGCGGTGTCGGTGGCGGCGGCTCGGGCGCCGGCGGTTGCGGCCGCGGCGGTTGCGGCCGTGGCCGCGCGACCTGCGCGCGCGCGGCTTTCGGCGGCGTGTAGTCGACCAGCATCGCCTCGATCACCGGGCCTTCCAGATCCAGCGGCTTGCTGCAGGTCATCGAGAGCAGCTGCGGCAACTGCAGGCGCACGACCGCCGCGTTCCAGGTCTCGCAGCCGAGCGTGGTGGCCCACAGGCCGGCCAGCAACAGCGCGTGGATGGCCAGCGAAAGCAGCAGCGGTCCGAGCTGGTCGTTGTTCGACGCCATGTCAGGGCCGGACGGGCGCCGCCTCGAGCGGTGCGCTCATCAGGCCCACGCGCGGCGCGCCGGCCTGCTGCATCAGCACCATCGCCTGGTACACGCGGCCGTAAGGCACCCGCTCGTCGCCACCGATCAGCACCGGCACGTTCGGGTTGGCACGCACGAAGGCCGACACCTTGCTGACCAGGGTCGCCTCGTCGAGCGCTTCGCGCTCGGCCTTGCCGAGGGTCAGGAACAACGCGCCCTGCGCGTCGACGGTCACCAGCACCGGCTCGGTCTTCTGTTCCAACGAACGCGCGTTGGATTTCGGCAGCTCGATGTCGACGCCGAGATTGAGCAGCGGTGCGGTGATCATGAAGATCACCAGCAGCACCAGCATCACGTCGATGTACGGCACCACGTTGATGTCGGCCATCGCACGACGGCGGCGGCCTTTGCGGGGAGTAGTGCTGGCGCCCATCGGCGGATCCTAGTCAAGAGTCGGAGTAACAACGTTCAGCGCAGGCGGCGGGGGTTCAGCCGTTGTCCTCGACCTGTGTCTGGCGCTGCAGGATCTGCGAGAACTCCTCCTGGAACGTGTCGTAGCGGGAGTTCAGGCGGTCGACCTTGGTCGAGTAGCGGTTGTACGCGATCACTGCGGGAATCGCGGCGAACAGGCCCATCGCGGTGGCGATCAGGGCCTCGGAGATGCCGGGCGCGACCATCGCGATGGTCGCCTCCTTCACGCTGGCCAGCCCGTGGAAGGCGATCATGATGCCCCACACGGTGCCGAACAGGCCCACGTAGGGACTCGTCGAGCCGACGGTGGCGAGGAACTCGAGGCTCTGTTCGAGGCGGTCGACCTCGCGCGCCACGGTGACCCGCATCGCACGCTGCGCGCCTTCGAGCATGATCCGCCCGTCCATCTGGCGCCGGTTGCGCAGGCGCGCGAACTCGCGAAAGCCGGCTTCGAACACGCTCTCGAGGCCGGTCAGCTGGCCGCCGCGGGTGCCCATCTCCTTGAACAGGGTGGCCAGGTCTGCGCCGGACCAGAAGCGCTCCTCGAACTCGTTGGCCTCGCGCTGCGCGCGGTCGATCATCGCCTTCTTGCGCAGGATGATCATCCACGATGCGACCGAGGCCAGCAGCAGGGCGAGCATCACCAGCTTCACCGGCAGGCTGGCTTCCAGCACCAGCTTCAGATAGTCCAATTCCTGGTTCATCGAGACAGCTCCGCTAGCAGATTCTTGGGTATGGGCCGCGGTCGGAAAGTTCCGGCCGCAAGGCAGGCAGCACGCACCTGCGCACGTACGATGGGGTGATTGTCCGCAATCCGAACCACATCCTGGCTGAACCGCATGCTGGCACCGCCCAACTGGTCGAGCCGGCAGGACACCCGCAGCTCATCGTCCAGGCGCGCCGGATGCAGGAATTTCAGGTCCATTTGGGTCACCGCGAACAGCACTCCGTCGCTGGCGCTAAGCCGCGCCTGCGCGATCCCGCGGCTGCGCAGCCACTCGCTGCGCGCGCGTTCGAGGAAGCGCAGGTAGCCGGCATGGTAGACCACGCCGCCGGCATCGGTATCCTCCCAGTACACCCGCACGGTCCATTCGAACGGTGCGCCCACGGGCTCAGCCACCGCTGCCGGTCCCCGCATCGAACAGATCGGCCACCGGCGCATCGGCGCGCCGCGGTGGGGCCAGCCCGAAGTGGCGATAGGCCTTGGCGGTCGCCATCCGGCCGCGCGCGGTGCGGGTCAGGAAGCCCTGCTGGATCAGGAATGGCTCGAGCACGTCTTCGATGGTGCCGCGTTCTTCCGACAACGCCGCGGCCAGCGATTCCACGCCCACCGGACCGCCGTCGAAGCTCTCGATGATGGTCAGCAGCATGCGCCGATCAAGGCTGTCGAAACCCTCGGCGTCGACCTTGAGCATCTTCATCGCCGCATCGGCCAGATCGCGGGTGATGCTGCCGTCGCCGCGCACCTGGGCGAAGTCGCGCACCCGGCGCAGCAGGCGGTTGGCGATGCGCGGCGTACCGCGCGCGCGCCGCGCGATCTCGTCCGCACCGTTGCCGTCGCAAACGATGTCGAGGATCTTCGCCGAGCGGCGCACGATCGCGCCGAGCTCCTCGCGGCTGTAGAACTCCAGCCGCTGCACGATGCCGAAGCGGTCGCGCAGCGGGCTGGTCAGAAGCCCCGCACGGGTGGTCGCACCGATCAGCGTGAACGGCGGCAGGTCGAGCTTGATCGAGCGCGCGGCGGGGCCCTCGCCGATCATGATGTCGATCTGGTAGTCCTCCATCGCCGGATACAGCACCTCCTCGACGACCGGCGAGAGGCGATGGATCTCGTCGACGAACAGCACGTCGCGCGGCTGCAGGTTGGTCAGCAACGCGGCCAGATCGCCCGCGCGCTCGATCACCGGGCCCGAGGTGCTGCGCAGGCTGACCCCGAGTTCGGCGCTGATCACGTGCGCCAGCGTGGTCTTGCCCAGCCCCGGCGGGCCGAAGATCAGCACATGGTCGAGCGCCTCGCCGCGTTTTCGGGCGGCCTCGATATAGATGCTCATCTGCTCGCGCACGGCCTGCTGGCCGAGGTATTCGGCCAGTCGGCGCGGACGGATGCTGGCGTCGAGGGCCTCGTCTTCGCGGGAGGCGTCGGACGCGATGATGCGGGGTTCTTCCATGCCGACTAGGATAGCGGGCGGAGCCCCCTCGGGCGTGGTTCAGATTTCGACCTGGGTCCCCAGTTCGACCAGCCGGTTACTGGGAATCTTGAAGAAGGTCGTCGCGGTGACCGCATTGCGGAGCATGAATGCGAACAGCTTGTCGCGCCACGGCGGCATGCCCTTGCGCGCGGTCGCCACCACCGTCTCGCGGCTGGCGAAGTAGGTCGCATCGCGCATGTCCACTTCCAGTCCACGTTGGGAAAGCAACGGCATCGCGCGAGGCACATCGGGGTCCTCCATGAAACCGAAGCGCAGGCTGACCCGGTAGAACTCCGAGCCGAGGGGCGTCACCGCGACGCGCTCGTCGGATTCGGCACGCGGAGCGGATACGGTATCGATCGTCAACAGCAAGTTGCGCTGGTGGAGCACTTTGTTGTGCTTGAGGTTGTGCAGCAGGGCGTCGGGGACCACGTCGTTGGTGGCGGTCATGAAAATCGCGGTTCCGGGCACGCGCAAGGGCGGTGTCGCCTCGATACTGCGTATGAACCCCGGCATCGAAAGCTTGCCGCGCCGGGTTCCCTCCCGGATCAGCTCGCGGCCTTTCTTCCAGGTGCGCATGATCGCGAACACCAACAGGCCGACCGCGATCGGGAACCACGCGCCATCGGAGAACTTGGTCAGGTTGGCGGCCAGGAACGCCAAGTCGATGGTGAGGAACACGGCGGCCGCGGGCCACAGTATCCACGGTGCGATGTGCCACCGCGCGCGCGCGAGCACGATCATGATCAGGGTGTCGATGAGCATGGTGCCGGTCACGGAAACACCGTAGGCCACCGCGAGGTTGTCGGACTTCTGGAACACCAGGACCAGTGCCACGACCACCACCAGCAACACCCGATTCACGTACGGCACGAAAACCTGTCCGATCGCGTCGGGCGACGTGTGGCGGACCTCCAGGCGCGGCAGATAGCCCAGCAACATGGCCTGGCGCGCCACAGAAAACGCGCCCGAAATGACCGCCTGGGACGCGATGACCGCGGCTAGCGTGGCGAGCACGATGAGCGGGAACAACGCCCAGTCGGGCGCCATGCGGAAGAACGGGTTCTGCACCGCCGACGGGTGTTCGAGCAGCAGCGCACCTTGCCCGAAGTAGTTGAGCACCAGCGCCGGCATCACCAGCACCAGCCAGCCGGTGCGGATCGGGATGCGCCCGAAATGGCCCATGTCGGCGTACAGCGCTTCCGCGCCGGTCACCGCCAGGACCACCGCGCCCAGTACCAGGAATGCCGCCTTGCCATGGTGCCCGGCGAACTCGATCGCGTGGACCGGGTTCACCGCGCCCAGTACGCGTGGCGCTTCGAGCACCTGCAGCAGGCCCAGCAGCCCGAGCACCAGGAACCATACGACCATCACCGGACCGAACAGCTTGCCGACCTTCTCGGTTCCGTTGCGCTGTAGCGAGAACAGGCCCAGCAGCACCACGATGGTGATCGGCACCACGTACTGGTGCAGCGCAGGCGCGGCAATCTCCAGCCCTTCGACTGCCGACAGGACGGTCATTGCCGGGGTGATCACGCCATCGCCGAAGAACAGCGCCGCGCCGAACACGCCCAGGATGCCGACCACATAACCGGCGTCGGAGGCGATCGGCAGGCAGCGCTGCGCGAGCGCCATCAGCGCCATGATCCCGCCCTCGCCGCGATTGTCGGCGCGCATGATGATGTTCACGTACTTGACCGTGACCACCAGCATCAGCGACCAGAACACCATCGACAGGATGCCCAATACGTTGGCGTCGGTGGCGCGCAGCCCGTATTCGGCGCCGAACGCTAGTTTCATGGTCGCGATCTTCGAGGAGCGCACCTGCGCCGATTCGAAGCGTCGCTCGGCCTCGTTCCGGCGCTCCGCCGCATCGACCAGCGGGACAAGCTGTTCTGCCACCGCCGTTCGTTCCGCCTCCGCGGCCCGCTGGCGCCCCCTGAGCACGTCGATCAGGGCATCGACCGACGGCAGCAGCGCCTGGGCTTCCCGCGCGTCGCCAAGAAGCTTGCAGCGCCCCTGCAGGTCGGTCCCGGTGCAAGGCACTTCCGCCACCAGCCCGAAGCGACGAGTCAGGTCCGCATGGCGTAGGGATACCTGCCCCGCTTCGCGCACGATGCCCTCGACCTGCTGGTTCAGCAGCCGCTGACGGCCGCGCAGCTGATCCGCCTTGTCTGCCAGAGCCTGGGCTGCCTCGGCACGCTCGCCCCGAA
>JANOEA010000172.1:0-34881 GCA_031412975.1 Pseudomonadota bacterium | reverse complement strand
CTCGGGGCGACGTCTCGTCGCGACCGGCATAGCGCCGTAGGGAGCCGCGCACTATACCAGCCATTTCATGGCCGTCAACACCTCGACCACCGATTGCATAGCTTGTGCGCAGGGCCTGCCAGTGCGATGCGCCACGTCGACGTACGGGCAGTCTTCCTGCGAGCGGTGGGAGCGCACCGCAGGCTGGACGACGGTGCCCGGGACGTGTGTGCGGACGGATGCGGGCTAGCCGGAAAGCGCGGGGAAGGAAGACTTGGCGGCGATGCGGCAGATGCCTGGCGTGGGTGGCCCGCTGGGCGCAAAAGTTAAAGGTCCGTTAAGGAGTTGCAACGGGGTTCTCGAAAACGTGACGCGGTGTTTGACGCGGTTTCGCGGGCCCGGCTACTCTCGGTGGCGACGTCATGGAAGCCCGACCTTGGATGCTCCACAGCTGCCCGATTCGCGCGTGATTTCTGCCCGGCGGCAATCCGCCCGCCGGCATGCGCAGACCCGCCACTGGCGCTTCTATCGTTCGCGCGACGATTGGAACTTCATCCAGAATTTCGCCCGCGCGCCGATCCAGTGGCATCGCGAGCGCGGCGTGTTGGTCACGCTGACCGCACTGGTCGCGTTCCTGAGCTTCGTGGTCATGCCTGGCTGGGCGTCCGTCGCCAGGACCGGCAGTGACGCCAAGGGATTGATCGCACAGCCGGTCACGCTGCCGCCCATCACCGCTGCGGCGCGCACTGCGGATGCAGACCCGGCTTCGACGGGTCGCGCTGACTGGTCGGTCCGCACCGTGCAACCAGGCCAGACCATGGGCAGCATCTTCAGCGCCGAGGGATTGCCGGCAGCGCTGCTGCATCGGATCGTCGAGGCATCGCGCTTCCCGGAGGCCCTGACCCGCATCAAGCCTGGCCAGCGCTTCGAGTTCCTGCGGCATCCGGATGCCGCGCTGTCGGCAATCCGCTTCGACGCCGGCGATACGCGGCGGGTCACCGTGCATATCGAGGCGGGTGCAATCCGCGAAGAGATCACGGAGCGTGCACTGGAACGGCGCGTAGCCATTGCCAGCGGACGGATCGAGCAATCGCTGTTCGCGGCTGGTGATGCAGCGGGCCTGTCGGACGCAACCATCATGCAAATGGCCAACGTGTTCGCCTACGACGTCGATTTTGCGCAGGACCTGCGACGCGGCGACGAATTCTCGGTGATCTACGAGGAGCTCTACCAGGACGGCGAGCGCCTTCGCGGCGGGGCGATCCTCGGCGCGGTATTCACCAACCAGGGCCGCCGGCACGTGGCGATCCGCCACGAACTGGCCGACGGCCAATTCGATTTCTTCGATCCGGCGGGGCGCAGCTTGCGCAAGGCGTTCCTGCGCACGCCGGTGGAATTCAGCCGGATCAGCTCGCGCTTCAGCGCGGGTCGCATGCACCCGGTGCTGGGCCGGATGCGCGCCCATCGCGGGGTTGACTATGCCGCGCCCACCGGCACGCCGATCCGCGCCGCCGGCGACGGCAAGGTGCAATTCCGCGGCTGGCAGAACGGCTACGGCAACGTGGTGATCGTCGAGCACGGCGGCCGCTACACGACACTGTACGGACATCTGTCGCGTTTTGCGCCAGGCCTCAAGGTTGGCGGCAGGGTGCGCCAAGGCCAGTTGATCGGCAACGTGGGCATGACCGGCCTGGCGACCGGGCCGCATCTGCACTACGAGTTCCGGATCGCCGGCGCCCACCGCGATCCACTCACCGTCACCCTGCCCAAGGCCGAGCCGCTGAACGGACAGGAACTGCGGCGTTTCCGCGACACCAGCGGCGCGATGCTCGCGCAGCTTGCGCTGATCGAGTCGCGCGACGTGCTTGCGTCGCGCTGAGCGCGCAAGGGTGGCCGCGGATACCGGACTTTTCCTGGGCCTGATATCCGGCACCAGCGCGGACGCCATCGACGCCGCGCTGGTCGAGTTCTCGCCACAACCCCGCGTGCTCGCCACGCGCGCCTGCGCCTATGAGCCCGGATTGCGTCGGGAGATCCTGGACCTGTCCCAAGGCCGGGCCGCGATCACGCTGGAACAACTCGGTGCGCTCGACGTAAGCATCGGTCGGGCTTTCTCCGCGGCCGCCAACGCGCTGCTCGCAGACGCGCGCTGCGATGCCGGGATGGTGTCCGCGATCGGAAGCCATGGTCAGACCGTCCGCCATCGACCTCGCTCGATGCCCGCCTTCACGCTGCAACTGGGCGATCCGACCACCATCGCCGAGCTGACCGGGATCACCACGGTGGCTGATTTCCGACGTCGCGACGTCGCGGCCGGCGGGCAAGGCGCGCCGCTGGCCCCGGGATTCCACGCGGCGGTGCTGCGTCGCGATGGCGAGGCGCGTGCGGTGCTCAACCTCGGCGGCATCGCGAACCTGACGCTGTTGCCCGCTGAGCCATCGGCAGCGGTCCGCGGTTTCGACACCGGCCCTGCCAATTGCCTGCTGGATGCCTGGATCGCACGCCAGTTGGGCGGGACCTTCGACAGCGGCGGCAGCGTCGCGCGCGGCGGTCGCGTCGACAGCGATGCCGTGGCGCGCTGGCTGGACTACCCGTATTTCGAGCGGATGCCGCCCAAGAGCACCGGGCGCGAAGAGTTCGACCTCCAGTGGCTGGCCGATCGCGGGCCATTGCCGGCGGGCGACGCGAACATCCTCGCAAGCCTCACCGAACTGAGCGCGCTGAGCATCGCCAGCGCACTGAAAGCGCACGCGCCCGACACCCGGCGTCTGATCGCCTGCGGCGGCGGCGTGCATAACGGATTCCTGATGGAGCGCATCGCGGCGGCGGTCGCGCCGGTGCTGCTCGAATCCACCGCGCAGCACGGCATCGACCCCGACTTCGTCGAGGCCTCGCTGTTCGCGTGGCTGGCCAGAGAGTGCCTGGCCGGGAGGCCAGGCAATTTGCCCGCGGTGACCGGGGCGCAGGGCCCGCGCGTACTGGGCGCGATCTATCCCGCGTAGCGCCGTCCACGCACGCGGCGTGGCGGCGCGCCGCGGCGCAATCGCTACTCGAGGTCGAGGAACGAGCGCAACTGCTCGGAACGACTCGGATGACGCAGCTTGCGCAGCGCCTTGGCCTCTATCTGGCGAATCCGCTCGCGGGTCACGTCGAACTGCTTGCCGACCTCTTCCAGCGTGTGGTCGGTGTTCATGTCGATGCCGAAGCGCATGCGCAGCACCTTGGCCTCGCGCGGCGTCAGGCCCGCGAGCACGTCGCGCACGGTCTCCTGCAGGCCGGTGCCGGTGGCCGCCTCGACCGGCGATTCGATGCTGGTGTCCTCGATGAAGTCGCCCAGATGCGAGTCCTCGTCGTCGCCGATCGGGGTCTCCATCGAGATCGGCTCCTTGGCGATCTTGAGCACCTTGCGGATCTTGTCCTCCGGCATCTCCATCTTCTGCGCCAGCTCTTCGGGGGTGGGCTCGCGACCCATCTCCTGCAGCATCTGGCGGCTGATGCGATTGAGCTTGTTGATGGTCTCGATCATGTGCACCGGGATACGGATGGTGCGCGCCTGGTCGGCGATCGAACGCGTGATGGCCTGCCGGATCCACCAGGTCGCGTAGGTCGAGAACTTGTAGCCACGACGGTACTCGAACTTGTCGACCGCCTTCATCAGGCCGATGTTGCCCTCCTGGATCAGGTCGAGGAACTGCAGGCCGCGGTTGGTGTACTTCTTGGCGATCGAGATCACCAGCCGCAGGTTCGCCTCGACCATCTCCTTCTTGGCCTTGCGTGCCTTGGCCTCGCCGATCGACATCGCGCGGTTGATCTCCTTGATCTCCGGCAATGCAAGGAACAGCACCTTCTCGTGCTGGATCAGGCGCTCCTGCTCGGCCTGGATGTCGACCTTGCACACCTTCATGTGGCTGGCCCACTTGGTCTTCTTGCGACCTTCGTTGTCGCACCAGCGCAGATTGGTCTCGTTGCTCGGGAAGGCCTTGAGGAAGTCCTTGCGCGGCATGCGACCGCGCTTGATCGCGATGTCCATGATCGCGCGCTCGTGATGGCGCAACGTGTTCACCACATCGCGCAGCTTGCGCACCATGCCGTCGATCATGATCGCGGGCAGCTTGAGCTTGAGGAACTCGTCGGCCATGGTGACGCGGACCTTCTGCGTCTTCTTCTCCTCCGGGCCGAACTTCTTGTAGTTGGTCTGGAACTTGACGTAGTACTCGCGCAGCAGGTCCATGCGGCGCTTGACCTCGACCGGGTCCGGACCGGTGTCGACGGCGGTTTCCGCTTCGTCGGCCTCCTCGACGGTGGCCGGCACCGGTGCCACCTCGTCGACCGACTCGAGCATCGCTTCGGTGATCTGCGGCCCGGCCGGTTCCATGTCGGTGAAACCGGTCAGGAACTCGCTCATGCGCTTCTTGCCGTCGAGATGCTGCTCGTACTCGTCGAGCAGGATCTGGATCGACCACGGGAACTGCGCCAGCGAGTTCTGGACCTGGTTGAGGCCCTCTTCGATGCGCTTGGCGATCGCGATCTCGCCCTCGCGGGTGAGCAGCTCCACCGTACCCATCTCGCGCATGTACATGCGAACCGGGTCGGTGGTGCGGCCGGTTTCCTCCACAGCGGTCAGTACCGCGACGGCTTCTTCGGTGGCGGTATCGTCGTTGTCGGTGGCCGCAGCCGCCTCGTTCATCAACAGCGACTCGGCATCCGGTGCTTCTTCGTGCACCTCGATGCCCATGTCGTTGATCATGGTGATGATGTCTTCCAGCTGCTCGGGATCGACGATGTCGTCCGGCAGGTGGTCGTTGACCTCGGCGTATGTCAGATATCCCTGCTCTTTACCCTTGGTGATGAGCTGCTTGATTTCGGACTGCTGTTGCTGGGTCTGCAGGGGATTCACGGCCATCGGAAACGATCCTTGGAAAGCGAGACGGGCAGTATAGGCGTGCTGTCAAGGACGGCTAAGCCCTTGCTGGCCATGGGAGTCTTGCGTGCTTCGCGCGCTATATGGGGCCACCGGCCGAAGCCCGCAAGGCAGGCGGGATGGCGGTCGATGGCCCCTCTGCATTGAAGAACGGAAAAAGGCCACCGACTCCGTCAACTGAACGTCAAATCGACTGCGGCGCGCGCGATCGCTCAGGACTCGAGCCAGAAAGTCACCGGCCCGTCGTTGACCAGATGCACCTGCATGTGCGCGCCGAAACGGCCGCAGGCTACGACCGGATGGACCGCTCGCGCGGATTCGAGCAGGTGCTCGATCACGCGTCGGCCGTGTTCGGGCGCTGCGGCGCTGGTGAAGCTGGGGCGCATGCCCTGGCGGGTGTCGGCGGCCAGGGTGAACTGCGACACCAGCAACAGGCCGCCCGCGACATCGACCAGCGAACGGTTCATGCGGCCGTCGCCGTCGTCGAACACCCGATAGCCGAGCAGGCGCTCCAGCATGCGGGCGGCGCGGGCTTCGGTGTCGTCGGGCTGCACGGCAACCAGGGCCAGCAGGCCCGGCCCGATCGCGCCGACGGTCCCGCCGTCGACTTCGACCCGGGCCTGGCTGACGCGCTGGATCAGGGCGATCATGGGTCGGGGCCGTTGCAGGGAGCGGGAGCGCCATGGTGCCGCAGACCGGCCGCAGCGCAGAAGCCCCCGCTCGCGCGTATCATGCGCGGCCCATGCCCTTGCACGTCCGACTCTTGCGCCTGGCATTGCGCGCCGGTGCGATCCTTCCGCTGCGCGTGCTGCATGCCATGGGCCGGCCCATCGGAGTACTCGCGCGTTTGCTCGGCACGCGGGAGTTCCGGGTGGCCAGAACCAACATCGCGCTGTGTTTTCCGCAGCTCGACGCCGCGGCCCAGCGTGAGCTGGTCGCCGCGACGCTGGCTGAAGCCGGTCGTGGACTGACTGAATTGGCGTGGATCTGGGGTGGCAGTCCGCAACGAACGCTCGCGGCCATCCGCGGGGTGAATGGCCGCGAGCATCTGGACGCCGCGGTGGCGGCCGGACGCGGCGTGCTGGTCGCGGCACCCCACCTGGGTTGCTGGGAGTTGCTGAACCTGTGGCTGTCGAGCATCGCGCCCCTGACGATCCTGTATCGCGTACCGCAGCGCGCCGAATACGAGCCGCTGCTGATGAATGCGCGCACCACGCTGGGTGCTGAAGCCGTGCGCGCGGAAGCCGCCGGTGTGCGGCTGCTGTTCCGGCGCCTGAAGGAGGGCCGGATGGTGGGCATCCTGCCCGACCAGCGACCCAAGGGCGGCGAGGGCGTGGACGCGCCCTTCTTCGGCCAGCCCACGGTGAGCATGACCCTGCTTTGCCGGCTTGCGCACAAGACCGGTGCGGCGGTCGTGTTCGGTTATGCCGAGCGCCTGCCGCGGGGTGCCGGCTATGTGCTGCATTTTGCGCCGGCCGACCCGGCCGTGAGCGACAGCGATCCGACGGTCGCGGTTGCCGCGATGAACACAGGCATCGAGGCCTGCGCGCGGCGTGTTCCGGCGCAGTATCAGTGGACCTATAAACGCTTCAGCCTGCGTGGCGACGGCGAGAGTGCTCCGGACCCGATCTATGGACGCCGCAAGCGAGCCCGCCGCGCACCGCCTGGTGGCAAGCAAGACTGAAGCGCATCAGGTCCGCTGCAGTCTACGCAGCAGCACCGACATTTCGCGCGCCGCCTGCACGTCACCGCGCCCGTTTGCGGCAGCGATTCCGCGCTCGAAGGCGACGATCGCAGCCGCTGGGTCGCCCGCGGCAGCACGGACGGTGCCCAGCAGCTTCCAGGCAGCGGAATAGTGGGGGTCGAACGCGAGCGCATGGTCGAGCTCCGCGATCGCGGCAGCCGCCTCGCCAGCGCTCGCCAGCGCGCTCGCCAGTGCGAACCGCAACAAGGCCCCGTCGCGCGGACCGCCGCACAGCGCGCGCAGGCGCTCGACCGATGCTGCACTCACTCGCGCCAGAACGCAGAGGTGAACAGCACCAGCACGGTGAAGATCTCGAGGCGTCCAAGCAGCATCGCAAAACTGCAGATCCACACCCCGATGTCGTTCAAGTCGCGGAAATGCGCGGCCACCGCCCCCAACCCCGGGCCCATGTTGTTGATGCAGGTGGCGACTGCGGAGAACGCACTGAGCAGATCGAGACCGGTGGCGGCGAGCGCGAGCGTGAGCACGGTGAAGCAGGCGACGTACAGGGTGCAGAAACCGGTGACCGCCGCAAGCACGGCGCCCGGCACCGTGAGCTGCCCGAGCTTCACCACGAAGCGGCCCCGCGGATGTACCAGCTGCGAGATCTCCCGCATACCCTGGCGGAACAGCAGCACGATACGCACCACCTTCATGCCACCTGCAGTCGAGCCCGAGCACCCGCCGACGAAACCGATCAGGATCAGCAACAGTGGCGAATAGCCCGGCCATCCCGCGAAGCCGGTCGTGATGAAGCCGGTCGTGGTGATGTTGGACACGAGGTGG
Source organism: Pseudomonadota bacterium (assembly GCA_031412975.1). GTDB lineage: Bacteria > Pseudomonadota > Gammaproteobacteria > Xanthomonadales > Ahniellaceae > UBA4656. The sequence goes on along the minus strand of JANOEA010000172.1, from coordinate 27,451 downwards.
AAAGTCGCGTGGCGAAGGCTTTCGAGCAGGTCCGGGTAGGTGCCGTGCGCCCACAGTGCCAGGGCGATCGCGAGGCTGCTGCCGACCACGATTCCGAAGTAGGCGCGCACTTCGGGGTCGCCGAAGTAAAGGCCTGCGCTGGCCCGCCGCCAGCTCATGAAGTGCAGGGCGAAATTGATCCCGCCGAGGAACATGAACGCGATGGCTATGCTCTCGAGCAATGGCGAGTCGAATTGCGCGAAGCTCGCATCGTAGTTGCCGAAGCCACCGGTCGCGACCGTGGCGAACGCGTGGGTAACGGCATCGAACGCGTTCATGCCCCCTACCCAATAGGCCAATGCGCATGCGGCGTTGAGCCCGACATACACCAGCCACAGCGCTTTCGCGGTTTCGGCGATGCGCGGGGTGAGCCGCGTGTCCTTGACCGGTCCGGTCGACTCGGCGCGGAACAGCTGCGAGCCACCGATGCGCAGCATCGGCAGGATGGCCACGGCGAGGATCACGATGCCCATCCCGCCGAGGAAATGCAGGCTCTGCCGGTACAGCAACAGACTGCGCGGCAGTTGCTCGATGCCGACGATCATCGTCGCACCGGTGGTGGTCAGGCCCGACACCGCTTCGAAATACGCGTCGGTGGCGCTGAGTTCCGATGGGCCCAGCATGAACGGGATCGAGCATGCCGCGCTGACCGACGACCAGATCAGGGTTACCACCAGGAAGCCGTCGCGCAGGCGCAGGTCTTCGCGCCGGTTGCGCACAGGAAGCCACAGCAGGACCCCGACCAGCAAACAGGCGCCGAGGCTGTTGATGAATACGCTGGTGATCCCATCGCCATCGAACAGCGACAGCGCGATCGGCGGCAGGCTGATCGCGCCGGTCAGTGCGATCACGGCGCCGACGATCCGTTGGACGACGAACAGGCGCATGGCGTGTCGGCGCGCCGGCCTACACCAGCGCGGCGTCGGCGCGGAACAGCAGCTCCACCTTCTTGAGCTGGCGCTTGTCGGTCAGCAGCAGGATCAAATGGTCGTTGGGCTCGATCACCACGTCGTGGTGCGCGATCAGCAGCTGCTCGCCGCGCACGATGCCGGCGATGGTGGTCGCCGGCGGCAATTCCAGCTCGTCGATCGCACGACCGACCACCCGCGAGGTCCGCCGATCGCCGATCGCCACCGCCTCGATCGCTTCGGCCGCACCACGTCGCAACGAATGCACCCGCACCATGGTGCCCGCGCGGATGTGGGTCAGCAGGGCCGACAAGGTGACCTGTTGCGGGCTGATCGCGATATCGATCAGTCCGCCCTCGACCAGTTCGGCATAGGCGGGACGGCTGATCAGGCTCAGCACGCGCTGGCAGCCCAGCCGCTTGGCCAGCATCGCGGACAGGATGTTGGCCTCGTCGTCGTTGGTCAGCGCGCAGTACACATCGGTCTGGTCGATGTTCTCCTCGCGCAGCAGATCCTCATCGGCACAGTCGCCGACCAGCACGATCGAGTTCTGCAGGTCCTCGGCGAGGACCTTGCTGCGCTCGCGCGAGCGCTCCAGGATCTTCACGCTGTAGCTGCCCTCGAGGATCTTGGCCAGCGAGCGCCCGATGTTGCCGCCACCGGCGATGAACAGCCGGCGCGCGGGGCGCTCGAGCTTGCGCAACTCGCTCATCACCGTGCGGATGTCGCGGCGGTCGGCGAGGAAGAACACCTCGTCGTCGATCTCGATGACCGTATTGCCCTCCGGCATCACCGGGCGTCCAGCGCGGAACACCGCGGCCACGCGCGCATCGACGGTCGACGGCAGGTGGCCGCGCAGGTCCTTGATCGGATGGTTGATCAGCGCGCCGCCTTCGCGCGCGCGCACCGCGACCAACTGGGCGCGGCCTTCGGCGAAATCGAGCACCTGCAGCGCGCCGGGGTATTCGATCAGGCGCTGCACGTGCCGACACACGAGCTGTTCGGGGCTGATCACCACGTCGATCGACGATCGGCCGCGGCCGATCAATTCCGGGTGGCTCAGGTACTCGGCTTCGCGCACGCGGGCGATCTTGGTCGGCGTGCGGAACATCGCGTCTGCGACCTGGCAGGCGATGATGTTGACCTCGTCGGAATTGGTCACCGCGATCATCAACTCGGTGTCCTCGGCGCCGGCCTGGGTGAGCACCGAGGGGTGCGAGGCATGGCCGACCACGGTGCGCAGGTCGATCTTCTCGGACAGCTCGCGCAGCCGCTGGGTGTCGGTATCGACCACCGTGATGTCGTTGTCTTCGGAGGCGAGCGCGGTGGCGACCGAGCTGCCGACCGAACCCGCGCCGAGGATCAGGATCTTCATCGACCGCAGGACCGATATTGCGCGGGCGCAGCCACGCGACGCGGACACCGCCCAAAAATGCTGCTGCTGGGGAGCCGATGCGAAGCTCGGGGCGAGCGCCGTGCCCGCTCAGCTGCTCTGCACACCACCGTCGCGTCCGGTCGCGCGGATGTCGATCGAAAGATCGCGCAGCTTGCGATAGAGGTGGGTACGCTCCATGCCGGCCATTATAGCCAGCTTTCCCACGCTGCCCTGCGCCTGCTTGAGCAGGTGCAGCAGGTAGGCGCGTTCGAACGCATCGCGGGCCTCCCGCAGCGGCATTCCATAATCCATCACGAAGTTGTCACCTGCCGCGAATGGGCGTGGATTGGCTGGCGTGGCAGGCGTGGCACCGATCACCGCATCGACTTCATCGAGCTCCACGTCGCCGCCCGCGCCGAGGATCAACAATCGCTGCACCAGGTTGCGCAGCTCGCGCAGGTTGCCCGGCCATGGGTGCTGGCGCAGGCGGTTCTGCGCGGCGGTCGAGAAGCGCCGGTACGGCAGGTTGTCGCGCGCGGCGAAATGGTCGGTGAAGTAGGCGACCAGTTCCGACACGTCGTCGGGACGTTCGCGCAGCGGCGGCACCCGCAGCGGCAGCACGTCGAGCTGGTAGAGCAGGCCGGCATCGAAGGTGCCTGCGTGCGCTGCACCCGCGAGGTCGGCGCTGCTGGCCGCGACCACGCGCAGGTCGATGGCGACCGCAGCGCTCGCGCCACTGCGGGTGAAGTGGCGCGCCTCCAGCGCCGCCGCCAGGTCGTGCTGCGCGGCAGGCTCCAGCGCGTCGATGCCGTCGAGGAACAGCAGCCCGCCCTGGGCTGCGTCCAGCAAGCCATACGCCACGCCGCGCGCATCTTCGCTGCCGAACAGGGCGGTCGCCGCCTGCGCGCGCGGCAACGTGCTGACCGCGACGCGCACGAACGGCCCGCCGCGTCGCGCACCACGGGCATGCAGCCAGCGCGCCAGCGTCTCCTTGCCGGTGCCGGGCTCGCCATGGATCAATACGGGCGCATCGGCGGCTGCGGCGCGTTCGAGCTGCACCTTGAGCGCTTGCATCGCGCGGCTGCTGCCGATCGGCTCGGCGGAAGCTGGCGGAAGCTGGCGTCGCAGGCCTTCGTTTTCGGTGCGCAGGCGACCATGTTCGAGTGCGCGCTGCAGGGTCAGCAGCAGCTTGGCCAGTGCGATCGGTTTTTCGACGAAGTCGTAGGCGCCCAGACGCGTGGCCTCGACCGCGGTTTCGATGGTGCCGTGCCCGGACATCATCACCACCGGGAACGACAGCCCGCCGCGCTCGCCCCACTCGCGCAACAGCGAGATGCCGTCGAGATCGGGCATCCAGACATCGAGCAGGACCAGATCAGGGCGCCGCGCACGCCGTGCGTCGCGGGCCTCGGCGGCATTGCCGGCGGTGGTGACCGCGAATCCTTCGTCTTCGAGGATATCCTTGACCGACTCGCGGATATCCGGCTCGTCGTCGACTACGAGAATATGGGCGCTGGGCATCGGCATTCGTTGTGGTGTTTTCGCCACAGCATAGCGCCTGCACCGGAAATTGGGGGCCACTCGTCTGACAGCGATCGCTCAGCGGCGATTGCGCCATGCAAGCCGCAACCGATACCACGGCGCCAACCAGGGCCGGCGCGCAATCGATTGCTCGCATTCGGCATGCCGGATCGCGCGCTTGCGCGCGGCGAAACGCTGCAGGAGTCGGGCATGGGCGACGAAGCCACGGTCGCGGTCGAACTGCGCCAGCGTGCGCTGATCCACCGGCAGGCCCGCGGAATCCCGATCCAGCCCCAATTCGACCGCCAGCGAGGGACGTGCAAAGCCCTCGGCGATCTCCGCGCGCACCAGTTCCTCACTGATCGCCCCGTCGTCGAGCGCGCGCCGCAGCTCCGCGTTCCACAGATGTCCGAACGGATGCCCGGCCGCGACCCATGGCTGGGTGCGGATCTCGGTGAAGTGCAGGTTGCGCGTACGCCCGGCATCCCAGTGATCGAGGTCGTTCCAGCCGGCCGGCAGAGCCTCGCGCATCTCGCCCGGCGCGAGCAGCGGATCGATCTGCATCAGCGCGTTGTAGTCGTAGCGCGTGCCCAGCCCGGCGACCACGTCCTCGACGCGCCAGTCCAGGCGCGCGCAGTCGAGCAGCAGCACGGCGGCATGCTTGCCGCGATCGCGCTGGCCGCGCGAACCGATCTCGATCAGTACCTTGGCGCCGTTGAACGGCTGCTCCCACAGCTCGCGAAAATCTCGGAACACGAGCATGTCGGAATCCATGTACACCGCGCGCCCGCGATGGCCGCACAGGGCCGGGATCGCAAAGCGCGCGAAGCTGAACTCGGTGTAGGGGGAATGGCGGGGATCGGACGGCGCCGGGGCGCAGCCGTTGTCGATCGCGCGGATATCGACCGCAGCAGGCGTGTGCCGACGGATCGAGTAGGCCAGCACCGCGAACGGCAGGCGCGCATCGCGCGCCGCCCCGCAGAAGATCCGGATCGGCGCGTCGCTCATCGTCGCGGTGCCGCCGAGGCAGCAGACGCGAGGAGAAATCGGCCAGGAATGGTGCTGCTTGCGGGAATGGTCTGCCTCGGGCGCGGCGCGGAGGTCGAGCTGCGCAAGTATAGAGCGTACCGGGAGGCCATCGCGGCCAACGGCTCCGTGATGCGTTTGGTTATGATGCGGTGGATGCCACCCGCCGCGGATCGTGCGCCAAGCTTGCACGCGCACTCGACCCGCTGGCGCCACTGCATGCGCCTTGCACCATGTCCGATCCCACCCTGCTGATCGCCACCACCCCGCTGACCGTGCTGGCCGGTGCCGCTTTGGCGCTCGCGCAGGGCGGCACCTGGCATCTGCTGCTGATCGAGGATTTCCCGCACGCAACGAACTGGCGGGAGCTGCTGGCGCGCTGGCGCGACTGTCCGTTCAGTACGGTCGAAATCCTGCCGGGCCGCGCGACCGAAGCCCGTGAGGCAGAAGCGGCCGAAGGCAGCGGCGTGGGTCGCCGCTGGGCACGCCATGCGATCAAACGCGAGCAGCGGCGTGCCACCTTCGCGCGCCTGCAAGCCATCGATGCAGCGCTCGCACCGGGATGCATCGTGGTCGGCAACGACAGGCGGCCGGAGACGCAATTCGCGCTGCACCTGGCCTCGTCGCGGCGCCACGCACGCAGCGGCATTTACCTCGACGACGGTTTGTTCAGCTACGTGGGCGACGTGCACGCGCGTCCGCTGGCACGCAGCCTGATCGATGCACCGCTCAAGCGCATGGCCTGGGGCTGGTGGTGGCAGTCGCTGCCGTTGGTCGGCACCTCGCGCTGGATCGTCGAGGCGTGGCTGGCGCTGCCGCAGCGGGCACTGGATCAAGGTCCGACGCGGGTGCGCCACGCGCTGCCGCGCGCTGCATGCGCAGCGCCCGCGCTCGCGCGCCTGGCGGTGCTGGCATGGCGCCAGTTCGGCGGTGCACGTCCGGCGCCGCGTTTGCATCGGGTGCTGGCCCTGCCGCATTCGGACCTGCTCGACGGCGACGCAGTGGCGCGTCTGCACGCACAAGTGGCCGAGTGCAAGACCCGCGGCGAAACCCTGGCCGTGAAGTACCACCCGCGCGAGTTGCGGGCCGACCCACTTTCGCTGAGGGCCGCTGGCGCGTGCTTGTTGCCGACCGGCATCGCATTCGAACTGCTGCTGCCACTGCTGGTACACGGTGGCAGCGTGTTCGGCCAGGCCTCGACCGCGCTGCTGGCTGCGCGCTGGCTGCGGCCCGACCTGCAGGTATTCGATGCGGGCGCCAATGTCGGCGCATTCGCACGCCGCGCTGCCGAATTCCTGGCGAGCACGGGTGTACGCACCGCCACGCCCGATCTGCCGCTGCTCGACGTCGGCCGGCCTGAGCGTTGAGCATCGCAGGAACAGCGCAGCAGGCCCGTCGATGATCGCAGCCCCGCATCGTGGACCGATTCCCCTCTGGTTGCCGATCTGGGTGCTGGTTGCGGGGTTTTCGATCTTCCTGCATGGGCCGCTGCCGCTGCATTCGACGCGCACGCTGGGCGTTGCGTGGGAGATGTGGCATCTCGGCCAGTGGCTGCTGCCGCACCATAACGGTTTGCCCTACAGCCACAAGGCGCCGCTGCTGTATTGGCTGATCCATGCAGGCTGGGCGATCGGCGGGGTGTCCGACGTGTGGCCACGGATCCTGCAGGTGCTGCTGTCGACAGCCAACCTGCTGCTGGTGGCGCGGCTCGCACGGCAGCTGTTTCCGCAGCGTCCGCAGGTGAGCCGGCTGGCGCCGTGGGTGCTGGCCGGACTGTCGCTGTACTTCCTGTTTTCGCTGCAGATCATGTTCGATCTGCTGCTGACCGCGGGCACCCTGCTGGCCCTGGTCGGACTCACGTGGCGCGATCCGCACGCAGGTTGGACGCCCCGCTGGTGGCTGCTGGTGATCGGCATCTGGCTGGGCCTGTTGGCCAAGGGCCCGGTGGCGCTACTGCATATTGCCGCGCCGTTGCTGCTCGGCCCGCTGTGGCTGGATTCCGCGCGAACTGCGCCGGCCCGCTGGTACGGCCGCGTCGCAGCATCGCTGCTAGCAGCACTCGCGCTGTTCGCCTTGTGGGTCGTGCCAGCGGCGGTACTCGGCGGCGAGGCCTATCGGCACGAGCTGCTGGTCACGCAGACCGCGGGCCGGATCGTATCCGCGTTCGATCATGGGCAACCCCTCTGGTGGTATCTGGCCGTGGCGCCATTGCTGCTGTTTCCGTGGCTGTTGTGGCCAGCGACGTGGCGTGGTTTGGGCATGCGCGGACAGCTGGCAGAACCCGGCCTGCGCTTCCTGCTGGTGTGGCTGCTGCCGACACTGGTGGCATTCTCGCTGGTCAGCGGCAAGCAGGCGCATTACCTGCTGCCTGAACTGGCGGGATTCTCGCTGTGGCTGGCCGGCAGCGTCGCCGCGCGCGAGCAGCGCGGCGAGCGCGGCGCGCAGGGGTGGCTGCCAGGCGTGCTGCTGTTGCTGCTCGGCATCCTGCTGATCGTGTTGCCGAGCCTGGTCGAACATGGCGCTGGCGATCCGATCTTCATGCACGCTTTCGCGCGTGCGGGAAGCGGCTTCGGATTGGCGACGGCGGCACTCGGCACGCTGCTGCTGCTGTGGCGCGCGCACGATGCGGCCCACGCGATCCCACGCATTGCAGTGGCCACGCTGCTGGCGACGGCGTTGTGGCATGCGCAGTTAACTGCAAGCCTGTGGCCACGCTACGACCTGCAGCCGGCCGCCAACCAGCTCGCAGCGCTCGCCGCGCAAGGCAGGCAGCTGGCCTATCGGGGCCGCTACGAAGGCCAGTTCAACTTCCTCGGGCGACTGACCCGGCCGATCGTTCAAATCGATTACGACAATGGCCCACCGTGGGCGGCGTTGCACCCGGACGACATCGTGATCGACTATGTCCACGCCGGGCAGGTGCAGGTGTCGGCACCCGGCGCACCACGACCGCTGTGGACTGGCGCGTTCCGCTCCGAACAGCTGCAGATCTGGCGCGCGGGCGACTGGCTGGCCGCACGCAGCGTGATCCCGCCCCGGTAAGACATTCCGAGATAGGTCCCACGCACTGCGTCGCGCTCAGTCCCAGCGCTGGCCGGCGTCGGTGTGACGGCCCGCCACGCGGTCGCGCACCCGCATCCACGCATGCCGCAGTCCGCGCAACGGACGCTGGCGCGACTTCAGGTCGAACAGCGGTACCCGCACTTCGCCGACGAGGTTCATGAACCAGCGGGTGCGCGGCGTCGGCTGGCGCGGAGTCACCCCGTGCAGCGCATCCAGCGAATTGACGAACAACACGAAGGTATTGCCGGCATACGGCACCGTGGCCGCGACCTCGACGTCGCGCGGCTGCAACTCGGCGCCGTCGAATCGGCTGCGCCCGGCACGCCAGCGATAGACCTGCAGGTCGCCGCCCTGCGTATCGGCATCCGCGGGGGGCCGCAGGTACCACAAGCCGGCGAACAGCTTGTCGGGTTTGTCGACGTGCGGGCCGCGCACGCTGGAGGGCGCCGCCTTGACCGGAGTGTTGACGCAGATCTGTGCATCCAGCAGCACTTCGGCATTCTCGAAGCTGTCGCGCCGCCGCAATCCGGCGCGCCACTGGTCGATTGGCTTGCCGATGCGCTGTTCCAGGTCCGGATGGATGCGCCGGATGTCGGGCGCCAGCGCTGCGAGCAGCCCATCGAGGAACTCCTGCCCGATGTGCGCACGCAGCGCGTCTCGCCAGCACTGCGGGACCTGCGGGTCGTCCAGCGCGTCCAGCGCCGACAGGCTGAAGCGGCGATTGTCGCCCCAGGGCTGGCCACGGCCCACCACCTCGTTACCCGGGAACGCATCGATCAGGGCTTCGAACTGCGCGGCCGGCAGCGCGTCGCGCACCACGAAGTGCGGAAACGGCTCTGCCACCCGGGCGGATGCATCGAGTCGCTGTGCAAGATGGGCGGTCATGCGGGCATTCTACGGCGATGCGGGTCCGCCTTCATGGGTCAGGCCGAACGCGGTGCGGGTCGCGCGGGTGTGCCGGGTACTCGCGCGGATCCGGCGATTGCCCTCGTGCATCTGCGGCGTGACGTAGCCGCGGTCGTGATCCAGATGGACCACGACCGCCGTGAAGCGCACCCGGCGGCCGCGGATGCCGGCGTTCTCCAGGCGTTCGCCCAGTTCGCGGTCTTCACCGCCGTACTGCATGCGCTCGTCGAACCCGTTGGCAGCGACGATATCGTCGCGCCAACCCGAGGCATTGTGGCCATTCCAACTCGCACGCGCGGGCGTCAGGGCGTTGAGGGCGGCGGCGATCGGGCCCTGCGCGCGCAGCTTGAGCAGCTTGCGCGCATCGCTGAATCCTTGCGCGGCCAGCCAGGCCGGATCGCAATGCAGACCAGCCGCGATGTGCTCGGCGCCGATCGCGACGCTGAGCGCGCGCGGCAGCTTCACATAGCCGCCCGACAGGAATCGTCCGCGGGCGCGGTTGGCGGCGTGAACGGCGAGGAAATCCGCGCGCGGAATGCAGTCACCATCGGAAAACACCAGATAGTCGGCGCGGCTGGCTTGGATGGCGCGATTGAGAATGGCGCACTTTCGGAATCCGTCGTCTGGCTGCCACACGTGGCGAAGCACGAAAGGCAGCCGCTCGCGCAGGCGATCGAGGCGCTCGCGGGTGTCCTCGCGCGAGCCATCGTCGGCCACCAGCAGTTCGAAGTCGCGATAGGTCTGCGCGGCGTAGCCGAGCAGGGATTTTTCCAGCCAGTCGGGCTGGTTGTAGGTGCTCAGCACGACCGACAGCGCCGGCGCGGGCTCATTCGCCATCGCCGAGCTCCGCTGCGATGCGGGGTTGCGGCCCGAACCGGTGGCCGCGTAGATCGGTCAGTCCGTCGAACATCGTCATAGTCTACCGGCTGTCATCGGATTTCTGGTTGCGCTGCTTGGCAGGCGCGCCGCCGCCGGCGACACTCATGGCATGCACTGCTTCGTCTACCGCAGCATCCAGCGCCACGACACCTATGTGTTCCTGCGTGAACGCGATGCATTTGGATTGTTGCCGACCGAACTGGCCGCTCGGCTCGGCGCGCTGCTGCTGGTGCTGGAACTCGACCTGAGCGCAGAGCGACCGCTGGCGCGCGCCGATCCGGCGGTGGTGCGCCGGAATCTTGCCGAGCACGGGTTCTACCTGCAGCTGCCGCCGGCCCCGTCGGGCCTCGATGGCACGGGCTGAGCGATCCGCGCGCCCTTATACTGGCGCGATGCTCCCCGTTTTGACCCGACTGGCGCAACGCCTTGCACGCCTGCGCTATCTGTTGCCGGCCTTGCTGCCCGTCGCCGTCGCCTCCGTCATCGACCATCCGGCCGCGCTGCTGCTGTTGCTGCTGGCCCAGCCGCTGTATCTGGCCGGCGCGGTCTCGCTGCTGGGCTATGCGCTGGAATCGGACTTCAAGACGCTCGCGCTGCGTCGCGGCGCGCCGTTCCTGCTCCTGCTGGTGGGCTATGCGCTGCTGGTGGCGCTGCTGGTCGGCACGCCACTGATGGGCATCGCGACCCAGGCCTCGGTGCTGAATGCGGTGGCACTGTCGCTCGGGGTGCTGCTCGCGACCCTGCTGCTGGTGCGCTGGTGGCCCGCATTCGGGCTGCTGTTCCTGTGGGACGACGCCTACCCGGACGATCAGCAGGGTTCATGGATCATCGCCGCGGTGCGCCGCAGCCTGGCCTTTGCGGGTCATCTGACCCGCGAGCGCGACCCGTGGTTCGGCCTCGGCCTGCCGGTGGCGCTGGCCTTGTTGGCGGTGGTGGCCGGCGCACTGGCACTGACCGGCCTGGTCGGCGTGGTACCCGGCGAACTGCGGATCGGTGCATTGTGGCTGTGGGCGTTGTTGCTGTGCCCGCTGGCCCATCTGCTGCTGGCGTTCCGCTGCGAGAAGCTGCTGCTCGATGTCGACGATGGCGCACTCGTCGACCCGGCGGCCGCGGCGACCCTCGCGGTGGCTGCGGCACCGGCAGCGACACTGCCGCCTGCGGATCCGGCCACCCGCAACGCGCAGTTGCTGGCCGCGGCCGCGGCCAACCAGATCGATCTGGCCCTCGCGCTGCTGGGCGCGGGTGCCGATCCATCGACCTTGCCCGGACCCTACGACCGCGACCAGCGCTCGCTGGCGATCATCGCGGCCACCGCGGCGGATCTGCGCCTGTTGCGCACGCTGATCCAGCGCGGGGTCGATCTCAACCGCGCCGTGGCAGGCCTCACGCCACTGCTCGCGGCGACCCGCGACAGCTACACCGGACGCCCCGATACGGTGATGACGCTGGTCGCCAACGGCGCCGATACCCGCAGCGCCGATCCCGATGGCAATACTCCGCTGCACTGCGCCGCGTTGAGCCGCGAGGCGGGGGTCGCGGCCATCCTGCTGGATGCCGACGCGGATCTGACCGCCAGCAATCGCGAGGGGCTCACGCCGCTGGGCGTGGCCTGTGCCGCCGGCAACGAAGTCGTGGTGAAGGTGCTGCTCGAACGCGGTGCGGCGCCCACGCCTGTGCGCGGCGTGCCGGCGCTGATCGCAGCCTGCAGCGGTGCGGACGACTTGCCCAGCCTGGTCAAGCTGCTGGTGCGCCACAAGGCGACCCTCGACGCCACCGATCGCCTCGGCCGCACCGCACTGCATGCAGCCGCACTGCACGGCCACGCCGAAATGGCCGATGCACTGCTCGCGGCTGGCGCGCAGATCGATGCCACCGACGCCAACGGCGTCACGGCGACCATGGAAGCCGCACGCGCCGGCGCCAATCGCGTGCTGCAGCGGCTGGTGTTCCGCAAGCCGGCGATCGACCGCGTCGACCAGGCGGGGCGCAGCGCGCTGGCGATCTGCTGCGCGTCGCGCAAGGCCGGCGAGGAGACCGCGCGCCTGCTGTTGGCGCTGGGCGCCGATCCATCGATCGTCGGCAACGACGGACGCCGCGCGATCGACCACGCGGTCGCCGGCGGGCGTTGGCCGGTGGTGGCGTTGCTCGATCCCGACTATCTGCTGCCCAACGCGCTGCACGATCCGCAGCTGGCCGAGGACCTCGGCACCGACACCACGGTCGAACGCGGCGCGCTGCTGGCCGCGGCGTTGCGCCATGGCCGCCACGGCGTCGCCGCGGAAGTGCTGGGGCTGGCCCCGGCGATGACCGCGTCGGAGCTGCGCGAGGTATTCCTGCGGCTGGCCGACGCCAGCGCGTCGCGCGCCGCGTTCGACTGGCTGCTCGCGCGCGGGCTGTCGTGCGAGGCAGTCGGCGAAGCGCCACTGCTGTTCGCACTCGCGCAGCGCAGGCCGCTGCCGCTGGACGCGCTGCGTGCGCTGCTGGATGCCGGTGCGGCGAGCGGCGGCGGGCGGCTGCTGGTCGATCTGCTGGCCGATGCGGACACCGCGATCGAGGCCATCGAGCCGCTCGCGCTGCTCGCCCTCGAACGCGGCGCGGACCCAGCGGTGCGCGACGAACAGCGGCGATCCCTGCTGCACATGGCGGTCGCGCGCGGCGCGTCCCGACTGCTCGGTACCCTGCTTGCCCGCGGCACCGATCCGAACATGCTGGATGCGCGCGCGCGCAGCGCGCTGCACGAGTTGGCCGGCGTGCCGGAGCACATCGCGGTGCCGATGGCGATGGCGCTGCTGGCAGCCGGCAGCAATCCCGAGCACGCGTCGGCCGACGGCCATACGCCGGTGGGTGCGGCACTCGCGAGCGGCCGCACGCAGCTGACCCGGTGGCTGTCGTGGAATTCCGGGCTGCGCCATCCGGCGCGCCCACTGCGCGGTGCCGATCTGGTCGCCGCAGCGCAAATCGGCGACGCGGCGGCCGTGGATCGGCTGCTGGCGATCGGATTGCCGATCGATGCGCGCGACGCGCAGGGATGCACCGCGCTGCTGCGGGCCTGCGGTGGTGGACATCTGTCCCTGGTCGCCAACCTGCTCGATCGCGGTGCCGATCCGGGGTTATGCGCCAACACCGGGGCGACCAGCTTGTCGGCCGCGATCAGCGCGCGTCGCGAGAACGTGGTTCGCCTGCTGCTCGAACGCGGTGTCGACGCCGGCCAGCGTCTGCCGGGCGGCATCACCCCGCTGACGGTTGCCAGCGCGCTCGGCGCACCCGCGATCGCGCGCATCCTGCTCTCGCAGCATGCCGATCCGGGCGCGGTCGACGATCTGGGCAACACCGCCCTGCACGCAGCCGCCCAATTCGTGTTCGCCAGCGCCGACACCGAACGTTGCCGCGACCTGTTGCGCACCTTGCTGGCCGCCGGCGTGGCGGTGGATTCGCGCAACACCGCCGGGCAGTCGCCGGGCAGTCGCCGCTGCTGCTGCTGCTCGGCGGCAAGGCGGTGGCAGCTTCCCCCGCCGGGCAACGCGCGCTGCCGGAACTCATGCAGTTGCTGATCGCCGCAGGCGCCGACCTCGCGGTGCAGGACGAGCGCGGTGTGTCGGTGCTGCATGCAGCGGCGATGCATGGCCTGCTGGAGGTCGCGCAAGGCCTGCTCCGCGCAGGCGCGGATCCCGCGCGGGTCGATCGCCTCGGGCGCAGCGCGCATGAAATCGCGCTGATGCTGGGCTATGCCGACGTCAGCGGCGAGCTGCGGCGCGGCGGCAGGCGCAACCCGCGCTAGCGAGAGGGCAAGCCTTTACAATGCACGCCGGATGAATGCGCGGTCGCGCCTGGAGGCACGATGTCCATCGAACTGTCGGTCGTGGTGCCCTGCTACAACGAACAGCGCACCTTGCGCCGGATCCTCGAGGCAATCCGCGCCTCGGGCGTCGCCTCGCTGGAGATCATCGTGGTCGACGATGCATCCAGCGATGGCAGCGTCGCGCTGCTCGAGGGCGAACTGGCCCCGCTGATCGATCGCCTGGTCAAGCATCCGGTCAATCGCGGCAAGGGCGCGGCATTGCGCAGCGGTTTCGCGCACGCGCGCGGCGATTACGTGGTGGTGCAGGACGCCGATCTCGAATACGACCCGCGCGAGTTCGGCAAGCTGCTCGCGCCGATCCGCGACGGCCGCGCGGACGTGGTGTTCGGCAGCCGCTTCATCGGCGGCGAGACCCGCCGCGTGCTGTATTTCTGGCACTACGTCGCCAACCAGTTCCTGACCATGGCGAGCAATGTGTTCAGCAACCTCAACGTGTCGGACATGGAGACTTGCTACAAGGTGTTCCGGCGCGACCTGATCCAGGGCATGACCCTGCGCGAGGACCGCTTCGGCTTCGAGCCCGAGGTCACCCTGAAGCTGTCGCGGGTGCCCGACATCCGGATCTACGAAGTCGGCATCTCGTATTCCGGGCGGACCTATGCCGAGGGCAAGAAGATCGGCTGGAAGGATGGCGTGCGCGCGCTTTACTGCATCCTCAAATACGGACTGCTGCGCGTGGACTGAACCCGGAGCAGGCCCGCACGCGAGCGGCCGCACTGGGGCGCACGCGATGATCGCCTGCATTTCACGCCTTCGCGCTTGCCATCGCCCCGCCATGGGCGGATTCTGACCAGGCGACGGTTGCGGGGAGCCCCATGTCCAATCGCGAGCTTGCACGTGCGGCCCTGTTCGTCGCGCTCTACTGGATCGGCGCGGCGCTGGCCACCAGCTTCGTGCAGCGGCCCGATGAGGTCACGCTGATCTGGCCGTCGAGCGCGCTGGCGCTGGCGATGCTGCTGTTGTACGGCTTGCGCTGGTGGTTCGTGACCCCGATCGCGGTGCTGCTGGTGCACCTGACGCTCGCCCCGGTGCCGCCACTGTTCCTCGGCTTTTCGCTGCTGGCCAACACGCTCGGCGCGCTGGCCGCTGCCGCGTACATCCTGCGCCGCAACCCGCAGGCGATCGAGCAGTTGATGGTGCGCTCGGGATTCCTGCTGCTGCGCGGGGCCGGCCTCGGCGCGGCGACTTCGGCACTCATCGGTGCGTCCGGGATGCTGGCAGCGGGAATGATCGAGCAATCCGCGTTCGGCGCTGCTGCCGCCAAATGGGCGCTGGCCGACTTGTTCGGCATCATCGCCGTGGCGCCGGCCGCGATCCTGATCGGGCGTCGCCACCGCATGCGCGAGTTGCGCGGCCTGCCGGTGGGGTTCGGCAGCGGCCGCGAGAAGATCCTGTGGGCCGCCGGCCTGGGGGCCGCGATCGCCGTGTTCCTGGGTGCGGGAACCGTCAGCGGCGCCTACGCGCTGGGACTGTCGAGCCTGCCGCTGGCGGCGATCCTGTGGGCGGCGGTGCGCTTCGAGCCGCTGTACAGCGCAGTCGCGACCGCAGGCTTTGCGCTGCTGGCGACCAGCGCGATCGGACACGGCGTTGGCGGCTTCCAGCCGCCGGAGTCGTTGGCCGACATCATGGTGCTGATCGGCTTCATGGGCCTGATGGCGATCGTGCCGCAGATGCTCGCGGCGGCCGCGCACGAGAATCGGATCGCAGCCCAGCGGCTGATCGCGCGCGCGACCACCGATCCGTCGACCCGACTGGCCAACCGCACCGCATTCGAGGACGGCTCGCGACAGGCGATCAGCGACCATGCCGGCGAGCCGATGGCGTTGGCCTACGTCGACCTCGACCATTTCAAGGTCGTCAACGACACCTACAGCCATGCGACAGGGGATCGCCTGATCCGCGCGCTGGCCGGCGTATTGCGCACGGCCGTGGCCGAAGGCGAGCTGCTGGCGCGCACTGGCGGCGACGAGTTCGCGCTGCTGCTGCGGAATGCGGGCGCGGATCTCGCGTTGCAGCGTGCCACCACGCTGCACGAGCGGATCGCCGCATTCCGCTTCTCCGACGATGGTCATGTGATCGCACCGGCCGCGAGCATCGGCCTGGTGCCGTTCGTGGCCGGTGCGCAGGATTTCGCCCAGCTGCTCGCGCAAGCCGACGCGGCCTGCTTCACCGCCAAGGAACTCGGCGGCAATCGGGTGCAGTTGGCCACCGCCGACACCCGCGAGGTCCACGCCCACACCGATGCGATGCGTTGGGCCACGGTGGTGTCGCAGGCGCTGGAATCGGATCGCTTCGTCCTGCATTGCCAGTCGATCGAAGCGCTCAAGCCGGGGCTCGCGCGGGGCATCGACATCGAGATCCTGCTGCGCATGCGCCAGGCCGGCAGCAGCGAGCTGCTGCAGCCGGGCAGCTTCGTGCCGGCCGCCGAACGCTTCAAGCTCTGCGAGCGACTCGACCGCCACGTGATCGATCGCGTGCTGGGCTGGTTCGACGATCACCCGCAGCATGCCGCACGGGTCGGCAGTTGCGCGGTCAACCTGACTGCGGCCGCCGTCGAGAGCGAAGGTTTCGCCGCCTTCGTCGAGCGCCGCCTCGCGCGTTCACGGATCTCGCCCGCGCAGCTGTGCCTGGAACTGACCGAAACCAGTGCGGTGCGCGATTTGTCGCGCGCGCAGCGTTTCATCGGACGCATGCGCGGGCTCGGCTGCCGCATCGCGCTGGACGATTTCGGGACCGGATTCTGCTCGTTCGCCTACCTGAAGTCGCTGGATGCCAACTATTTCAAGATCGATGCCAGCTTCGTGCGCGAAGTGGCCGTGTCGGGCCCGGCGCTGGCAATCGTGCGCTCGATCGCCGAGATCGCGCATGTGATGGACAAGCGCACGATTGCCGAAGGCGTGGAAACCCACGCCGTGCGCGAGCGGCTGGTCGCTCTCGGTGTCGATTACTGCCAGGGCTTCGCGATCCACCGCCCGCAATCGATCGACACGTTCTTCGCCGGCGACGCGGTGGTCGCGGGATTGCCGGTAGCGGGGTAGGGCCGCAAGCCCCTACGCGATGCTGCTGCGCGTGTGCCCGCTGCCGCGCACGATCCACTTGCGGGTGGTCAGCGAGGCCAGGCCCATCGGCCCATAGGCGTGCAGTTTGGTCGTCGAGATGCCGATCTCGGCACCCAGGCCGAGCTCACCCCCATCGTTGAAGCGACTCGAGGCGTTGACCATCACCGCGGAGGCATCGACCTCGCGCAGGAAGCGCTCGGCGGCGACCGGATCGTCGGTGGCGATGACTTCGGTATGCATCGATCCGTGGCGCGCGATGTGCGCGAGCGCGCCGTCGAGGCCATCGACCACCGCCACCGCGAGGATCAGGTCCAGGTATTCGGCATCCCAGTCCGCGGCGCTGGCGGGAGTTGCGGTCGGTAACCATGCGAGCGCGCGCGAATCGGCCCGCAGCGCGACTCCGCGTGCGCCGAGCGTGGTGCCCACTTCGGGCAGGAACTCCGCCGCGACTGCCGCATCGACCAGCAGGGTTTCCAGCGCGTTGCAGGCCGAGGGCCGCGCGCATTTGCCATCGATCAGCAGGCGCATCGCCAGCCCAAGGTCGGCGGCGCGATCGACGTACAGATGGCACACGCCCTTGTAGTGGCGGATTACCGGCACCCGGCTGACCTCGGCCACGTGGCGGATAAGGCCTTCACCGCCGCGCGGGATCGCCAGCGCGATGCAGTCGTCGTGGCGCAGCAGTTCGGCGATCGCGGCGCGATCGGGCACCGGCACCAGGGCCGCGCAGGCGCTCGGCAGTCCGTGCAGTGCAAGCGCAGTGGCGATCGTTGCGGCCAGTGCCTGGTTGCTGCGCCGGGCTTCGGAACCGCCGCGCAGCAGGGCCGCGTTGCCGGATTTCAGGCACAGCACCGCGGCGTCCACGGTCACGTTGGGCCGCGATTCGTAGATCATCGCGATCACGCCCAGCGGTACGCCGACGCGCCCGATCTGCAGCCCATCGGCGCGCGGCGCCTGCCATTCGATCGCGCCCAGCGGATCGGGCAAGGCGGCCACTTCGCGCACCGCGCGCACGATGCCAGCGAGGCGCGCGGGATCGAGGCGCAACCGATCGAGCAGCGCGCTGTTGAGGCCAGCGTCCGCGGCAGCCTGCAAATCCTCCGCGTTGGCGTCGAGGATGGTGTCCGCGTCGCGCTCGATTTCCTGCGCGATCGATTGCAGCAGCGCGTTGCGGCGCGCGCCATCGAGCACCGCGAGCACGCGCGCTGCGGCAGCGGCCTGCTCGGCGGCATCCCGCAGCAGTGCGGCCTGCGGATGACTCACAGCAGCACCAGGTCGTCGCGGTGGATCGCGGTCTCGGGGCCGGCATAACCGAGCACCTGGGCGATGCCCGCGCTCGGGCGGCCGGCGATCCGCTTGAGCTCGATCGCGTCGTACTGCGCGATGCCCTTGGCGAATGCGCTGCTGCCTTCGCCTTCGAAGACCTCGACCGCGTCGCCGGCGCGGAAGTTGCCGCCGACCTCGATCACCCCGGCCGGCAGCAACGATGCGCCGCGGCTGCGCAGCGCCCGCGCAGCACCCGGGTCGACCACGATGCGGCCCTGGCTGGCCAACGCATGGCGCATCCAGTGGTCTTTCGCGCTGAGCTGGCTGCCCGCGGCATCGAACAGCGTGCCGCGACATTCGCCGCGCACGATGGCCGCGAGCGCCTGGGCGTCGCGGCCGTTGGCGATCACGCTGGGGATGCCGCGCGCGCTGGCCTTGGCGGCAGCCTCGAGCTTGGTGCGCATGCCGCCGGTACCGACCCCCGAACCCGTGCCACCGGCGAGCGCCATCACCGCCTCGTCGATCCGTGCGACATGCGGCAGCAGCGGCGCATCCGGCACCCGCCGCGGATCGGCTGCATACAGCCCATCGATGTCGGACAGCATCAGTAGCAAATCGGCTTCGACCAGCACGGCGACGTGCGCGGCGAGATTGTCGTTGTCGCCGACGCGCAGCTCGTCGACCGCCACCGAATCGTTCTCGTTGACGATCGGCAGCACCTGCAGCCGCAGCAGCTCGCGCAGCGTGTTTTTCGCGTTGACGAAACGGCGCCGGTTCTGCAGGTCGTCGTAGCCGAGCAGCACCTGCGCGCACGGAAAGTCGAACAGCCGCGACCATGCTTCGAACATGCGCGGCTGGCCGAGTGCTGCCAGCGCCTGCTTGGCCGGAATGCCGAGCGGCCCGGCCTCGCCGAGCAGCGCGCGTCCGGCGGCTACCGCACCGGAGGACACCAGCACCACCTCGCGGCCGTGGCTGCGCGCATCGATCAGCAGCCGCGCGATGCCGAGCAGGTAGCGGGTCGACAGCCGCTGGCCTTCGGGCGCGATCAGGTTGCTGCCCACCTTGACCACGGCGCGCTTCCACGGCGGCAGCTGGCGGAACTGCGGTGGTGACATGGGCACGATCGATACGCTGGTGGTGGTTGGCAAGACTAACCCAGCCACGCAAGGCGCGGCACGCCTACGGATCCTGCGGATACTCGGGCTTCATCTCGCGCGCGAGCAGGATGCGCAAACCTTCCTGCGGGGTGATCTGTTCGGCCAGCACGCGCTGCACCTGTTCGCTGATCGGCAGCTCCACGCCGTGGCGGCGCGCCAGCGTCATCACCTGGTTGACCGTCTGCACCGATTCGACGACCTGCCCGATGTCGGCCACCGCCTGCGCCAGCGAGGTCCCGCGCCCCAGCGCCAAACCCAGCCGGCGATTGCGCGACAGATCGCCGGTGCAAGTGAGCACCAGGTCGCCGACGCCGGACAGGCCCATGATGGTCACCGGCTCGCCGCCGATGGCCGCCGTCAGGCGCAACATTTCGTTCAGGCCGCGGGTGATCAGGCCGGCGCGCGCGTTCAGGCCCAGCTGCATGCCGTCGGCCACACCGGTCGCCACCGCCAGCACGTTCTTCATCGCACCGCCGAGCTCGGCACCGATCACATCGCCGCCGGTGTAGGCGCGGAAGTGCGAGCTGTGCAGCAGCTCGGCCACGCGAGCGGCGAAGTCGGTGTCGTCGGAATGCACGGTCACCGCGGTCGGCAGTCCGAGCGCGACTTCCTTCGCGAACGACGGCCCGGTGACCACCGCCAGCGGCGTGCCGGCCGGCAGCATGCTCGCAGCCACTTCGTGCAGGAAATGGCCCGATTCCGGGTCGAAACCCTTGGTCGCCCACGCCACGCCGACGCCGGGCGGCTTGCAGCGCGCGACCTGCGCGATGATCGCGGCGAAGGCATGGCTGGGGGTCACGATCAGGACCAGATCGGTGCCCGCCAGCGCGGCCTCGAGGTCTGCCGTGACGGCCAGTCCGTCGGGAAACGCGGCGTCCGGCAGGTAGCGCGCATTGCGCCGCTCGCGCGCCATCGCCGCGACCAGCACGGGATCGCGGCCCCACAGCGTGACTTGCGCGTGGTTGCGCGACAACAGCATCGCCAGCGCGGTGCCCCACGAGCCCGCGCCGAGCACCGCGATTCGGGTTGGCGTGCTCATGCGCGCAAGGCGGTGATCGCCGCGGGTCTACGCGGCGATCGGGCCGCTCAGGCGTTGGCGACCGGGGCTTCGCTTTCGCCCTCGGCGCGCCGGCGGGCCTGCTCGATGTACATCTGCTCGAAGTTGATCGGCTGCAGATTGAACGGCGGGAAGCCGCCATCGAGGATCATGTTGCCGATCGCCTGGCGCGCATACGGGTACAGCGTATGCGGGCAGTACGTCGCCAGCACCTGCTGCAGGTCGTTGGGCGGGAAGCCGAGCAGGCCGAACACGCCGGCTTGCTGCACTTCGGCCAGATAGGCGGTCTTGTCGCCGACCTTGCAGGTCACGGTAACGGTCAGCACGACTTCGTAGAGGTTCTCGGCGAAGTTCGCGACCTTCTGCGACAGGTTCAGCTGCACCTGCGGCTGGGCCTGCTCCTGGAAGATCTGCGGCGCGCTGGGCACCTCGAACGAGGAGTCCTTCACGTACAGCTTCTGGATGGTCAGGGTCGCCTCGGGGGCGGCCGCGCCGTTGGCGGCAATATTGTTCTCGGCCATGGGTCGATCTCGGGCTGGAAGTAAAAAGGGCACGGAGTATCCCACGCCCGCGCCACGCGCGCGACCGCCGGGCCTGCCGGCCGTGCCGCGGTCGATCACTTGACCTCGCGCAACATTGCCGTGAAGGTTGCGGCGCATATTGCATCGGCATCCTTGGCAACCGGGGAGAACGTCCATGTACAAACGCATCCTGCTGCCCACCGACGGCTCCGATCTGGCCCTGAGCGCGGCCCAGCACGGGCTCAAGCTCGCCAAGGCCACCGGCGCGAGCGTCGTGGCCCTGTACGCCTCGCCACCGTTCGAAACCCCGGCCGGCTTCGAGTTCGTGCCCGCGCCGCTGCTGCCGGTGGAGGTCTACGAACACAGCAGCAAGGCGGCCGCGAAGAAGTACCTCGCGATCATCGAACAGGCGGCCGAGAAGGCCGGCGTTGCGTGCAAGCCCAGGCACGTGCGCAGCCTGTCGCCGGCCGATGCGATCGTGGCCACCGCCGACACCGACAAGTGCGATCTGATCGTGATGGGCTCGCACGGGCACGGCAGCTTCCGCGCGCTGCTGCTGGGCTCGGTGACCGCTCGCGTGCTGGCCCTGTGCGCGGTGCCGGTGCTGGTGCACCGGCAGCCGGTGAAGAAGCAGCGCGACTAGGCGGGGTCGCTCAGCGGCAGGATTGCGGGACGAACCGCGGCTGCAGCGTGGTGTAGTCGGCAGCGTCGCCATCGGCGATATCGTCGGCCCCATCGGGCGGCGCGGCGTGGCCGCAGCGCCAGATCACCTGGCCCATGCCCGCGCGGTATGGCTCCAAACCGAGCGTCGCACCGTCGGTGTTGCGGGTCAGCACCAGTACGCCCTGCTCGAGCGACAGGCTCGCACCGGGCTGCTCGGCGGAGATCCCGAGCTCATCGAAAGAGTCGGGCAAGCGCTCGTTGGACAGCAGGTACTCGGCAATTGCCGCCTTGGCCGAGCTGGCGTTGCTGAGCGTTTCGGCAACCTTGGCGCGCTCGGTGTAGTCCTGGTACGCGGGAATCGCGATCGCGGCCACTATGGCGAGCGGGAAAACGGCGAGCGGCAACATCAGCAGCACGATCGCCCAGGTCGGCAGATCACGCGCCTCGGGACTGCGATTGAGCACCAGGGTGCTCGTCAGCATGTCGTGCAAGGCCTGCTTGCGCTGGGTAAAGCCAGCCATCAGGAAGCCGACCAGCAGCGTGATGTAACTGAGGATCTTGCCGAAGTAGCGCCCGGTTGCTCGGCCGAAGCCGATGCGGTCGCCGTTGAGGTCGGTCACCACGATTCCGACCACGCGCTTGCCGATCGTGCCCTGTCCGGCGGAGCTCTCCATCAGCGCGAAGTACAGCCAGCCGATCACCAGGCCGAGCAGGTTGGACACCAGCTCGAGTCCCCCTACGCCGCCCAGCGCGATCAGCATGCCCAGCACGACCCCCATCACCACCGAGACCGGGATCAGCACCAGGGTGTCGATCAGCAGCGCAAGCACGCGTTTCCAGAACCCGGCAGGGCGCCGCTCACCTGCGGCATCGAACGACACTGCGGGCTCACGATACGCAGGCGCAGGCCGCGCAGCGGGAGCTGCCACCGATGCTGCCGCTGCCGCTGCTGCCGCCGCTGGCGCCGCCGCGACGGCTGCCGCAACCGCTGCGGCTGGCCGTGCTGCCGGACCCACGCCGGGCACCTGCCCCAACGGCACCCACCCGGGGGCCCCCTCGTACCAGGCCAGATCGGTCAGCACGATGTTGCCGCTGGCCACGTACTGGCGCACTTCGTCCAGCGAATACGGGCCGAAATTCTGGCCGTCGCGATTGATGTGGATCTGCATGCAGCCCCCGGCGATCCGGCGCACCCCGCGCCGCGGTCGCCAGTCTATGCGAATGTGCCGCTGCGGATCACGCCTTGCCGCGGGTCAACGGCAGATCGGCACCCGCCCAGGCCTGCATGCCGCCATCGAGCCAGTACACCTTGGAGAATCCTGACTTGGCCAATCGCTCACAGGCGCCTGACGAGGTCTGGCCGGTCTTGCACACGAGCGCGACCGGCAAATCCTTGACCTTGGCCAGATCCTTCTGCTCGGGATCGAACTGGCTCATCGGCACGTGCCTGGCACCGATGATGTGCCCGGCCTGGAAGTCGGCGATGGCCGAGACGTCGACCACCAGCGCATTGTCGCGGTTGATCAGCTGGGTCAGCTGGCCGGGCGTGATCGCCTTGTACTTGCGGGTCAGCCGACCGACTTCGCCAGCCACCAGCATCACCAGCAGCACGACGAAAACCGCCACCAGGATGAGATTGCCCTGCACGAAATCGGGCAGGCGTTGCAGGAACTGGTCCATGGGGCGATCCGGGCGATGGGCCGCGCATTATCCGCGTCCGGCGGTGATCGCGCCATGCGCGGCGCGATTCGACCCTTGTCCGTGGCCGCACGCGGGGCCGCGGCAGGTACAGCCTGCGTTTCAGCCCGGCGCGACGAGCGATCGCGCTGCCGCCAGCGCGCGCGCGAAATCGGGCCAAAGGGGTCAGAGACATTTGGCGAGGTGCTGGGGAAAGTTGTCTGACCCCTTTGGCCGCCTTTGGCCAACCCCTTTGGCCGGCCCTGCCATGCGGATGACGTTGCGGCGGCGGAGCTCGGCCAAGAGGTTCATCGCTCGTGTCCGGCGATCGATTGCAGCCCGCGTCGCAGGTCCGCGAAGTAGACCTTGAGGTTACTCAGGCCAGTGTCGACATCGGCGACCCGCAGGCGCAGCAGGCGCTGCGCCTCGGGATCGCTGCGGATCAGCGCAACCGCAGTCGCCACTGCGTCGGCGGGAAGTTCGAGCGAGCAAGGATAGTCGAGCGATCCCTCGATGCCCTCGTAGACACCGACGATGACGTTGCGGTCCCCGCAACTGTCCGCAAGCGCCTGCTGGACCTCGTGCGCCAGGTTGCTCCGGAACCAGGCCCGGTACGGCGAATTGCGCCCCTCCTCGACGATGTAGTCGAACATCGGCGCGGTGTAGATGCGCTGCGCGAGGTCGCGCAGCACGCCGTCGGCCACCAGGGCGATTTCCCCGCGCGACGTCAGTTCATCGTAGGTCGCGCGACGGCGGATGTTGCCGTTGTACTGCGTGGCGCGGTACGCGGCAATGAGCAGCTCCTTGTCGGACAGCGCCGCGCGGCCAGCCAGCGAGTCGAGCGCTCGTCGGCCATTCGCCAGCACATCGCTGTAGTACCCGACCTGCATCTCGTAGCCCCATGCCTCTTCGCGCAGGTCGCTCCTCAGGCGCTCGGTGAAGACCTCGGCCCGGCGTGCGGTGGCGCGGTCCTCGTTCCAGTTGGCCACCTGGATGCCGATGAAGACGCCGACGACCACGATCACCAGATCGATGCCGATGGCCATCCAGTTCTGGGTTCGCAACTGCGCCACGAGGCGGCGATAGCGCATGGAGACTACTTCCTTTCGCACGATGCAAGGCAAGCAGGGCGCAGGTGGCCGCGCGCGGATGCGACACCCGGGGAATAGGAAGTTCAAACGCCCTTTTCCGGCAGTCTGCCCGGTAGTCGGTGGTCGCACAACGGGCCCGCTCGGCGCGGATCAGGGATCCGAAACAGGGGTCAGCGAAACAGGGGTCAGAGTACAGTTTTCTGCGCGGGAACCAGCGCCATGCGGCCGGCTGCGCCGCTCGCCCCGCCCGCGGAAAATCGGAGAAACTGTACTCTGACCCCTGTTTCCGGATGGGCCCTCAGC
This sequence comes from Pseudomonadota bacterium, assembly GCA_031412975.1. Taxonomy (GTDB): domain Bacteria; phylum Pseudomonadota; class Gammaproteobacteria; order Xanthomonadales; family Ahniellaceae; genus UBA4656. The sequence continues at coordinate 3,081 of JANOEA010000172.1, read as the reverse complement.
CCGGCTCGACGAGCGATCGCGCTGCCGCCAGCGCGCGCGCGAAATCAGGCACGTCGGCGGCGATCGCGGGATGCCTGAGGATCAGCATCTGTTCGAGCACCGTGCGCGGCTGCGCCTGCAGCCCGGACACGATCACGCGGATGCCCAGCTTGTGCGCGCGATCGAGGAATCCGCCCAGCGCACTGACCCCGGATGCGTCCACCAACGGCACCAGCCGCATGCGCAGGATGAACACCTTCGGCGGGCTGAAGAACTGGTCGAGCACCTCGTCGAGCCGGTTGGCGATGGCGAAGAACAGCGGCCCGGATACCTGGAAGGCCTCCACGCCGGGCGGCAACTGCGCGCGCATCGCCGGTCGCGAGGGCCCGACCGCATCCTCGTCGTCTTCGTCGGCACTGGCGTGCTGGTCGATCGCGACCACCTCGGCCATCCGATGCATGAACAAAAATGCCGCCATCACCACGCCGACCTCGATCGCGATGGTCAGGTCGAAGGCCACGGTCAGCACGAAGGTGACCCACAGCACCAGACGATCGCCGATCGGTCCGCGCATCAGGTGCCGGATCGATTCGATCTCGGCCATGTTCCAGGCCACGATCAGCAGCACGCCGGCCAGTGCAGCCAGCGGCACATAGGCCATGGCCGGGGCCAGCAGCAGCATGAAGCCGAGGATGAACAGCGCATGCAGCATGCCGGCCACCGGGGTGCGGCCGCCGGCGCGGATGTTGGTCGCGGTACGCGCGATCGCGCCGGTCGCAGGCAGCCCGCCGAACAATGCCGAGGCGCAGTTGGCCACGCCCTGTGCGACCAGTTCGGCGTTCGACCGATGGCGGCCACCGGTCATGCCGTCGGCCACCACCGCCGACAGCAGCGACTCGACCGCGGCGAGGAACGCGATGGTGAACGCGCTCGGCAGCATCTCGAAGGTGCGCTCGAAGGGGATGTGCGGAAATGCGAACACCGGCAGCGCGGCAGGTATGCCCTGCGGAAAGCGCTGCGCGATGGTCTCGACCGGAATGCCGGACACCGCCACGAACACGCTCGCCCCGACCACCGCCACCAGCATCGAGGGCGAGGTCGGCTTCCAGCGCCGCATCACCACGATCACCGCGATGCAGCCGAACGCGACCAGCGGTGCCCAGCCATTCACGCTCGGCAGGCTCGACCACAGCGCCTGCCAGCGTTCGAAGAACTCCGCGGGGACCTTGTCGAGTCCGAGTCCGAGCAGGTCCTTGACCTGCGAGCTGAAGATGCTGACCGCGATGCCGGCGGTGAAACCGGTGATCACCGGCTTGGGCATGTACTTCATCAACGTGCCCAGGCGCAGCAGGCCCGCAGCGATCAACATCAGTCCGGCCAGCAGCGTGCACAGGATCAGCCCGCCGTAGCCGAAGCGTTCGATCACCACGAACACCACCGGAATGAATGCGGCCGTCGGGCCGCCGATCTGCACCCGCGAGCCGCCCAGGAACGAGATCAGGAATCCGGCGATGATCGCCGTATGCAGGCCTTTTTCCGGCGTGGTACCGCTGGCGATCGCCAGTGCCATCGCGAGCGGCAGGGCCACGATCGCCACCGTGAGTCCGGCGACCAGGTCGGCGCGGAAATCGGCCAGGCCGTAACCGCGCTGCAACACGGTGTAGAGCTTGGGCACGTAGAGGTGCCACGGGGCCGGCGGGGAACGGATGGCCATGCGGAACCAGCGCTCGAGGTGGAGGCCGACTGTGGCAGCAACTTGCTGCGACCGGTTGATTTGCGTCAACACTGTCCAGCGGCGGAGACTGCAGTCTGTCGCAGACAACTCGCGATCCCGATAGAACCTGCATCGCGCCATGGCCCGTTGCTGGCGCCGATCAGGGTTCGATGCGGAATATCTGACGTTTACGGTGCACGGTGGCACCTTTCGCACCCGCCACTTCAGCAATCCGGATCCCGGCGACAGCGGCTTCAGCAGCGCGCATCCACCCTACGAGGTCTGGATCACCGAAGATGACGATGCGCTGCTGGTGCAGGGTGGGGTCGGCGCACCGATGCTGACCTGGTACAAATTGATCGAGCTCGAACGTTGAATGGCGAACGCAGTGCGATGAACTCCTCCCCTCCGGCGTTTCCTCGCCCGCTGCCGCATCGGTGCGTGCTCGAGGGCGCCTACGCGCGGATCGAGCCAATCGCGCGCAAGCACGCCGAATCCCTGTTCGCGGCATCCAGCGGCGAGCAGGCGCAGGAGCTGTTCCGCTTCCTGCTCGCCTATGCGCCGCAAGACCGCGAGGCCTTCGATGCGTGGCTGGCGAGCAACGCCGCGGCCGACGATCCACTGGTGTTCGCGGTGATCGATCGCGCCAGCGGCCGCTGCGAAGGTCGACAGAGCCTGATGCGGATCACGCCCGAACACGGCGTGGTCGAACTCGGCGGCATTCTGTGGGGGCCGGCCATCGCGCGCACGCGGGTGGCTACCGATGCATTCTTCCTGACCGCGCGATACGTGTTCGAGACCCTGGGTTATCGACGCCTCGAATGGAAATGCGATACGCGCAATCAAGCCTCGCGACGAGCCGCCGAGCGTTTCGGCTTCCAGTTCGAGGGCGTGTTCCGCCAGCACATGATGCTCAAGGGCGAGAACCGCGACACCGCGTGGTACGGCATGCTCGATGGCGACTGGCCGGAAGTTGGCGCGGCGCTGCGTGCGTGGCTGGATGCGCGCAACTTCGACGCCGACGGAAAACAGCGGGTGCGCCTGCAGGACCTGCGCGCCGCACCCGGCGAATCGCGATGACCCAGGGAGCCTCTGAACAAGTCCCGCACACCGCGTTGTCACGCCATGCGCCTGCGACAAGGCGTTCGACGACGAGGGCAGGGATGCCCGAGGTAGAGCAACGCAGGAGCAGTTGCCGAAGGGCATGGTGGTTCCATGTTCGAGTCGACCAACGCGGCACAGGCGCATGGCGTGACAACCCACAAAAACCGGCTGAAATGGGCCGGGTCGGCGCGGGGTGCGGGACTTGTTCAGAGGCTCCCTAACGTCGGAACAGCGACGCGATCACCAGCAATACGATCGCGCCGACCGTGGCGCTGGCCAGCGAA
>JANOEA010000171.1:0-4681 GCA_031412975.1 Pseudomonadota bacterium | reverse complement strand
CGGCAGCTCGCTGCACAACTGCATGAGTGGCCACGGCCCCGACGCCGACACCTTCGCCAAGGCCAGCGCCGCCGACACCACGCGCCCCGACCGTATCAGCGACACGCTCGCGTTCATGTTCGAAACCCGCCTCGTGATCCGCCCCACCCGGCAGGCGCTGGAAGCGCCGCAGCTGCAGCGCGACTACGCGCGGTGTTGGCAGGGTCTCGGGAAGCAGTTCGTGCGTTAGCTGCCAGGCGCGCCCCACGGTTCCACCCAATCAGGCCACCCATGAAACTCGCTTCCCTCAAATCCGGCACCCGCGACGGCACCCTGCTGGTGGTCAGTCGCGACTTGCGCAAGGCGGTCGCGGTGCCGCAGATCGCGCAGACGCTGCTGCATGCGCTGGAAGACTGGGATCGCGCGGCGCCGCGCTTGAATGCGGTGTCGGAACAGCTCAACGAGATCGCCAGCAATGGCGGCAGCGGCGAGATCGAGTGGCAGGCGGTGTTCGACCTGGATCCCGCAGCGCTCGCAGCCCCGCTGCCGCGCACCTGGGAGTTCGTCGATGGCAGCGCATACCTGCCGCACGTCGAGCGCGTGCGGCGCGCGCGGGGTGCGGAGGTGCCCGCCAGCTTCTACGTCGACCCGCTGATGTATCAGGCCACCAGCGCGGGCTTCCTCGGACCGCGCGATCCGGTGCTGGTGGTCAGCGAGGACTACGGCATCGATCTCGAAGCCGAGGTGGTGGTGGTGACCAACGATGTGTCGATGGCAGTGACCGCGGAGCAGGCGGCCGGGCACATCCAGCTGCTCGGCCTGATCAACGATGTGTCGTTGCGCCACCTGATTCCCGACGAGCTGGCCAAGGGCTTCGGCTTTCTGCAGTCGAAACCGCGTTCGGCCCTGTCGCCGGTGTTCGTGACCCCCGACGAACTGGGCGAGGCATGGCGCGATGCGAAGGTGCACCTGCCGCTGACCAGCCACATCAATGGGCAATGGTTGGGCGCACCGGAGGCCGGGGTCGACATGCAGTTCAGTTTCGCGCAACTGATCGCGCACGTTGCGCGCACGCGGCCGCTGGCGGCCGGCAGCATCGTCGGCTCCGGCACCATCGCCAACCAGGACGAAGCCAAGGGCGCCTCGTGCCTGGCCGAGCGGCGCACCCTCGAGGTGCTGCGCGACGGCAAGCCCAGCACCCCGTTCCTGCGCTTCGGCGACGTGGTACGCATCGAGATGTTCGATCGCGCGGGCGCCAGCGTGTTCGGCGCGATCGAGCAACGCATCGCGGCGTACACCCCGTTGGTCTGATTGCCCGACCGGCGACGCCGACTTTGCTTGTTGCGCGGGGATGCGCTGCGTTACGCTGCGGCGACATCAATCCGGCAAGCCGGTCGTGACGGGCGCAGACCTGTCCGGTCCTGGGGGGGGCAATGGCCGCGGAAGGCATGAAGTTGTACAGCTACTGGCGTTCCAGTGCGGCCTACCGCGCGCGGATCGCCTTGAATCTGAAGGGTCTGCCGTATGAGCTGATCCCGGTCAACATCGCGCCCAACGGCGACGAACAGCATTCCGACGAATTCCATGCGCTCAATCCGCAGCACATGGTGCCGGTGCTGATCGACGGCGAGCGCGTGATCCGGCAGTCGCTGGCGATCGTGGAGTATCTCGACGAAACCTACGCCGGCGCGCGACTGCTGCCGGTGACCTCGCGCGAGCGAGCGCGCGCACGCGCGCTGGCGCTGATGATCGCCTGCGACATCCACCCGTTGAACAACCTCCGCGTGCTGCATTACCTCGAGACCGAGTTCGGCACACCACAGGTCGAGCGCGAGCGCTGGGTCCGGCACTGGATCGAGACCGGCCTGGCCGCGCTCGAGGACCTGCTCACCACCAGTCCCTCGACGGGCACCTTCTGCGAAGGCGATACGCCGTCGATCGCGGATATCTGCCTCGCGCCGCAGTGCTACAACGCGCAGCGCTTCGCCATCGATTTGTCGCGCTATCCGATGTTGTCGCGCGTCTACGACGCCTGCCTGCAGTTGCCCGCCTTCGATCGCGCGCGACCCGAGAACCAGCCCGACGCGCCACGTCCCTAGCCGCGGGCGCTGCGCTGCGGCGGTCAGTACGCGCTGAGGTCGAAGGGGTTGTTTTCCTGGCCCGGCTCGCCACCCTCGGCCAGCCGGATCTTCAGTGCCAGGCCGTCGCGGGAGTCGGCCTTGTTCAGCGCCTCCTCGAGGTCGATGCGGCCTTCCTTGTACAGCGCGTACAGCGCCTGGTCGAAGGTCTGCATGCTCTCGGCCAGCGATCGATCCATCGCCTCCTTGAGCTCGTGGATCTGGCCACGGCGCACCATGTCGCGGATCAGCGGCGTGTTGATCAGGATCTCGACCGCAGGCAGGCGCTTGCCGTCGCGGCCGGTGACCAGGCGCTGCGAGACCACCGCCTTGAGATTCAGCGACAGGTTCATCAGGATGTTCTTGTGCGCCGACTCCGGGAAGAAGTTGAGGATGCGCTCGAGCGTCTGGTCGGCGTTGTTCGAGTGCAGGGTCGCCAGGCACAGGTGGCCGGTCTCGGAGAAGCTGATCGCGGCCTCCATGGTTTCCATGTCGCGGATCTCGCCGATCAGGATCACGTCTGGCGCCTCGCGCATGGCGTTCTTCAGCGCCTCGTGGTAGCTGTGGGTGTCGAGGCCGACTTCGCGCTGGTTGACGATCGATTTCTTGTGCCGGTGCAGGAACTCGATCGGGTCCTCGATGGTGAGGATGTGGCCCGAACTGTTGGAGTTGCGGTAGTCGAGCATCGCGGCCAGGGTGGTGGACTTGCCCGAGCCGGTGGCGCCCACCACCAGGATCAGGCCGCGCGCTTCCATGATCAGCGTGCGCAGCACCGCCGGCAGCTTCAGGGTGTCGATGCTGGCGATATCGCTCTTGATCGCGCGAATCACCATGCCGACTTCGCCGCGCTGCTTGAACACGTTGATGCGGAAGCGGCCGGCGTCCTTGACCGCGATCGCCATGTTCATCTCCAGATTGCGCTCGAAAGCGGGAACCTGGCCCTCGTCCATCAGCGAATAGGCGATCTTCTTGACCATGCCACCGGGCAGCCCGGTGTTGCCGAGGGGGTAGAGTCGGCCCTCGACCTTGATGTTCACCGGTGCCCCGGTGGTGAGAAACATGTCCGAGGCTCCCTTCTCGGTCATCAACTTGAGGAAGTAGCCGATGTCCATGCAATAGTCCCGACCGCAGCCCCCGTGCGGGTACTGCTTGAGTTCCGCCCGTTGCAAACCTTCAGGCACGTTCACACAATAGCGCTGGACCGGCCTGATCCCGCGAGAGTTTATGACATCAATGAAAGCAAAAATCCATCGGGTCTGGTTGCAGCTCGCGATTCTGGCGGGCTTGGCCGGTTGTGCGACCACACCGCCGCCGCTGACCGAACTGGCCGATGCGCGTGCCGAGGTCGACCGCGCCCGCGCCGCCGGTGCTGGCGCCAGTGCGCCGGTGGAGTTGCGCTTCGCCGAGGACAAGCTCAGGCAGGCGCAGGTCGCCACCGACGGTCGCGACCATGCGGTCGCGGCCAGTCTCGCCGCCGAGGCCAAGGTCGATGCGGAACTGGCCAGTGCCAAGGCGCGCGCGGCGCGCGCACGCACGGCGGTCAGCGAGCAGACCGAGGCCAATGCGCGCCTGCGGCGCGAGCTGCTGACCGACGAGGGCACGCCGTGAGCCGCCTGTTCGCTGGTTTGGCGATCATCGCGGCAGTGGCGTTGGTCGGCTGCGGGTCGGCGCCCAAGCGCGATCTCGATCGCGAGCGGATCGAAGCCACCCTGATGCAGCTCGAAGCCGATGCGAGCCTCGCGCCACTGGCGCCCGCGGAAATCGCGCGCGCGCGCGACGCGGTGCGCGAGTTGGCCAATCTGGCCGGTGCGAACGCGGAGACCCGCGCAACCCTGCGCTACGTGGCCGAGCGGCGGATCGACATCGCCTATGCCGCAGCGCAGGCTGCATTGGAAGAGAACCGCCTGCAGCAGCTGCAGCGCGAGGCAGACCAGATCCGGCTCGAGGCGGCCCGCCGCGATGCCGAGCTCACCCGGCTGGAGGCCGAGACGATGCGCGTGCAGAACCTCGCCCGCGCCGAAGAGGCGGAACGCGCACGGCAGGACACGGTCGAGGCACTGGCGCTGCGCGACGTGAGCGCCCAGGAGGCACAAGATGCACGTGCGCAAGCCGACCAGGCCCAGCGCGTCGCGCGCGCGCAGGCCGAGGAGGCAGGCTTGGCGCGACAGGAAGCCGAGCTTGCGATGGCCGCCGCCGACAGCCTGCGCCTGCAGATGCAGACCCTGTCCTCGCGCCGCGACACGCGCGGCGAGGTGATGACGCTCGGCGAGTCGGTGTTCCCGCCCGGCAGGGCCAACCTGCAGCCCGAGGCGCTGGCCAATCTCGACCGCGTGGTCGAGTTCGTCAATCGGAATCCCGCCAGCAGCGTGCGCATCGAAGGCCACACCGACGATCGTGGTGGCGCCAATCTCAACCAGGTACTGTCGCAGCGCCGCGCCGACGCGGTGCGCGATGCGCTGGCCCAGCGCGGCGTCGATGCGGCGCGGATGAGCGCGATTGGAATGGGCCCCGATGCGCCGGTCGCGGGCAATGACAGCGCCGAGGGCCGTGCGCGCAATCGGCGCGTCGAGGTCATCGTGGAGGCT
>JANOEA010000170.1:0-4304 GCA_031412975.1 Pseudomonadota bacterium | reverse complement strand
GTGCCGACCGGCACCCGGATCACGTGATCCTCGCCACCCGGCCCGGTCATCTGCCGCCCTGCCCCATTGCCGCCGCGCTGCGCGCGGAAGCTGCGCTGGTGGCGGAAGTCGATCAGCGTATTGAGCCCCTCGTCGGCCTGCAGCCAGACGTCGCCACCCTTGCCGCCATCACCGCCATCCGGCCCGCCGAAGGGAATGAACTTCTCGCGCCGAAAGCTCACGGCACCGCTGCCGCCGGCTCCGGCGGTCACGTTGATTTCGGCTTCGTCGACGAATTTCATTGTTGTTTAGGGCCCTGAGCCCTGAAATCAGAAACAAAAAGCCCCGCACACAGCGGGGCCTTTCGCAACGCATCAAGCCAGACTCAGCCGGCTTTGACGCTGACGGTGCGGCGCTTGGCCGGGCCCTTGACCGAGAACTCGATGGTGCCATTGGCCAGCGCGAACAGCGTGTGGTCGCGACCAAGGCCGACGTTGGTGCCCGGATGGAACTGGGTACCGCGCTGACGCACGATGATATTGCCGGCTTCCACCGCCTGACCGCCATACAGCTTGACGCCGAGGTACTTCGGGTTCGAATCGCGGCCGTTACGGGTACTGCCGCCTGCCTTTTTATGTGCCATGACGTGTGCTCCTCAAGCGGCCGAGATGTCGGTGATTTCGATTTCGGTGTAGTGCTGGCGATGCCCCTGCTGCTTGCGATGGTGCTTGCGCCGGCGGAATTTGATGATGTAGACCTTGTCGTGGCGACCATGGCCACGCACCTTCGCGCTGACCTTGGCACCGCTCACGGTCGGCGTACCGATGGTGATGTTGTCGCCGTCGCCGAGCATCAGGACCTGATCGAGTTCGACCGTGGCGCCTGCTTCGACGTCGAGCTTTTCGACCCGGAGGACTTCCCCGGGCACCGCACGGAACTGACGTCCGCCGGTCACGAATACTGCGTACATGGCTATTCCTCTGTAGTTATTATTGGGCTTAGGCCTACAACGAGCCGCGTATTTTGCTTGCCTTAGGTATTGGAGTCAAGGAGTTAGCCCCCCCGCGGGGACCGATCCCCCGGTCTGCTACCGCCCTGCCGGTTCCCGAGCCTCCCCCGCCGCCTGCCTGCCTGCCGCCCCGCCCCGCCTCACCACCCGTTCATGCTGAGCGCAGCCCCGCAGGCGCCCTTCGACTCCGGCTGCTGCGCAGCCTGCGCTCAGGGTGAACGGGGTTTTTGGTCTGCCACAGGGGTTTTTGGCCCGCGACATGCCAGTTCGCGCCACCTCGATCGCCCGCCCCGCCCGCCCCACCACCCGTTCATGCTGAGCGCAGCGCCGCAGGCGCGGAGTCGAAGCACCGCGCTCGGCGGTCCGGCGCACACACTGCGCCCACCCCCGATCGCTATCATTCCAAGTTCGCTCCCGACTGACCCCGAACCATGGATTTCATCCGCCTGCGCGGTGCGCGCACGCACAACTTGAAGAACATCGACCTCGACCTGCCGCGCGACAAACTGATCGTGATCACCGGGCTGTCGGGCTCGGGCAAGTCCTCGCTGGCGTTCGACACCATCTACGCCGAGGGCCAACGGCGCTACGTCGAGTCGCTGTCGTCGTATGCGCGGCAGTTCCTGTCGGTGATGGAAAAGCCCGACATCGACCACATCGAGGGCCTGTCGCCGGCGATCGCGATCGAACAGAAGTCGACCTCGCACAACCCGCGCTCGACCGTCGGCACCATCACCGAGATCTACGATTACCTGCGTTTGCTGTTCGCCCGCGTCGGCACCCCGCGCTGCCCCGACCACGACAAGCCGCTGGAAGCGCAAACCGTCAGCCAGATGGTCGACGCCACGCTGGCGCTGGATCCCGAGCGGCGCTGGATGCTGCTCGCCCCGGTGGTCCGCGAGCGCAAGGGCGAGCACGTGCAGGTGTTCGACAACCTGCGCCAGCAGGGTTTCGTGCGCGTGCGCGTCAACGGCGCGCTGCACGATATCGACGCGGTGCCGGCGCTGGGCCTGCGCATCAAGCACAGCATCGAAGCGGTGGTCGACCGCTTCAAGCCCAAGGCCGAACTCAAGCAGCGCCTGGCCGAATCCTTCGAAACCGCGCTGCGCCTCGGCGAAGGCGTCGCGATCGTGGCCGATGTCGACGATCCGAAGGCTGCGCACCATCTGTTCTCGTCGCGCTACGCGTGCCCGGTGTGCGACTACTCGCTGACCGAGCTCGAACCGCGATTGTTCTCGTTCAACTCACCGGTCGGCGCATGCCCGACCTGCGACGGCCTCGGGGTGACGCAGTTCTTCGATCCGCAGCGCATCGTGGTGCATCCGGAGCTGTCGCTGGCGGCCGGTGCGGTGCGCGGCTGGGACCGCCGCAACGTGTATTACTTCGGCATGATCGGCTCGCTGGCCAAGCACTACAAGTTCGCGATCGACACGCCGTGGAAGGCGCTGCCGCCGAAGATCCACAAGGCGGTGCTGTACGGCAGCGGCGAGGATGAGATCGCCTTCAAGTACACCACCGACAGCGGCAGCCATTCGCGCAAGCACCGCTTCGAGGGCATCGTCAACAACCTCGAGCGCCGCTATCGAGAGACCGACTCGCCGATGGTGCGCGAGGAGTTGTCGAAGTTCATCAGCAACCGCCCGTGCCCCGATTGCGGCGGTCAGCGCCTGAACCGCTCGGCGCGCCACGTGTTCGTGGCCGGCCGCAACGTGCACGAGCTGACCTCGCTACCGGTCGAGCGTTCGCTGGTGTTCTTCGAGCAACTCAAGCTCGACGGCTGGCGCGGCGAGATCGCGGCCAGGATCGTCAAGGAGATCCGCGAGCGGCTGCGCTTCCTCGCCGACGTGGGACTGGAATACCTGAACCTGCAGCGCCAGGCCGACACGCTGTCGGGTGGCGAAGCGCAGCGCATCCGGCTGGCCAGCCAGATCGGCGCAGGGCTGGTCGGCGTGATGTACGTGCTCGACGAGCCCAGCATCGGCCTGCACCAGCGCGACAATGAGCGACTGCTCGGCACCCTCACGCGCTTGCGCGATCTGGGCAACACGGTGATCGTGGTCGAGCACGACGAGGACGCGATCCGGATGGCCGACCACGTGGTCGACATCGGACCCGGCGCCGGCGTGCACGGTGGCCGGGTGGTTGCGCAGGGCACGATGGCCGACATCATGCGCGCGCCCGACTCGGTCACCGGCCAGTTCCTGTCCGGCACGCGTCGCATCGAAGTGCCGAAAAAGCGCCGCGTGCCCGATCCCAAACGCACCGTGCGCATCCTCGGCTGCACCGGCAACAACCTGAAGGATGTGGATCTCGAGATCCCTGCCGGGCTGTTCATCTGCGTGACCGGCGTATCCGGCTCGGGCAAGTCGACCCTGATCAACGACACCCTGTTCCGCCTCGCCGCGACTGAATTGAACGGTGCCAGCGAGCAGGCCGCGGCGCACCGCAAGGTCGAGGGCATGAAGAGCTTCTTCGACAAGGTGGTCGACATCGACCAGTCGCCGATCGGGCGCACGCCGCGCTCGAATCCGGCGACCTACACCGGCTTGTTCACCCCGCTGCGCGAGCTCTACGCGCAGGTGCCCGAGTCGCGCCAGCGCGGCTACGAGGCCGGGCGCTTCTCGTTCAACGTCAAGGGCGGCCGCTGCGAGGCCTGCCAGGGCGACGGCATGATCAAGGTCGAGATGCACTTCCTGCCCGATGTCTACGTGCCTTGCGATGTCTGCGCGGGCAAGCGCTACAACCGCGAGACGCTGGAGATCCAGTACAAGGGCTACAACATCAGCGACGTGCTGGCGATGACGGTCGAGGACGCGCACAAGCTGTTCGAGCCGGTGCCGACCCTCGCACGCAAGCTCGAGACGCTGATGGCAGTGGGCCTTTCGTACATCAAGCTCGGCCAGAGCGCGACCACGCTGTCCGGCGGCGAGGCGCAGCGGGTCAAGCTGTCGCGCGAACTGTCGCGCCGCGATACCGGGCAAACCCTGTACATTCTCGACGAGCCGACCACCGGGCTGCACTTCCACGACATCGAACAACTGCTGGCGGTACTGCATCGGCTGCGCGACGAAGGCAATACGGTGGTGGTGATCGAGCACAACCTCGACGTGATCAAGACCGCCGACTGGGTGATCGACCTCGGTCCCGAGGGCGGCGACCGCGGAGGCAGTATCCTTGCCTGCGGCACGCCCGAGGAAATCGCGCGTATCACGGCTTCGCATACCGGCCGCTTCCTCGCGCCGGTCCTGGGGATCAAACGACGCAAGGTGGCTGCATGAGCGACGAACGTTATCTGTTGACGGTGCCGATCTCGGTC
>JANOEA010000169.1:0-1505 GCA_031412975.1 Pseudomonadota bacterium | reverse complement strand
CGGCGATATCCGCGGCGTGGTCGCGCAGATGCGCGCCCACGACGGCATGAACCTGCGCACGGCGATCGAACAGCTCGCCGCCCCGCTGCCGCGGCTGCGGGTGCATATCGACGTCGATCCGCAGGCCACCGTGGCATCCGTCGAGCAGGCCGAAGCGGTGGTGCGCGCGGTGCAGGAGGCGCTGACCAACGCGGCGCGCCACAGCGCGGCGGACAACGTCTGGATCGAGCTGCGGCGCTGTGGCACGCAGCTGAGCATCGAGGTCCGCGACGATGGCCGTGCGAGCACCCCACTGCGTTTCGGCAACGGGCTGACCGGCATGCGCGAGCGACTGCAGGCGCTGGGCGGCGGGCTCACGATCGAGCGCGCGCGCGAGGGCGGCGTCGCCGTGCACGGCTGGCTGCAACTGGCGTGAGCGGCGGCGTGCGGATTGCGCTGGCCGACGACCAGGCGCTGGTGCTGGAGGGACTCAAGGCGCTGCTGCGTGGAATCGACGGCATCGAGGTCGCGATCGAGGCCAGCGGCGGCGAGGCGCTGCTCGCCGCACTCGCCGACCACCGCGTCGACGTGGTGGTCTCCGATATCCGCATGCCCGGCATCGACGGGATCGCTGCCGTGCAGCAGCTGCGTGCGCGCGCGGCGATCTGACGCCGGTGATCCTGCTCACCACCTTCGACGACAGCGCACTGATGCTCGCCGCGGTGCAGGCCGGCGCGCAGGGCTTCTTGCTCAAGGACGCCAGCCCCGAAGACCTGTGCGAGGCGATCCTCGCGGTCGCCGCCGGCGAACAGCTGCTCGCGCCGATCGCCACCGATCCGGTGCGCGCGCGCTTTGCGTATCGCGAACCGGGTCCATGGGGCGTCGATGGCCGCCGTGCGGCGCTCGACGTCGGGCCGCTCGCCCACGGCACCCAGTTCACCGAACGCGAGATCGGCGTGCTGCGCCTGCTCGCGGGCGGTTATTCCAACAAGGAGATCGCGCGTTCGCTGTCGCTGTCGGAAGGCACGGTGAAGAACTACGTATCCGACATCCTCGACAAACTCGACACCCGCGACCGCACGCGCGCGGTACTCAAGGCGATCACGCTGCGGATCATCTGAGCCGGGGTCGAACGCGTCCGGCGCTCGCGCTATCCTGAACCGATGGACGAGCTGACCGACGCCGAGGCCGAGCGCCTCAACGACTTCCTGCTGGGTGCACATTGCCCCGAGAGCATCGCCAATCTGGAAATGCTCGACGGCTTCCTGAGTGCCTTGGTGGTGGGGCCCGAGCTGGTTATGCCGAACGAGTGGCTGCCCGTGGCGCTGGGGCCGACGCAGGACTTCGCGGATGCCGCGCAAGCTTCCGATGTCAGCAACCTGCTCATGCGCATGTACAACCAGATCGTGACCCGGGTCGGCCGCGCGCCGGCGGAAACAGAAGACACGCTCGACGACGCCGACCTGCCCTACCTGATGCTGCCACCCGACGACGAGGACATCGACCTCGATGCGACGGAGCCGGCG
>JANOEA010000168.1:0-3486 GCA_031412975.1 Pseudomonadota bacterium | reverse complement strand
GGCTGCAGGATGGCGCCGGCTTTCATCTGGTTAGCGAACGTCTTGTCGCTGGCCTGCGCGTTGGCGATCAGGGCAAGCGCGTAGAACATCTGGGTTTCGCTGTCGTCGGGATTGGCAGCGGCGACTTTCTCCATGCCCGCTTCCCATGCGAGAGCGCGCGGCCGGTGATCCGTACCCTGCCAGTCGGCGAACATGGCGGCGAGCGAATCGATGAAGCCTGCTCGCGCTGGCTACGCGCACCGACCTGCTGCGCTTTGGCGATATAGCCTGCGCCTGCCTGCATCGCCTTCAGCGGCGCTGGCCACGCAAACGGATTGCCGAGGGCGGACAGGGCAAGTCCCCAATACGCAATGCCGCATGTCGGGTCGAGCTCGAGAACCTTTTCGTAGGCCTGGTTAGCGGGATCGAACCAGAAGGAATGGTAAAGAGCGACGGCGTGGTCAAGCTCGTGTTGCGCCGGCTCGTTGCAGGACGACGGAAAACGCACTCTGCCGATGACCTCGCCCGGCTTCATGTCCGCCGCGTCGTCGTCGTGGGCGGCCGCGGGCCGGGGCGCAAACACTATTACGACTCCGGCGATCGCCGCTACGAAGACTGGGTTGACCATTGGATCCTCCCTGGGTTACGCCTGCCTACTGACTTTAGTCCACTTGGGTTCTAAGGCCCAACGTCCGCTGGATGTAGCGGAAATGACCCTGTTTCAGGATCTCGAATCACTACATGACAGTGACGAGCGACTCTGATCGGTCATCGGCTGGTGGCGGCCGCATTGCAGACGTTGGCGTTCTAAGCTCGGCTGTTCCTTCTTGGCCGAGATGGGACCGTAAACGGACCCTTCACGGCGGGCACCACCGGCTTACCTCGATAAACGAGCGCGATCCGCACCTCCAGACCGGCCGTTCGCGGCCAACCGACCCCAGCCAACGTGGCGCTCGGAATGTCGAAGGACCGCTGACGATTGGCGAAGCTGCGCCGTTCTTCGAGCGGCAGTGCCATCAGGCGCCCGATAGCGATCCTTCTGCTTCGCAATTCGACCCGTTGCAGACGCTCCAACACCTGAACTTCTAGCCGTAAAGCCGTCGTTCAGGCGCGGTCGCCATTCCCAACCCTTGGGGCGTCTTCCCCCACTTGGACGTGTGCCATCCCGAATTCGTTTGAAGTTCATGGCCTCCCTTGCAATGCTCTCGGAATGATTGGCCCGCGCTTCACCTGCACAAAGCCTCACGAAGTCGAGATTTCGAGCCCCACCGCCGAGCAGGCTTAAAAACGCTCGATACACTTCGAGGCCATGCGTCGCTACGCCGTCGTCCTTACCGTACTTTTTGCCATGCTTTGGCAATCGGTGGCGCTCGCGCGCGCGGGCTCGACGGTGAACGCACTGGCCGACGTGGAGCACACCGCACTGCACTGGCAGGAGGAAGGCCACCATCACCACGAGGATGGTTCCTACCACCTGGATGATTCCAGCGAGTCCGTGCAGCACGTCCTCAGCGACAACGTGAGTGCGACGGCGGCGCTCTTCGTTTCCTCGTCGCGCGATTTCCCGCCCCTGGGATCGGCGGCCCCCGGCGGACTGCACAAGGCCCTCGTGCCCGATCCCGACCCCGAGGGCCTGCTCCGGCCGCCTCGTTCCCGCTCCTGACCCGCCTTCACGGCGGGCGTCCCCCTGTGGACGCTTGGCCTCCCGCTGGCCCGGATACCCGCGCAAGTTCACAACCGCCCTCGGCGTGACCTGAACGTGAGGCGGCCGGTGCCGGCTTCTGAATCGTCAGGATCATCGTGAAACCTCCTCCCTGGCTGGCTGCCTGCGCGATCGCGGGCAGCCTGGCCGGCGGGCCCGTCTGGGCCCAGCCTGCCGCATCACCGGATGGCCCCCAGGTCGCCCTCCAATCTGCCGCCGGTCCGACCACTGGCAACGTCACTCTTCGCGCGGCGCTGGACGCCGCATGGCAACGCGCCGTCGTGGCCCGCGAGAGCGATGGCCAGCGTCGCCGCGCCGAAGCGGATCGCAGCGTCGCCGGCAACTTCTGGTCCGCCCCACCATCTCTGGAACTGATCCACCGCGACGACCGTCTGCAGAGCAACGCCGGTAGGCGCGAGACCGAGATCGGCGTGACTGTCCCCCTGTGGCTACCTGGTCAACGAGCAGCACGCGAAGGCACTGCGGAAGCTGCAGCGGCTCAGGCCCAGGCGGCGGAACAAGTGGCCCGCCTGCGCCTTGCCGGCGAGCTGCGCGAAGCAGCATGGCAGATCGCCGCGTCTCAGTCCGAACTTGACCAGGCCGACACCCTGGCCCGAGGGATGAAGCATCTCGCCGAGGATGTCGAGCGCCGCGTGCGCGCCGGGGACATGGCCCGCGCCGACGTCCTGGCCGCGCAGGCGGAATACCTGGCGGCGGCGGCGCTGAAGACAGACGTGCAGCAGCGCCTGCAGACTGCGCGTGCGCGCTGGACGCTGCTGACCGGGCTGACGGCAGCGCCGGACCTGATGCCAGATGCGGCCGTCGAGTCAACTGCCTCGGTGCACCCGGAACTGCAGTTCGCCAGCCAGTCCACCGAGCTGGCGCGCCAGCGGGTCGAACTGATGCGTCAATCGCGCCGCGATGCCCCCGAACTGACGGTCGGCGTGCGTCAGGACACTCCGGGCCGTGCCGATTCCTCGCAGGGCAGCCTGCTCGTAGGCCTGCGGCTGCCCTTCGGCACCGACGACCGCAACCGCCCGCTGGAGGCGGCAGCCCTCACCGAACTCGACGTGGCCCAGACCTACGAGCAACGCCTGCGCGAGCGCCTGGACAGCGACATCGCCGCTGCGCGTAACGCACAGCGATCGGCCGAGGCGCAGCTCGATGCCGAGACCGCCCGCGCCCGACTGCTGCGCGAGCGGGCGACGCTGATCGACAAGTCGTTCCGTGCCGGCGAGACGCCGCTGCCCGACCTGCTGCGTGCGCTCGCCGCCGCTGCACAGGCCGACAGCGCCGTCGCTCGCCAGACCGCCGCGCTGGGCCTCGCCCGCGCTCGACTCCAACAAACCCTCGGACTCCTGCCATGAACCATCTGCTCAAGAGCCGCACTTCGCAGCACCTGCTGGCGGCTGCCGCCATGGCGCTGCTGCTTGCAAACCCCGCCGCCGTGGCCGCCCCCGGCGCCCACGGCCCCAATGGTGAACACCTGGACGGCCCAGCCACGATGCGCGCGGCATCGTCTCTGCCCCGACTCGAAGCCAAGTCCGAGACCTTCGAACTGGTCGCCGAACTGCGCGCCAACGAGCTGGCCATCCTGGTCGACCGCTATGAAACGAACGAGCCCGTGCTGGGCGCCCAGCTCGAGGTCGAGAGCGGTTCTCTCAAGGCCGTGGCGGCCTTCCGTGCCGAGCAAGGCGACTATGTGGTGACCGACGCAGCGATGCTGAAGGCACTCGCCTCCCCCGGGGAACATGGCCTCGTCTTCACGCTGGTCGCCGGCAAGGACAGCGATCTGCTCGACGGCA
>JANOEA010000167.1:0-3196 GCA_031412975.1 Pseudomonadota bacterium | reverse complement strand
AGCGGACCCGAAGCCCCCGCCCGCGACACCGCGTGCACCTTGGCGCCCGATTCCTTGGCCAGGATGCCGAACAGCAGCGCCTCGGGCAGCCCGGCTTTTTCGTATTCCGGCCACATCCGGTGGCGCATGAACTGGTAATTCTCGTGCGCCTCGAGCAGGAACGGACGCATCCAGGTCAGCCACTCCTCGAGCGCGGCCTTCACCGGTTCGTTGACGGTGATCATCCGGCGCAGTTCTTGCCCCTTGAGCAGGACCGTAGTGCGCGCGGCCTCGGGCATCGCGGTCAGCAGCGGCGATTCCGCTTCTTCGTTGCGCTCCTCGATCGGCGTGGCGTCTTCGAGCGCCTCGCGATCGCCGAGCATGCCCAGCAGCGCCTGGGTCTGGCGCGCCACCAGCGCATCCTGCGCGGCCAGCACGCGTTCGATGTCGCAACCGGGGGTCGCCGCACAGCGCCCGGCGGCGGCGGTCAACTCCTCGCGCGCGGCGGTCAGCGCACGCGCCGCCGCGTCGGTATTGCCCGCGGCGTGCGCGGCCAGTCCGGTCTCGCCGAGTTCGGCAGCCGACTTCACGTCGACCAGGATCGCATTCACCGCCGCTTCGTTGACCGCGATCGCCCGCGACGGCGCCTGCGCGCACGCACCCAGCAGCGCGACGCCCAGGCCCAGCAATATCCGATGGATGATCGGCACGCGACGACTCCGGCAAGATCGACCCCACACGGTACACAGGCCGGCGAAATGCGGCAAATGCAGGTCCTCGAATGGGCGACCGCCCACGCGCCCTGCATCCCGCCATCGTCAGCGGTCATTCGCTTGCGGCTAGAATTCGGATTCCCGATCCGAGCGCGAGGCCCGTGGTGAACGACATTCTTCTCGGCAAGGGCGAGCGCGACGTGCTGCTGCTCGGCAAGTACGCCAACCGGCACGGACTGGTGGCCGGTGCTACCGGAACCGGCAAGTCGGTCTCGCTGATGGTGATGGCCGAGGGCTTCTCGCGCCTCGGCGTGCCGGTGTTCCTCGCCGACGTGAAGGGCGATCTCGCGGGCCTGTGCCAGCCCGGCACCGCCAGTGACCGCATCAAGGCGCGTCTGGAACGGCTCGCGCTCGAGGACTGGTCGCCACAGGCAGCGCCCGTGGTGTTCTGGGACCTGTATGGGGCCAAGGGACACCCGATCCGCGCGACAGTATCCGAGATGGGTCCTACCCTGCTCGGTCGTGTGCTCGAACTCAACGATACCCAGGACGGCGTGCTGCAGGTCGGATTCAAGCTCGCCGACGACCACGGCCTGCTGCTGTTGGACCTGGACGATTTGCGCGCGCTGCTGACTTTCCTGAGCGAGAATGCCAAGCAGATATCGGCGCAATACGGCCTGGTTTCGCCGCAGTCGATCGGCGCGATCCAGCGCGCCCTGCTGCGCCTGGATGCCGATGGCGGCGAGCGTTTCTTCGGCGAACCGGCGCTCGATCTGGCCGACTTCATGCGCCAGGACATGTCGGGTCGCGGCATCATCAATGTGTTGTGCGCCGAGCAGCTGATCCTCAAGCCGAAGCTGTACGCGACCTTCCTGCTGTGGCTGCTGTCCGAGCTGTTCGAGAACCTGCCCGAGGTCGGCGACCTGGCGGTGCCGAAGCTGGTGTTCTTCTTCGACGAGGCGCACCTGCTGTTCGACGACGCGCCGCCGTCGTTGCGCCAGCGGGTCGAGCAGGTGGTGCGCCTGATCCGCTCCAAGGGCGTGGGCGTGTATTTCATCTCGCAGCTGCCCGACGACGTGCCCGACGATATCCTCGGCCAGCTCGGCAACCGCGTGCAGCACGCGCTGCGCGCATTTACCCCGCGCGACCAGAAAGCGGTCAAGACCGCGGCCGAGACCTTTCCACCCAATCCGAAGTTCAAGGTGGTCGATGCGATCACCCAGCTCGGTGTCGGCGAGGCCCTGGTCAGCACCCTGCAGGAAGGCGGCGTGCCGCTGCCGGTCGAGCGCACCTACATGGTGCCGCCGCGCTGCCGCATCGGCACGATCACCGATGAAGAACGCGCGATGGTACGTGCGCGGTCGCCGGTCGGCAGCAAATACGACACCGCGATCAACCGTGAATCAGCGCAGGAGCTGCTGGCCCAGCGCAACGCCACGCCGCCGCCGGCAGCACCCGGCGGCAAGTCGCCGGCCACCATCGGCAAGCCACCGCCGGCCGGCAAACCCGCAGCCGAGGATCCCGGCATGGGCGGCATGTTCAAGGATTGGCTGCTGGGCAGCGGACGGCGGCAGGGCGCGATCGAGGCGTTCACCAAGCAGACCGCGCGCACGGTCGGCAGCCAGCTGGGGCGGCAGATCCTGCGCGGCATCCTCGGTGGCAGCACGCGGCGCTGAGGCTGGGCTGTTCGAACATCGGACGACAGATCCCTTGGCGCTGCCCCAGCGCAAGCACTCAGCCGAACAGATCGCGCTGCGGCGGTTCCAATGCTGGCTCGATCTCGCCGGGAAACGCCGCAAGAGCGGGTAGCGAGCGCAGTCGATCGCGCAACAGCGCATGGAACAGCCGCGCCAGATGGGGAGCATTGGTGTCGTCCGGCGTATGGGTGAAGAAATACACCTCGCGTCCCTCGATCAGCCACAGCGACACGCGCTCGACCCAGAAGCCCAGCGCCCCGCGCGCATTCTCGACCACATTGCCACCCACGAAACGCACGAACGCCGGTCCCGCGGTCACCACCGCACGCTGCGGCAGCCGCGGCTTGCGCTCCTGCGCCTGCACCGTGGTGGCATCGAGCGCGGACGCATCGAATACGTGGTGCGTATCGAAGTTGCCGCGCGCGGCGTTATGCGACAGCAGCAGTTGCTCGAAGGCGCGCTCGGCCCCGGCATCGTCGTAGAGAGCAGGGTGGCGTACCTCGACCGCACAGTCGAATTCCACCGGGAGTGCAGCCAGATAACGGTCGAGCGCGTCCAGGTTGCGCGGACCGAAACCCGGTCCGAGCTGCAACAGCAAGGGCCCGAGCCGATCGGGTAGCAGGGCCATCAGGCGCAGGAAGGCGTCGGTCTCGCGTTGTGCGTCCAGCAGCTGGCGCTCATGGGTCACCACGCGCGGGAACTTGAAGCAGAACCGGAAGCCGGAGGGTGCCTCATCGGCCCAGCGCCGCACGGTCGCCTCGGCGGGCAGGCCATAGAACGTCGAATTGCCCTCGACCGCGCCGAATA
>JANOEA010000166.1:0-13802 GCA_031412975.1 Pseudomonadota bacterium | reverse complement strand
GACGTGATGCGCGCGACCAGCAGCTCGTCGGGAATCGCGAAGTCGCGGATCAACCGCGGCGGAATCGCACCGCCGCAAGGCTTGGTGCGCCCTGCCCGATCCAGCAGCAGCACGCTGTGGCCGCTCGCGGCGAGCTCGTAGGCCGCGGTCGCGCCGGACGGACCGCCGCCCACCACCACCACGTCGAAGGTTTCATCCTGGGGCTTCAATTGCGCATTCATGCGGGTCTCTCCTGCGATGCGAGCGCGGTAGGTAGGGTCCTGTGCGCCTGCTGCAGACGCGCAGCGGGATGCGGTCGTGCCAGATTGGCCGCGAGG
The DNA here is from genome assembly GCA_031412975.1 of Pseudomonadota bacterium. Taxonomy (GTDB): domain Bacteria; phylum Pseudomonadota; class Gammaproteobacteria; order Xanthomonadales; family Ahniellaceae; genus UBA4656. Next base: position 13,485 of record JANOEA010000166.1, on the reverse strand, counting down.
CTGGCAGATACCAGGAACAGGACGGCCTCGGCGGCGAATACCAGGCCGTAGGCGAGCCCTTGCGAATCGAACCAGACGCGGGCGAGATCGCTCGCCGCGGCGCCACACAAGCCACCGATCGCAAACGCGATCGCTTGCGAAGCGCCCCACAAGCCCATCCGGACGCCTTCGCGGGACTCGCGTCCGACGCCGGCGAAACTCATCATCGAGCCGATCGCGGCCACCGCGAACGCGCCGTTGGCAACCCCGAGCAGGAACACGTTCTGCTTCAGCGGCCAGTCGAGACCGACCCAGCCGGCGATCGCAAGACCGAACAGCGCCAGCGCCGACGCAATGCAGCCGAGGATCGTCCACAGGCGCAGCGAACCCAGCCGCGGACCGCCGATGACGCTGCAGCACAGGGCGACCAGCAGCATGCCGAGCAGAACGCCACCGTGCTGCATGCTCGACAGGGTGGTCGATTGGCCCGGCGTCATGCCGAACACCGATCCCGCGAATGGCTCGAGGATCAGGTCCTGTGCGCTGTAGGCCAGCATCGACACGAAGATGAAAACGGTGAAGCCGCGGGCTTGCGGCTCGCCCCAGACCTGCGCGAGCGCCTCGCGGAAGCTCGGCTTGGCGACCTGGGCCCCGGTTGCTGCAATCGGCGCCATGAGCGGCGTTCGCGCGGGCTCGATGCGATATACGGCCGCAAGCGTCAACCCAATTGCTGCCAGCGAAACCGCGGCGGTCAGCACGGTCAGCCGCGTGGCCGAATACGGATCGAGCAGCAGGCCGACCACCAGCGTCGAGAGCACGAAGCCGACGATCATCATCAGCCAGACGACGGTCGCGGCAGCGGCGCGGCGACGCTCTTCCACGCGGGTGGCAAGCAGCACCAGCAGCGAGGTGCCGGCCGCACCCACGCCGACGCCGATCAGCAGGAACCCGAGGATCGCCAGCGCGATGCCGGCCATGGTGGAGGTTTCCATCCAGCCGATCGAGAGCGCCGCGAGTACCGACCCCGCGCCGAGCGTGGCCATCCCGCCGATGATCCACGGCGTGCGTCGGCCACCCATGTCGGAACCGAAGCCGAAGCGTGGCCGCAAGATCTGCACCGCGTAGTGCCACCCGACCAGCGCACCGGGCAGGATTGCCGGCAGCGCCAGTTCGACCACCATCACGCGGTTCATCGTCGAGGTAGCGAGCACCACGATCGAACCCAGCGCGGCTTGCACCAGGCCAAGGCGGGCGATGCCCAGCCAGCCAAGACCTCCGGGGTTCACGCAAGCCACCGCAGTGCTGCGTACGGTCTGTCGTGCATGCCGCAGTGGGCGCACTCGAAGGATGCGGCCCGAGGTTCCACGCGGGGGGCGCAGGGGTGCCGAACAGCGTGCGGAAGGCAGGTCATCACGAGGGCAAGAGTTCCATATGACACCTCGATTTGTCCAGTCCCGTTGACAGGTTCGCGGGCGTGAAAACGCACAGATCCCGCTGCGTTCAGGGGTTGTGAGGACACTGGCTGCCCGCCGATGACAAGGCCCGAGGAATGCGGCGGGCGCGCATCCAGTCAAGCACCGGCACGCCACCGAGCACCATCGGGGTGGCCGACCGGCCCGCTCAGGAATCGATGGCTTCGTCTGCCTCGGACGAGGGATCGCTCAAGCCGTAGCGGCGCAGCTTGACGTACAGGCTCTGGCGGCTGACTCCGAGCACCTCTGCGGCCGAAGCGCGGTTGTCCTGGGTCAGCTGCAGCGCGGCCTCGATGCACAGCTTTTCGACCACGTCGGTGGCGTCGCGCACCAGCTGCTTGAGCGGCACGCGACCGACCAGTTCGGTCAGTTGCTGCACGGAGCGCGGCGTGTCGCCGGTAGCGGCGGGACCTGCGATCACGCGCAGGCCGACGTTGCGGATGTTGAACCCCATGCAGGGCGGATCGGCGACCGGAATTGCCACCCCGGAGATCTCGACCTCGGTGCTCGCGCCCATCTCGCTGGTCAGGGTGGTGGCGAACAGGCGAATCGTGCCGTGCTGGCGCAGATTGGCCATCAGCACGCTGAAATCGACCCGCGAGCGACCGACCCAGCGATCGAGCTGCTCGCCGCGCACCTGCGCTTCGTTGGGCATCTGGATCAGGTCGAGGAACGCGTGGTTGCTGGCGATGATCCGGCCATCCAGATCGCTGACCACGAAGGCGTCGACCGCATTCTCGACCGCCCGCAGCACGGTCTTGGACACCACCGAGCCGCCGACCTCGCCGCGCGGCGCGGAGATGCGCAGCAGGTACAGCGAATCGTTGCCCTGCCGGAAGAAGAACGTCGAGACCACGAATTCGCGACGGTCCGCACCGATGCGTACCGCTGCATCGTCGGCGCGGCCGGTGGCACGCACGCCGGCGATCAAGGTCTGGATGACCTGCCCGCCCGCGGTGCCGAAGCACTCGGCCAGCGAGCGACCGATCACGCGCTTGCTCGACTCACCGAGCAGTTCGCCGGCGGTCGGATTGGCCTCGATCACGCGCTCGGTATTGGCGTCGACGATCAGGATCGCCTCGGACGACATCTGGAACAGCATCCGATAGCGGGTTTCGACGTTGCGCAGTCGCCAGTAGTCGCGCTCCAGCGACTGCTGCGCATCGACCAGTCGCTGCTGCAATGCCGCCATGTCGCGCAGGTCGCGGCCGAAGGCCACGACGCGGCCCGTGGAGCCGACCTGCACCGCCGAGTACAGCACCGGCACGTCGGCGCCGCGCGAGGACACCTGGTTGACGTGCCGCCACTTGTGCAAGCCCGGATCGGCTGCATCGCGCAGCAACGCTTCGACCTTCGGGCGGCTGTCGGCGGTGACGGTTTCGATCCACGGCTGCCCGATCCACTTGCGATAGCCTTCCTTCGCCATCTCCTGGCTGCCGAAGTTCACGTCGAGCACGACGCCTTCGGCATCCAGGACCAGCGATACATCGGCCGCCGACGACAGCAATGCCCCGGTCGCCGTCGCATCGAGTTGGCCCAGCAATCCGGGCGGATTGTCGGCCAACTTCACGCGGGGCGCCCTAGTGGAAACATTGGCCTCAGCGACCTCACCCAGCAGTTTCCGCACGACCACTCCAGACAGCTTTACCGCAGGTCTTGCGTGACGTCGTTCTTCAGCGCTCGCGCAGCGCCATCAGGACCTCGGCTTCCACCAGCGTGTCGCGCAGGTCGGACACATATCCATCCGCTCCCACGCGCGCCACGAACTCCGGGTGATCGCAAAACGCCGGGCCACCGACCATCACACTGACTCGCGAGTTACGCGAGGCCTTCCGCATTTCCGCGAGATCCGCCGACAGCAGCGGCAACCGCGCCTCACATGTCGCCGAAACATCGATCACGTCGAACCACTGCGACCGCAGCACACCCATCAGCTGGGTGCGCGAAGTCGGCAGCGTGCGCCAGACCTCCCACCCCGCGTGATGGAAAAACTCCGAGGCGACGGAGCGATAGAACTCCGTGACCATGAACACCCCGAGCATGTTCTGTTCGGCCGGTGCCGAGACCAGCAACACCCTGCGGCCGCGCGACAGGCACTCGCCCTCGACCGAATAGGCGGGGCTGAGTCCATGCAACAGCTGTTGCAAGTGCAGCATCCCCACCGCCATCTGCTGATAGGGGCACAGATCCTCGTCCCAGCGATCCGAAAGCAGCCGCGCGGCCGGAATCAGCAGGTGCGAGTAGATCGACTCCAGCGCGATGCCCTTCGCGCGCTGCGCATCGATCATCGCCCAGGCCGCATCGAGCTCGCGCGCAGCGATCAGCCCGGTGAAGGCGACCACGTCATCCTTGCCGGGGGCCGGACCGTGCTGCAGGGGCGCCGCCGCATGCGAGTGAGACTGCAGGATGAAACTGCTCACCGCCGCTGCCGAGCGCTGCTGCAGGCGCCCGATCGGATCGGGCTGCAGTGCGAACTTCGGACCCGCGAACGGCGCATCGACATCTCGCCGCGCGCCCTGTTTGCGAACCGGTGAATTGCGCGAGGCGCGCATCGTGCGGCGCGCGCCGTCTTCGATGAATCGGTCGTGTCTCAAGCCGGCCATTTGGTTTCCTCCCCCAAACATCACGACATCGCTCCCGTCTCGCCGTGGTGTACCGGTCATGCGACCCGCCTGCATGTGCGGAAACTCCGCCTGCAGCCATCCGTCGTTTGCCGTGGCCACCCGATCCGACGCCCCCCTCACTCGTTGTGATGCATTTGTGAGGTAGACCGGATCGTGGCAGCGGCCCCTTGGACCGTCAAACGATTGACAGAGTCTTCACGGCTTTGGGCCGGTTGTCAACAGGAATAGACGTTCCATTTGGTTGACAGTATCCAACCGGGGGAATAGATTCAGGTCATCGTCGAAGTCGGGGCTGTGGAGCGCTGTACCCATGGGTCAAGAACGCATCCCCGCCGCGCGACGCGCGCCCTTGTATACGCCGGACGAACGCGTCCGCCGCGATGGCACGGTGTGGACTTTGGTGCAGGGCGTGCTCGCGCCGATCCAGTTCGTGGTGTTCCTGGTCAGCGTGGGCCTGGTGTGGCGCTTCCTGCAGAGCGGCGAGGGGGAAACCGCAGCCACCGTTTCGATCGTGATCAAGACCATGGTGCTCTACCTGATCATGGTCACCGGCGCGATCTGGGAAAAGGTCGTGTTCGGGCGCTACCTGTTCGCCCCGGCGTTCTACTGGGAAGACGTGTTCAGCATGCTGGTGCTGGCCTTGCATACGGCGTACCTGGTGGCGCTGGCGACCTCTGCGCTCAGCGTCACGGGCCTGATGTACCTGGCCCTGGCGGCCTATGCGACCTATGTGATCAACGCCGCGCAGTTCATCCTGAAGCTGCGCGCGGCGCGGCTCGACGAAGCCGCTCGCCATCGGGGCATGCGGAATGGCCCGCTGGTGGCCGCCGAATGAGCACGATCGCGCTCGATGTGCAGCCGCGCGGCACGTCGGGATGCAGCGACGTTCCGATCCTGCGCGAACGCGGCCAACGCGAGGTGTTCTGCGGCCTGACCGGCATCATCTGGCTGCATCGCAAGATCCAGGACGCGTTCTTCCTGATCGTGGGCTCGCGCACCTGCGCGCACCTGATGCAGTCGGCGGCCGGGGTGATGATCTTCGCCGAGCCGCGCTTCGGTACCGCGATCATCGAAGAGCGCGACCTTGCGGGCCTCGCCGACGCCAATGAAGAGCTGGACCGGGTGGTGACCGAGCTGCTCGCCCGGCGCCCCGACATCCGCCTGCTGTTCCTGGTCGGCTCGTGTCCGTCGGAAGTGATCAAGCTGGATTTGTCGCGGGCCGCGTCGCGGCTGTCGAGCAAGTATTCGCCGGCGGTCCGGATCCTCAACTACTCCGGCAGCGGCATCGAGACCACGTTCACCCAGGGCGAAGACGCCTGCCTGGCTTCGCTGGTGCCCAGCCTGCCGGCGGCCAGTCCGACCGCCGAGCCCTCGCTGCTGGTGGTCGGTGCGCTCGCCGACGTGGTCGAAGACCAGTTCCTGCGGCTGTTCGACCAGCTCGGCGTGGGTCCGGTGCACTTTTTGCCGCCGCGCAGTGCGCTGAGCCTGCCGGCGGTCGGCCCGAACACCCGCTACTTGTTGGCGCAGCCGTTCCTGGCCGACACCGCGCGCGCACTCGAAGAGCGCGGCGCGACCCGGATTCCGGCGCTGTTTCCACTCGGCGCGCAGGGCACGACCGCATGGCTGCGGGCTGCAGCCGATGCCTGGGGCGTGGCACCCGAGAAATTCCGCGCGGTGACTGCCGCGGCCGAAGATCGCGCAATCGCCGGCGTGTCGCGCTATCGCGCACAGCTGGCCGGCAAACGCATCTTTTTCTTCCCCGATTCGCAGCTTGAGATACCGCTCGCGCGGTTCCTGGCCAGCGAACTCGATATGGGCCTGGTTGAAGTGGGCACGCCTTTCCTGCACAAGCAGCATCTGGCCGAGGAACTCGCCGCACTGCCTGCGGGGACCCAGCTCAGCGAGGGCCAGCACGTCGATCGCCAGCTGGATCGCTGCCGCGCCGCGCAGCCGGACCTGGTCGTGTGTGGACTGGGCCTGGCCAATCCGCTGGAAGCCGAGGGCCTGACCACCAAGTGGGCGATCGAGCTGGTGTTCACCCCGATCCAGGGCTACGAGCAGGCGGCCGATCTGGCCGAACTGTTCGCCCGGCCACTGGTACGTCGTTTGAAGCTGGTGGCCTGAGATGCAGCTGACGCTGTGGACCTATGAAGGCCCGCCGCACGTCGGCGCGATGCGCGTGGCCACCGCGATGCAGGGCGTGCACTACGTGCTGCACGCACCGCAGGGCGACACCTACGCCGATCTGCTGTTCACCATGATCGAGCGGCGCAACCGGCGCCCACCGGTGACCTACACCACGTTCCAGGCGCGCGACCTGGGCGGCGATACCGCGGAGCTGTTCAAGAGCGCAGCGCTAGAGGCCTACGAGCGTTTCCAGCCGCAGGCGATGCTGGTCGGCGCCTCGTGCACGGCCGAGCTGATCCAGGACGATCCGGGCGGCCTCGCGCAAGCGCTGGGGCTGCCGATCCCGGTGGTCGCGCTGGAACTGCCCTCGTACCAGCGCAAGGAAAACTGGGGCGCCTCGGAAACCTTCTACCAGCTGGTTCGCGCCTGCGCCGGCCCGCACGCACCGGCGCCGGGTACGCCACGCGCAGCGCGTCCCGCCGAGCGCCGCCCACGCTGCAACCTGCTCGGTCCCACCGCGCTGGGCTTCCGCCATCGCGACGATGTGCGCGAGATCACCGCGCTGCTCGACCGCCTCGGTGTCGACGTGCACGTCACCGCGCCGCTGAACGCCACGCCTGCCGACCTGGCGCGCCTCGGCGAGGCCGATTTCAACGTGGTGCTGTACCAGGAGACCGCGGCGCAGGCGGCCGGCTGGCTGGCCCGCACCTTCGGCCAACCGGTGATCAAGAGCGTGCCGATCGGGGTCGGCGGCACCCGCGATTTCGTACGCGAGGTCGCGCAACTGACCGGCCTCGACGCCAACGTGGTGCTCGACGATCCAACGTCGCGCTCGGTGTGGTACTCGCGCTCGGTCGATTCGACCTATCTGACCAACAAGCGCGTGTTCGTGTTCGGCGATGCTACCCATGCGGTGGCAGCGGCGCGTTTCGCCAGCGAGGAACTGGGCTTCCAGGTCGTCGGCATCGGCACCTACGCGCGTGAGTTCGCGCGCGACATCCGCGAGGCGGCCAAGCTGTATGGCGTCGAGCCGCTGATCACCGACAACTACCTCGAAGTCGAGGCGCGGGTCGCCGAACTGCATCCGGAACTGGTGCTCGGCACCCAGATGGAGCGCCACATCGCCAAGCGCCTGGGCATTCCCTGCGCGGTGATCTCGGCGCCCGTGCATGTGCAGGATTTCCCCGCGCGCTACTCGCCGCAAATGGGTTTCGAAGGCGCCAACGTGCTGTTCGACACCTGGGTGCACCCGCTGATGATGGGGCTCGAAGAGCACCTGATCACGATGTTCCGCGACGATTTCGAGTTTCACAGCGACGCCGCACCCTCGCATCTGGGTGGTGGCGTGAGCGAAAAGAAACCCGTGGTGGCCGCGCCCGTCGAGCCAGCGGGCGAGTCCGTGGTGGTGCCGGCGGTCGCGGATCCGACGCATGTTGCTGCGGCGAATGCCCCGCTGGTTCCGGTATGGGCCAGCGAGGCGGAAAAGGAACTCAAGAAAATCCCGTTTTTCGTGCGCGGCAAGGCACGGCGCAATACCGAGCGCTTCGCTATCGAGCGGGGCGTGGCAACGATCACCGTGGAGGCGCTCTACGATGCAAAAGCACACTTCGGTCGCTGAGGCGAATCCGCCGGTGCGTGTAGTTATCGTGACCATGGACAATCATTTGTCCAGTGCCACCGATCGCGCGCGCGCGACGCTGGCCAAACAGGTGCCGGGGCTGACCTTGAGCATGCATACGGCCGCCGACTGGGGCGCCGACCCGCAAGCGCTGGAGCGCTGTCGCGCCGACATCGCGCGTGGCGACATCATCATCAACACCATGCTGTTCATGGACGACCATATCCAGGCCGTGCTGCCCGCGCTGCAGGCACGGCGCGCCGACTGCGACGCGATGATCGGCTGCATGTCGGCCGGCGACGTCGCGCGACTGACCAAGCTCGGTCGCTTCGACATGAGCGCCAAGGAGTCCGGCGCGATGGCGTGGCTGAAGAAGCTGCGCCCCAAACCCAAGGCCGGTGAAGCCAATTCCAGCGGTGCCAAGCAGATGCGCATGCTGCGTCGCCTGCCGAAGCTGCTGCGCTTCATCCCGGGTGCCGCGCAGGACGTGCGCGCCTACTTCCTGACCCTGCAGTACTGGCTGTCGGGCTCGGAAGAAAACGTGGTCAACATGGTGCGCATGCTGGTCGACCGCTACGCCGACGGCAACCGCAGGTCGCTGCGCGGAAAGCTCAAGCATGAATTGCCGACCGACTATCCCGAGGTCGGCGTCTACCATCCGCAGATTCCGGGCGGCATCACCGAGCTGGCCGACAAACTGCCCCGGCGCGGGACGCGTGGCACCGTCGGCGTATTGCTGATGCGGTCCTATCCGCTGGCCGGCAATGCCGCCCACTACGACGGCATGATCCGCGCGCTCGAAGCGCGTGGCCTGAACGTGGTGCCGGCGTTCGCCAGTGGCCTGGATGCGCGCCCCGCGATCGAGCGGTTCTTCATGAAGGACGGGCGCGCGACGATCGACGCGCTGGTCTCGCTGACCGGCTTTTCGCTGGTCGGTGGCCCTGCCTACAACGATTCCAAGGCGGCCGAGGAGATCCTCGCCAAACTCGATGTGCCGTACATCGCCGCGCACCCGGTCGAATTCCAGACCCTCGAGCAGTGGGCGGCCTCCGAGCGCGGCCTGCTGCCGGTCGAATCGACGATCATGGTCGCGATCCCTGAACTCGACGGCGCGATCACGCCGATGGTGTTCGGCGGTCGCTCCGATTCGGCTGGCGCGACCTGCACCGGCTGCCACCACGGCTGCGTGTTCCCGGCCAGCAACAAGGGCCGCGACATGCAGACCTGCATCGAGCGCGCCGGCCTGCTGGCCTCGCGCATCGACAAGCTGGTCGAACTCAAGCGCAGCGAACGCAGCGAACGCAAGGTCGCGGTGGTGCTGTTCAACTTCCCGCCGAATGCGGGCAATACCGGCACCGCGGCGCATCTGTCTGTGTTCGAGTCGCTGCTGCGCACCCTGCGCGGCATGGCGAACGCGGGTTACCAGGTCGAAGTGCCGGAAACGGTCGAGGTACTGCGCGACCGGCTGATCAACGGCAACGCGGCCCGGATGGGTGCACCGGCCAACGTGCACGCGCGGGTCGCCACCGACGACCATGTGCGGCGCGAGACCTGGCTGCCGCAGATCGAAGCTGCGTGGGGCCCGGCTCCGGGCAAGCAGCTCAGCGACGGCCGCTCGATCTTCGTGCTCGGCGAGCGCTTCGGCAACGTGTTCGTCGGCATCCAGCCCTCGTTCGGTTACGAGGGCGATCCGATGCGCCTGCTGTTCGAGAAGGGCTTTGCACCGACCCATGCGTTTTCGGCCTTCTACCGCTGGCTGCGCGAGGATTTCGGCGCGCAGGCGGTGCTGCACTTCGGTACCCATGGCGCGCTCGAGTTCATGCCCGGCAAGCAGGTCGGCCTGTCGGCTGCATGCTGGCCGGAGCGGATGATCGGCGACCTGCCGAACATCTACCTGTACGCGGCGAACAACCCGTCCGAAGGCGCGATCGCCAAGCGCCGCTCGCAGGCGACCCTGATCAGCTACATGACCCCGCCGGTGGCCGAAGCCGGCCTGTACCGCGGCCTGGTCGACCTGAAGTCCTCGCTCGAACGCTGGCGCGGCATGGCGCCGGATACCGAGGATGATCGAGGCGTACTCGCAGCGCTGATCCAGGCGCAGGCAGCCGCGGTGGATCTTGCGACCGTGGAGCCGCTGTGGGGCGACAGTGCCGATGCGCAGATCCAGCGCCTGGGCACGCAGATCCTCGAACTCGAGTACGCACTGATTCCGCATGGCCTGCACGTGGTCGGCGAACCCCCTTCGGTCGAGGAACGGATCGACCTGATCAAGTCGCTGGCCGACGCCTCGCACGGACTGCGGCTGTCGCAGCACGCGCTGGAAGCGCTGGTCCGCGGCGTCGATCCGGTCGCCGCGCTGTCGATGGCCGGGCTGCCGGTGGACGACCATTACGTCGCGATCTTCAGCGAACTGTCGCAAGCCAGCCGGCTGATGCAGGACGACCACGAGGTCGGTGCCATCCTGCATGCGCTGGACGCGGGATTCATCCGCCCGGCACCGGGCGGCGATTTGCTGCGCACGCCGGCGATCCTGCCGACCGGGCGCAACCTGCATGGCTTCGATCCATTCCGCATTCCCAGCGCATACGCGGTCGCCGACGGCGCGCGCCAGGCCAAGGTCCTGCTCGATCGCTTCGTGGCCGACAGCGGTGCGCTGCCGGAGACCATCGCACTGGTGCTGTGGGGCACCGACAACCTCAAGACCGAGGGCGGCCCGATCGGCCAAGCCCTCGCCCTGATGGGCACCAAGCCGCGCTTCGACAGCTACGGTCGGTTGATCGGTGCGGAACTGATCCCGCTCGAGGAACTGGGCCGTCCGCGCATCGACGTGATGATCAGCCTGTCGGGCATCTTCCGCGACTTGATGCCGCTGCAGATCAAGCTGCTGGCCGAGGCCTCGTACCTGTGCGCGTGCGCCGACGAGCCACTGGAGCGCAACTTCGTGCGCAAGCACTCGCTGGCCTACCAGCAGCAGCATGGCTGCGATCTGGAGACCGCGGCGCTGCGCGTGTACGGCAATGCCGATGGCGCATACGGCGCCAACGTCAACCACCTGGTCGAGAACAGCCGCTGGGAAGACGAAGACGAACTCGCGGAAACCTATACGCGCCGCAAGAGTTTCGCATTCGATCGCACGGGTCGCCCGTCGCAACAGTGCGCGCTGCTCAAGAGCACGCTGGCCGATGTGGATCTTGCATACCAGAACCTCGACTCCGTCGAGCTCGGCGTGACCACGGTCAACAACTACTTCGACACCCTCGGTGGCATCAGCCGCGCGGTCAAGCGCGAGCGTGGCGGCAATACGCCGCCGGTGTACATCAGCGACCAGACCAAGGGCACCGGCGTGGTGCGCTCGCTGTCCGAGCAGGTCGCGCTCGAATCGCGCACCCGCATCCTCAATCCGAAGTGGTACGAGGGCATGCTCAAGCACGGCTATGAAGGCGTGCGCCAGATCGAAGAACACGTGACCAACACGATGGGCTGGTCGGCGACCACCGGACAGGTGCAGCCGTGGGTGTACCAGCAGCTCGCGCAGACCTTCATGCTCGATCCACAGATGCGCGAGCGCCTGTCCAGACTCAATCCGACCGCTTCGGCCAAGGTCGCCAATCGTCTGCTCGAAGCGCAGGAACGGCGCTACTGGCAGCCCGATGAAGCGACCCTCGAAGCGTTGCGCAACGCGTCCCTCGAAACCGAGGATCGTCTCGAAGGCATCCAACTGGCGGCAATCGCATGAGCGTTATCGAAAAACCCCCGATCGTCCCGATCAGCGATACGCCCAAGCGCCCCGACGGCGCAGGCAGCCTGCAGGTGGCGCTCGACCCCAGCGTGCGGATCGACACGGCCAAGGTATTCGCCGTGTACGGCAAGGGCGGCATCGGCAAGAGCACCACCTCGTCGAACCTGTCGGTGGCGTTCTCCAAGCTCGGCAAGCGTGTGCTGCAGATCGGCTGCGACCCCAAGCACGATTCGACCTTCACCCTGACCAAGCGCCTGGTGCCGACGGTGATCGACATCCTCGAGTCGGTCGATTTCCACGGCGAGGAACTGCGTCCCGAAGACTTCGTGTTCCCCGGTTACAACGGCGTGCTGTGCGTCGAGGCGGGTGGTCCACCGGCTGGCACCGGTTGCGGCGGTTACGTGGTCGGCCAGACCGTGAAGCTGCTCAAGGAACACCATCTGCTCGAAGACACCGACGTGGTGGTGTTCGACGTGCTCGGCGACGTCGTCTGCGGTGGCTTCGCCTCCCCGCTGCAGCATGCCAATCGTGCGCTGGTGGTGGCCGCCAACGATTTCGACTCGATCTTCGCGATGAACCGCATCGTGGCCGCGATCAACGCCAAGTCGAAGAACTACGGCGTGCGCCTGGGCGGGGTGATCGCCAACCGCAGCCGCGAGACCGACCAGATCGACAAGTACAACAACGCGATCGGCATGAAGACGCTGGCGCGCTTCCCGGATCTGGATGTGATCCGCCGCAGCCGCCTGAAGAAGTCGACCCTGTTCGAGATGGAGCACTCCCCCGAGCTCGAAGCCGTGCAGACCGAATACCTGCGCCTGGCCGAAGCGCTGTGGAACGGCACCGAGCCGCTGGACATCAAGCCGATGCGCGATCGCGACATCTTCGACCTGCTGGGCTTCGAATGATGGGAACCGAGACCTACATCCAGCGCCGCGGCCAGCTGCAGACCTACTTCGACCGCACAGCGGCCGACGCGTGGGCGCGGCTGACTTCCACGGCCAAGGTCAGCCGCATCCGCGAGACGGTGCGTGCGGGTCGCGACCGGATGCGCAACACGCTGCTCGATTGGCTGCCGGCCGACCTGCGCGGCAAGCGCGTGCTGGATGCCGGTTGCGGCACCGGCGCGCTGTCGGTGGAGGCCGCGCTGCGCGGTGCGCAGGTGGTCGCGATCGACCTCTCCGCGACCCTGGTCGAACTGGCCCGGGAACGCCTGCCGACCGCGCTCGGCGAGGGCAGCATCGAGCTCCACGTCGGCGACATGCTGGACCCGGCACTGGGCAGCTTCGACCACGTGGTGGCAATGGACTCGCTGATCCACTACCGCGCCAACGACATGGCCGATGCGCTGCAGGTACTCAGCGAGCGCACCCGCCACAGCATGCTGTTCACCTTCGCCCCGCGTACGCCCCTGCTGACCGTGATGCACAACGTCGGCATGCTGTTCCCGCACGGCGACCGCGCACCGGCTATCGAGCCGGTAGCCGAGTCGACGCTGCGCAAGCAGTTCGCTGGCCGTGCCGCGATGGCGGATTGGAGCGTGGGTCGCGGGCAGCGCATCAAGAGCGGTTTCTATACCTCGCAGGCGATGGAGCTGATCCGTCGGTGAGCTTCGACAGTGCCCTCGTGAATCGCTGGACCCGGCTTGCGCCGAACTTCCTGCCGTTCGCGGATGCAGCTTCTCCAGAGCTGCCGCTGGGGCGACTGCTGCGGCTGTCGCTGTTCCAGGTGTCGGTCGGGATGGCGCTGACCCTGCTGGTCGGCACGCTGAACCGGGTCATGATCGTGGAGCTGTCGCTGGCAGCGACCCTGGTCGCGGTGATGATCGCCCTGCCCCTGCTGTTCGCGCCGTTGCGCGCGTTGATCGGCTTCCGCTCCGACACCCATCGCTCCCTGCTGGGCTGGCGGCGGGTGCCATACATCTGG
>JANOEA010000165.1:0-8902 GCA_031412975.1 Pseudomonadota bacterium | reverse complement strand
GCCGCGTTGCTGTCGAGCAGGCGCAGGTTGAACAACAGCAGCGGCGCAGCACTTCCCGCGCGGATCCATGCCAGCGGCTGGCCGTTGCCGCTGCGCTCGCTGGAGGCGCCGAAGCCGAGGTAGGGGATGAACTCGCCGGGCATGCACTGCGGGCGATCGGCCAGTTGCCGCGGACGATGCGAGAGGTCCACCGCGAGACTCAGCGCGCGCCGCCACGGCGCACGTGCGGCATGGTCGGCGTCGATCGCCAGACCGTAGACGTCCTCGAATGGTGCGCCGATCGCCTCGCTCTGGTTGGGCGGGCCGCTGTTGCACGCGGCATTCAGCGCCGGCTCGGTGTTCGCCCCGACCACCCACGCGGGTGCGGCCGGATTCGCGAGTCCGACCCAGTTGTCGCGCGCGAACCAACGCGCCGGCTGCGGCTGCGAGATGCCCGGCAGCATGGTGAAATTGGTTGGACACAGTGCGAAGGGCACTTGGGGATAGCGGCAGGTCGGCGTGTAGCTCAAGGGCTCGACCAGCGTGCCGAGACCGGGGCGGTCGAAGTCGCTGCGCCATGCCCCGTTCTGGAAGCCGGGATCCCACAGCCCGGTCGCGGCGCAGGGCAGGGCGGTTGCCAGCATCGCGACGGCCAGCAGTGCATGGCGGTGTGTGCAGCGAAGCGCATTCCGGATTCGCATGATGCGTTCCATGTTCAGGCGATGGGGGTCGATCGATTATCCCACGGCGAAGATGTACGGCGGATCACGCACGAACCGCCGTCGCGTGCGGCATCGCTAAGGCGCAGGCGCTGCCCGGGCCCCAGCCGGCGGATCCGCAACATCGATGCCGGCCTTGAATTGCGGCGCACGCCGCGCGCGCTGCGCCTGCTCGAACGCGTGCGCGATGCCGATCAGCGTCGGCTCCGACCACGCGCCGCCGAAGAAGCTGATGCCGATCGGCAGGCCGTGCACGAATCCGGCCGTCACCGTGATGTTCGGGTAACCCGCGACTGCGGCCGGCTGCGAACTGCCGCCGCCGAAGCTGTCGCCGTTGACCCAGTCGGTGGTCCATGCGGGGCCGTTGCTGGGGCCCAGCAACGCGTCGAGCCGGTGCGCGGCGAGCGCGGCGTCGATCCCCTCGGGACCAGCGAGTCTTTTCGCATCCGCGAGTGCCTTCAGGTACTCGGGATCCGTCAGCGGACCCTTGGCATTGGCGGCTTCGAGGATGTCCTGTCCGAACCACGGCATCGTGCGCGCGGCTTCGCGCCGGTTGAACTCGATCAGTTCGGCGAGGTTGCGCACTGGCGCATCCGGCGCGCGGGTGGCCAGGTACTGCTCGAGGCCATGCTTGAACTCGTGCAGCAGCACGGTGAACTCCTGCGCGCCGTAGGTGTTGAAGTTCGGCAGCGGCACCGGGTCCACGATCTCCGCGCCCTGCGCCTTCAGGGTGGCGATGGCCGTCTCGAGCGCTGCGTCCACTCGCGGATGGAAGCCGAAGAACTCGCGCACCACGCCGATGCGTTTGCCGCGCAGCGCGTTCGCATCGAGTGCAGCGGCCAGGTCGATCGCGGCGTGCGAGGCGGAGGCCGCGGTCGCAGGATCATCCGGATCGACGCCGCGCAATACGCCAAGCAGCACGGCCGCGTCGGCCACGCTGCGCGCCATCGGACCGGCCGTGTCCTGGCTCGCGGCGATCGGGATGATGCCCGTGCGGCTGACCAGTCCGAGCGTCGGCTTGATGCCCACCAGTCCATTGGCCGAGGCTGGGCAGACGATCGAGCCATCGGTCTCGGTGCCGACGCCGACCGTGGCCAGGCTCGCGCTGATCGCAGCCCCGGTGCCCGAACTCGAGCCGCAGGGATTGCGATCGAGTGCATACGGATTCCTGGTTTGCCCGCCGCGCGAGCTCCAGCCGCTACTCGAATCGTTCGAGCGGAAATTCGCCCATTCGCTGAGATTGGTCTTGCCGAGGATCACGGCCCCCGCATCGCGCAGCCGCCGCGCCACGAACGCGTCGCTGCCCGCCACGTGCCCGGCCAGCGCGAGCGAACCGGCGGTGGTGTGCATGCGGTCGCCGGTGTCGATGTTGTCCTTGATCAGCACCGGGATGCCGTGCAGCGGCCCGCGCAGGGTTCCCGCGGCGCGTTCGGCGTCGAGCGCATCGGCGATCGCCAGCGCGTCGGGATTGATCTCGACCACCGCGTTGAGCATCGGACCCGCATCGTCGATCGCCGCGATGCGATCGAGGTACCACTGGGTGATGCGACGCGAACTGAGCTCGCCCGATGCCATCCGACCCGAGAGGTCGGCGATCGAGGCTTCGCTCAGGTCGAGTGCCGGGGCCGGCGCCGCGGCCGGCGGTTCGGCAGTGGTCGCCGATGGCGCGGGGGATTGACCGCAGCCTTGGAGGATTGCGCAGAGGAGCAACAGCCAGAGGCACGAGGGCGTTCGCATTTGCCAAGGGTAGCAAGGCCGTTCCCCTTCGACCGCATGCCGGCCGCGTTGTAGGATCGCCGACCGCAGTATCCAGTCGCTCCACCCGCCCGCGAAGACCCACGCCATGAACCTGCTCGAAGACCTCCAGTGGCGCAACCTCGTGGCCGATTGCACCGACCTCGACGGTCTGGGCAAGCGGCTCGCGACGGGCCCGCTGACCCTGTATTGCGGCTTCGATCCGACCGCCGACAGCCTGCACGTGGGGCACCTGATGGGCCAGCTCATGCTGCGTCGTTTCCAGCTGGCCGGACATCGGCCGCTGCCATTGGCCGGTGGTGCCACCGGGATGATCGGCGATCCGAGCGGCAAGTCGGCCGAGCGCAACCTGCTGACCCGCGAGCAACTCGACCACAATGTGGCCTGCATCAAGGGACAGCTGTCGAAGCTGCTCGATTTCGAGTGCAGCGGCAATCCCGCGCAGCTGGTCGACAATGCGACGTGGACGATCGGCGTGTCGTACCTGGATTTCCTGCGCGACATCGGCAAGCACTTCTCGGTCAACATGATGGTGGCCAAGGACAGCGTGCGCGCGCGAATGGAAAGCGAGGTGGGCCTGAGCTACACCGAGTTCAGCTACATGCTGCTGCAGTCGTTCGACTTCTACTTTCTGCGCAAGAGCTACGACTGCGAATTGCAGATCGGCGGCAGCGACCAGTGGGGCAACATCACCGCCGGCAGCGATCTGATCCGCAAGAAGTTGCAGGCCTCGTGCTGGGGTTTGACCTTCCCGCTGATCACCAAAGCCGACGGCAGCAAGTTCGGCAAGACCGAATCGGGCGCGGTGTGGCTGGATCCCCAACGCACCAGTCCGTACCGCTTCTACCAGTTCTTCGTGAATACCGAAGACAGCATGCTGCCGATGTATCTGCGCAAGTTCACCTTGTTGTCGCGCGCCGAGATCGAGGCGCTGGAAGCGGCGCATGCGGAGCGACCCGAAGCGCGGCAAGGGCACAAGGCCCTCGCGCGTGAGGTCACCACGCTGGTGCACGGCGCGCAGGCGTATGAGGACGCGATGCGTGCGAGCGAGATCATGTTCGGTGGTGGGCTCGAGGGCGTCAGCGAGCGGGTGTTCGAGGACGTGGTCGGCGAAGTGCCGACGCATGATCTGCCGCGCGAGCATCTGGGTGGGACCGGGATGTCGCTGATCGATGCGGTGGTCGCATCGGGTCTCGCCAGCTCGAAGGGTGCCGCGCGCCGCGATATCGAAGGCGGCGGCGTGTATCTGAACAACATCAAGCAGGGTGATGGCGCGCGCAACCTCGGCGTGGCGGATGCGCTGTTCGGCCGCTACCTGCTGTTGCGCAAGGGCAAGCGGTCGTATGCGGTGTTGCGGATCGTGGGGTAGGGCGAGCGGCGCGCCGAAGGCCCGCCCTATGGGGTACAGGGAAATTGATGGCGGGCCGAAGGCCCGCCCTATGTCAGCGCGACGCCTTCTTGCGATCGTTCTCGGTCAGGTAGCGCTTGCGCAGGCGGATCTGGATCGGGGTGACTTCGACCAACTCGTCGTCCTGGATGAACTCCAGCGCCTGCTCGAGGCTGAACTTGACCGCCGGGGTCAGCATCAGATTGTCGTCCTTGCCGGCCGCGCGGAAGTTGGTCAGCTGCTTGGCGCGCAGGGCGTTGACCGTGAGGTCGTTGTCCTTGGAGTGGATGCCGACGATCTGGCCTTCGTAGATTTCCTGGCCCGGCTCGACCAGCAGTCGGCCGCGCTCCTGCATCGCGAACTGCGCATAGGCCGGTGACGGGCCGGTGCCGTTGGAGATCATCACGCCATTGACGCGCTCGCCGATCGCGCCTTCCGAGCGCGGGGCGTAATGCTCGAACACATGGAACATCAGGCCGGTGCCGGCGGTGATGGTGCGGAACTCGGTCTGGAAACCGATCAGGCCGCGCGCGGGGATCAGGTACTCCAGGCGCACGCGGCCACGGCCGTCGGGCTCCATGTTGCGCAGCTGCGCGCGGCGCTCACCCAGACGCTGCATCACGCCGCCCTGGAACTGCTCTTCCATGTCGACCACCAGCTGCTCGAAGGGCTCGCTGGCGACACCATCGATTTCCCGGATGATCACCTCGGGGCGCGACACGGCTACCTCGTAGCCTTCGCGACGCATGTTCTCGATCAGGATCGACAGATGCAGCTCTCCACGGCCCGAGACCTTGAATTTCTCGGCTTCCGCGGTGTCCTCGACCTTCAGCGCGACGTTGTGCTGGGTCTCGCGCATCAAACGATCGCGCAGCTGGCGGCTGGTCAGGAACTTGCCGCCGCTGTGTTCCTTGTTGCCCGCGAACGGCGAGTTGTTGACCTGGAAGGTCATGCTGATGGTGGGCTCGTCGACGGTCAGCACCGGCAGCTGTTCGGGCGTGTCGAGCGCGCACACCGTGTCGGAGATGCCGAGGCCTTCGATGCCGGAGATCGCGATGATGTCCCCGGCTTCGGCCATCTGCACTTCGCGCCGCTCCAGGCCCATGAAGCCGAGCACCTGCAGTACGCGGCCGTTGCGCTTCTTGCCATCGCGCGCGACTACGCTGACCTGCTGGTTGGGCTTGATGATGCCGCGCTGGATGCGACCGATGCCGATGATGCCAACGTAGTTGTTGTAGTCGAGCTGGCTGATGCGCATCTGGAACGGACCCTCCGGATCCACTTCCGGCGCCTTGACGTGGTCGACGATGGCCTGGAACAGCGGGTCCAGATTGCCCTCGCGAATATCCGGATTCATGCCGGCATAGCCGTTGAGCGCGGACGCGTACACGGTGGTGAAGTCGAGCTGGTCGTCGGTCGCGCCGAGGCGATCGAACAGATCGAAGGTGGCGTTGAGCACCCAGTCCGGGCGCGCGCCGGGGCGGTCGATCTTGTTGATCACCACGATCGGCTTGAAGCCCATGTTGAAGGCTTTCTGGGTCACGAAGCGGGTCTGCGGCATCGGGCCGTCGAAGGCATCGACCAGGATCAGCACCGAGTCGACCATCGACAGCACGCGCTCGACCTCGCCGCCGAAATCGGCATGGCCCGGGGTGTCGACGATGTTGATCCGCCAGTCGCGCCAGGTGATGGCGGTGTTCTTGGCCAGGATCGTGATGCCACGTTCCTTTTCGATGTCGTTGGAGTCCATCACGCGGTCCGGCATCACCTGCCGATCGGACAGCGTGCCCGACTGCTTGAGCAGCTGGTCGACGAGGGTGGTCTTGCCATGGTCGACGTGGGCGACGATGGCGATGTTGCGGAGCTTTTCGACGGACATGGGACTTCCATTCCGGACGGTGCCGTCCGGTGGTGCTGGCGAGGACAGGGGTGCGCAGGGCGCAAAGACGGGGCGGAGTATAGCGGGGACGCCGTTTTGTTGCTGCGGCGCAGCGGATGGGCCCGCTGGATGCAGGGTCGGAGCGGTCGTGGGACATGGGACCCGCAACCACGGAGTGCCAACGCAAAACACGCCCGCTGCCGGTACCATGCCGCTTCTTTTCGTCCGGAGTGACCCATGGCAGCCCTCAGCGCCCATTTCAAGCTAGCGCGCGGAACCATCCGCGTGAACCTGTTCGCCGACCAGGCGCCGATCACGGTGGCGAACTTCGTCAATCTCGCGCGGCGCGGCTACTACAACGGCCTGAGCTTCCATCGCGTGATCCCCGATTTCATGATCCAGGGTGGCTGCCCGGAGGGTTCCGGTCGCGGCGGCCCCGGCTACAAGTTCGATGACGAGGTCGGCACGGGTCTGCGGCATGACGGCGGCGGCGTGCTGTCGATGGCCAACGCGGGCCCCGGCACCAACGGCAGCCAGTTCTTCATCACCCACACCGCGACTCCGTGGCTGGACGGCAAGCACACCGTGTTCGGCAAGATCGTCGATGCCACCGACCAGGCCGTCGTCGATGCCGTGCGCGGTGGCGACGTCATCGAGTCGGTGACCATCGAAGGCGACTTCGCACCGCTGTTCGCGCAGACCCAGGCGTATCTGGATCGCTGGAACCCGATCCTCGACCGGCGCTGATCGCGGGTTGTCACACCGCGCGGCTGCGGATGGCGCAGCCGCGTGGACTCACGGGCTGCGCGGACGCTGCGCGTGTTCGCGCAGCAGCGATTCACGCCGCGCATCGCCTGCGGCCGCATCGCGCGCGAACCAGCTCTCCCAGCGCGAGTCCATCAATCCGCGCCAGCCGTCGCCCATCCGCGGCGGATGGCCGCTGGACACGCTGAACTCCCACAGCAGCGACAGCCGTTCGGCAACCAGCGGACGAACACCGGGGTCCAGATCCGCGATCAGTCCCAGTTCGGCATCGATCGCCGACAGCAGCGAGGTGCCGGCATCGGCGCGCAGTCCCATCTGCCGCAGCGTGTCGAGTGCGCGCAGATCGGCCGCGTGCTCGGCCTGCAGCGGATCCCAGTCGGCGCGCTCGCGCCGGGCGAAGTGATCCAGCTCCGCGTGCGCCAGTTCATGGGCGATGATGAAGGTGATCTCGGCCTCGTCGCGGGCGCGCAGCAGCAGCGCGGTGCGCAGGCGCAGGCGGCCGTCGGGCAACAACTCCGCCTGGATGCCGTCGTCGACGATAACTTCGACGGTCGGCGCGGCGCCACCGGCAAGCGCGGCCGCGCGGTTGCCGAGCCAGGCGACCACTTCCGGGTCGTCGAAGGCTGCAGGCGGTGCCCGCGTGGCGGTGCTGGCGCAGCCGGCAATCGCCAGCAGCGTCGAGAGCAGGACCGCGACGGCTGGAACCGGTAGTCGATGACGAGTCATCGCGCGATTGTACGACACGGCCCGCTGCGTCCGTGGCCGTGCAATCGTGCGTGCTAAACTTCCGGCGTTTTCCCGATCGCCCGAACTCCTGCGAGGACCCGATGCCGAAGCTTGCCCAGCGGATGAGCCGCGCACGCCCCAGCGCCATCATGGCGGTGGCCGAAAAGGCCAAGGCGCTCAAGGCACAGGGTCGCGACATCATCAGCTTCACCATCGGGGTGCCGAACTTCCTGCCCGGCGAGCACGTGTACGCGGCCGCGCGCGATGCGCTGTCGATCGACAGCGGCCAGTACGGCACCAACCGCGGTCCCGACGCGCTGCTCGACGGCATGCTCAAGCACCTGCGCGAGTGCGGCATCGAAGGCTACGAGCGCAAGCATCTGTGCAGCGGGGTCGGCAACAAGCACGTGCTGTTCAACCTGATGTACGCGCTGCTCGAAGAGGGCGACGAGGTCCTGATCCCGACCCCGTACTGGACGACCTACATCGACATCTGCGACATCCTCGGCGCCAAGGCGACACTGCTGCACTGCCCGCCGGAAGCCGACTACAAGCTCAAGCCCGCGCAGCTCGCGAGCGCGATCGGGCCGCGCACGAAGATCCTGCTGTTCAACAATCCGTCCAATCCGACCGGCATGGTCTACACGCCGGCCGAAGTGCAGGCGCTGGCCGACGAGTTGGTCAAGCACGATGTCTGGGTGCTCAGCGACGACATCTACAACCGGATGATCTTCGACGGCATTCCGTACGCGCACCTGGTCAACGCACGACCGGAACTGCGCGATCGCGTGATCATCCTCGACTCGGTGTCGAAGACCTATGGCATGCCCGGCTGGCGCGTCGGTTTCGCCGCCGGCCCGGTCGCGGTCGCTCAGGCGCTGGTGTCGCTGAACTCCAATCACATCACCAACCTGCCCGAAGTGGTGATCGCCGCCGCGATCGCCGCCTACGATGGGCCGCAGGACCTGCCGCGGCAGAAGTGCATGGAGTTCCAGGCCCGGCGCGACGAGGTACTCGCGGCACTGGCGACGATTCCCGGCGTGAAGTGCCCCAGGCCGGCCGGCGCGTTCTATGCGTTCCCGGACATCTCGGTGGCGTTCGGCAAGTCGTGGAAGGGGCAGGCGATCGCCAACGACGTCGATTTCTGCAGCGTGCTGCTGGACGCCACCGGTGTCGCGGTGGTTCCCGGCAGCGCCTTCGGTGAAGCGCGCGCGATCCGCATCTCGTACACCTGCAAGCCGGCGGAATTGACCGCGGGCTTGCGGCGGATCCAGCAGTTTTTCAGCGAACTGGCCTGAGCCGGCGGAGGACTCCATGTCGCACGAGACCATGGCGATCATCCAGCGCGAAGGCAAACGCTTCGTGGCGTTTTGCCCGGAGTTCGATGTAGCGAGCCAGGGCGCATCCGTGGAGCAGGCGCGAGCGAATCTCGCCGAAGCGGTCGAGCTGTTCCTCGAGACCGCTTCCGGGGAGGAAACGCTTCGACGAGTAAATGTGCAGGCGCGGATCACACGGCGCGCGGTTGCTGTTGGTTGAGTTCGAGAATCCCCAGCTCAGGAGCAAGACTTCCATGAAATCCCCCATCCGCGTTGCCGTGACCGGCGCTGCCGGCCAGATCGGTTACAGCCTGATCTACCGCATCGCCTCGGGCGCGATGCTGGGCCCCGACCAGCCGGTGATCCTGCAGATGCT
>JANOEA010000164.1:0-2275 GCA_031412975.1 Pseudomonadota bacterium | reverse complement strand
CGAGCAGCCGGGTCCTGCGCACCAGCTGTTCGCACTGCCGCGCGAGCCGGTGCAGCTGGCCGAATACGCGCTGGGCCTGCACGCTTCGGCGCTGGTGCGCGACGGCGGCACGCTGCAGATCGGGATCGGCGCGCTGTCGGACTCGATCGTGCACGCACTGCTGCTGCGCCATCGGCACAATGATCGCTGGCGCGACGCGCTGGCGCGGCTGCGCGGTGGCCCGCCACCGGCGATCGCGACCGCGATCGGCGACGAGGGCCCGTTCGAGCGCGGGTTGTATGGCGCCAGCGAGATGGTGATGGACGGCTTCATGCATCTGCGCCGCGCGGGCATCCTCAAGCGGCAGGTGTTCGACGATCTGGGACTGCAGCGATTGCTCAACGCCGGTGCGATCGGTGCACAGGCCGATCGCAGCACGCTCGATCGGCTGCTGGAAGCCGAGGCGATCAGCGCACACCTCGACCGGCCCTCGCTCGAATGGCTGCAGCGCTTCGGCCTGGTCGAAGCGCAAGCGATGCTGCACGAGGGCGCATTGCGCCTGTCCGATGGCAGCGTGATCGGCGCGGATCTGCTCGATGGCGCACATCGCGCGGCGCTGGCCGCGCACATGGACGGGCGCCGCCTGCGCGGCGGGCGCTATCTGCATGGCGCGTTCTGGCTCGGCAGCCGCGAGCTGCAGCGCTGGCTACGCGAGCTGTGCGCCGAGGACTGGGATGGTTTGTGCATGACGCGGGTGTCGTGGATCAACGAACTCTACGGCGGGCGCGAGGCGCTCGACGTGGCGCAGCGGCATGCCGCGCGCTTCTTCAACACCTGCATGATGCACACCCTGCTGGGTGCTGCGGTATCGGACGGACTCGCCGACGGCCAGCTGGTCAGTGGCGTCGGCGGCCAGTACAACTTCGTGGCGATGGCGCATGCGATCGAGGGCGGGCGCTCGGCGATGCTGATGCGCTCGACCCGCGAGAGCGGCGGGCGCACGCTGTCGAACGTGGTCTGGAACTACGGCCACAGCACCATCCCGCGCCATCTGCGCGACCTGCTGGTGACCGAGTACGGGGTCGCTGACCTGCGCGGCTGCACCGACGAAGAAGTGATCGAACGCACCCTGGCGGTCACCGACGCGCGCTTCATCGACGCGCTCGCCGCGCAGGCGAAGGCGGCCGGGAAACTCGCGCGCGATTTCGTGCTGCCCGACCGCTGGCGGCGCAATACGCCGGCTGCATTGGCCGACGCGCTGCGCGAGCACCGCCAGCGCGGCGATTTTCCGCAGTTTCCGTTCGGCAGCGACCTCGATGCGCAGGAGCTGCAGATACTGCCCGCGCTGCAGGCGCTCAAGCGCGAGACGGCGACCCGCGGCGGGCGCCTGAAAGCGATCGTCGGCGCAGTGTTCGGAGGTGCGCCCGACCCCGCGCACGCGCCGTTGCTGGCGCGGCTGGCGCTCGATCGGCCCGCGTCGCTGGCGGAGAAGATCGAAGCGCGGCTGGTATCGCGCGCGTTGCGTGCACTCGCGGTATCGTGAATGCTGGTCTGCCGTTCCCACATCGGGTAAATGCCATGCGAAGCCTGACCCTGGTCTTCATGCTGCTCGGCTTCACCGCGGGCGCGCTTGCCGCAGAACCGCCGGCGGCCGCGGCGCCGTGCATCGAATGCCATGCGGCGGCAGCCAATCGCACCTCGCTGCCGCAACTGGAGGGGCAGAACCAGGATTACCTGCGGATGTCGCTGACCCAGTTCCGCGCGAGCCATCGCAAGGCCTTTCCGATGAACTCGATCGCCGCGGACCTCGCCGATGCCGATATCGAGGCGCTGTCGGCGTGGTTCGCGAAGCAGCCATGGGGCGGCGAGAAGCCCACGCCCGATCCGGAGCGCATCGCCGCAGGCGCGGTGCTGGTGCAGCGCTTCGAATGCGCAGCCTGCCATGGCGAGGCGTTTGCGGGCACCGAAGTGATCCCGCGCACCGCAGGGCAGAACCCGATCTACCTCGCCCGCCAATTGCGCGGCTTCGCCAGCGGCGAACGCTATCACCCGCCGACCGGCACCGGCGCGCGCATGTTCCGCCTCGACGAGACCGAGATCGACGCCCTGGCGCATTTCCTCTCGCAACTCCCCGAACCCACCCCGTAGGGCGGGCTGGAGGCGCGCCCTACGGGGTGGACTCCACGCGTTTGCGATTGTCGCTGGGCACGCGGTCGATCAGCTTGTTGTACGGATCGAAGCCGGCGTCGTAGGGCTCCTCATCGACGGTGATGGTCACCGTCGGTTCGGCCTCGGT
>JANOEA010000163.1:0-5015 GCA_031412975.1 Pseudomonadota bacterium | reverse complement strand
CGAGCAGCTCCGGGGCGACGTCGAGCGTCTCCAGCACCAGCTCGCCGACGTGATCGGCTGCAGCACCGGTCAGCAGGCCGCGCTTGAGCGCGATGAAGCTCACCGTGAGCTGCGCCCGCCCGCACGCAGGCGCCTGGCACGCTGCCGGTATCGGCATCGAGGCCCGACGGCACGTCGAGTGCGAGCACCGGTGCCTGATGCGCGTTGATCGCGGCGATCAATGCGGCCGCATCGCCATCGGGCGCGCGGCGCAACCCGATGCCGAACACGGCGTCGACGATCACGTCGACATTGGGCAGCGACAGCGCGTGGGCGAACGCGACCGCACGCGCGCCGGCCGCCAGCGCATCCTGCCGCGCGGATTGCGACTCCGCAGTGTTCGGCATACCTGCCAGATGCACCACGGTGACCTCGAGACCATCGCGCTGCGCGAGCGCGGCCACCACCCAGCCGTCGCCGCCGTTGTTGCCGAGTCCGCAGGCCACCAGCAGTCGCCGCGCTTCGGGCCAACGCGCGCGCAACCGACGCCAGGCGGCCGCGCCGGCGCGCTGCATCAGCACGTATCCATCGCCACCCACTGCAGCGATAGCGCGCGCATCGATCGCGCGGACCTGGGCACTGGTATACAGCTGCGAGGGCGGATTGCGCATGGCGGTGGTGGATCCGTGTGTGCGCAAGTCTCGCACCCTGTGCGCGACCGTACCATCCGGACTGCCCCTCGGCACAGACCGTTGCGGTCACGCGCGCGGCGCGCTCCTACATGCCGGGCTCGCGTGTAGGAGCGCACCCTGTGCGCGACCGTACCCTCCGGACTGCTCCTCGGCACCGATCGTTGCGGTCGCGCGCGCGAACATGCCGGGCTCGCGTGTAGGAGCGCACCCTGTGCGCGACCGTGCCACCCGGACTGCGCCTCGGCACCGATCGTTGCGGTCGCGCGCATGGCGCGCTCCTACAAATGTTGGGGTCGCGTGTACGCGTGCGGCGCATTCCTGCAATGCAGCGGTCGCGTGTAGGAGCGTACCCCGTGCGCGACCGTGCCACCCGGACTGCGCCTCGGCACCGATCGTTGCGGTCGCGCGCGCGAACATGCCGGGCTCGCGTGTAGGAGCGCACCCTCTGCGCGACCGTACCATCCGGACTGCCCCTCGGCACCGATCGTTGCGGTCGCGCGCGCGGCGCGCTCCTGCAATTGAAGTGGCGGGTTGGCGCATTGGTGGGTGCGCGGCATTCCCTATACTTGGTGCATGAGCGAGCCGCGTTCAACCTCCGCTGCGACCGACTGGTCGGCGCTTGCGGCTGACATCCGCCGCTGGGGTACCGAGCTCGGCTTCCAGCAGCTCGGGATCACCGGCATCGATCTCGCCGACGACGCCGCGCGCCTGCAGGAGTGGCTCGATCTGGGCTGGCACGGTGAGATGGACTGGATGGCGCGCCACGGCCACAAGCGCACTGACCCGGCGGCACTGGTGCCCGGCACGCTGCGGGTGATCTCCGCGCGGATGGACTACCTCACCGATGGACCCGCGATGCAGGCGGTGCTCGACGATCCCACGCTGGCCTACGTGTCGCGCTACGCGCTGGGTCGCGATTACCACAAGGTGCTGCGCCAGCGCCTGCAGTCGCTGGCCGACCGGATCGCCGCGGTGGTCGGACCGTTCGGCTATCGCGCGTTCGTCGACAGCGCGCCGGTGCTGGAGAAGCCGCTCGCGCGCAACGCGGGGCTCGGCTGGATCGGCAAGCACACCAATCTGATCCATCCACGCGCGGGATCGTGGTTCTTCCTCGGTGAGCTGTACACCGACCTGCCACTGCCGGTCGACACGCCGGCGACCGATCACTGCGGCACCTGCACGCGCTGCATCACGGCCTGCCCCACCGAGGCGATCGTCGCACCGTACCGCCTCGATGCGCGGCGCTGCATTTCGTATTTGACGATCGAGCTGGATGGACCGATCCCCGAGCCGCTGCGCGCGGCGATCGGCAACCGCATCTATGGCTGCGATGACTGCCAGATGGTCTGTCCATGGAACAAGTTCGCGCAGCTCGCGGGCGAGCCGGATTTCCGCGCGCGGCATGGGCTTGCGGATGCGAGCCTGCTGGAGTTGTTCGGATGGGACGAGGAGGAGTTCCTGCGCCGGACCGAAGGCTCGGCGATCCGCCGGATCGGGCATCACCGCTGGCTGCGCAATATCGCGGTGGCGTTGGGCAACGCGCCGCGATCACCAGCGATCGTCGCGGCCCTGCTCGCGCGTGCAGCGCACCCGTCGGAGATCGTGCGCGAACATGTCGCGTGGGCGCTCTCGCGCCAGCAGTCCAACGCCACGCCATTCAGCGCGGACGTTGTGCCTCGATCGCCGACAACTGCGCCAGAGTGATCGGATCGGCAGCGACCGCCGCACCGGTGCCGGCGATCGCGGGCAGCAGGTTGTTGGCCAATCGCTTGCCGAGCTCGACACCCCACTGATCGAAGCTGTTCAGGCCCCAGATCACGCCCTGCGCGTGCACCTTGTGCTCGTACAGCGCGAGCAGGCAGCCCAGCGATTCCGGGGTGAGTTCATCGAGCAGCAGCAGGCTGCTCGGCCGCTCGCCGCTGCACGCGCGATGCGCCGCCAGTGTGCCCTCGCCTCCCGCAGTGCCCTGCATCAGCGCGGCGGTCTGCGCGAGCAGGTTGGCCAGCAGCGCATCGTGGTGCGCACGATGCGGATGCGCGGGCCGCACCACACCGATGAAATCCATCGGCACCACGTCGTGGCCCTGGTGCAGCGACTGGAAATAGGCGTGCTGCGCGTTGGTACCCACGTCGCCCCACACCACCGGTGCTGCGGCGCGGGTCAACGGGGTGCCGTCGGTGGCGACACTCTTGCCGTTGGATTCCATGTCGGTCTGCTGCAGCCACGCGGGCAACAGGCGCAGGCGCTCGTCGTACGGCGCCAGCGCAAGGCTCGGATGACCCAGGCCATTGCGGTTCCAGATTCCGACCAGCGCCATGCGCAGCGGAAGATTCTGTTCGGGTGGAGCTTCGGCATAGTGCCGATCCATCGCGTGCGCACCGGCGAGCAGGCGCTCGAACACCGGCATGCCGTACATCAATCCGATCGGCAAACCCACCGCCGACCACAGCGAGTAGCGACCACCGACCCAGTCCCACATCGGCAGCAGCGCATCGCGGTGCACGCCGAAGGCGACTGCGGCCTCGACATTGGCGGTCACCGCGAGCATGCGGGTGGCGGCATTCGCGCCGAGCCAGTCGCGCAGCAGCGCGCCGTTGAGCAGCGTCTCCTGGGTGCTGAAGCTCTTCGAGACCAGGCACACGCGGGTCCGCGCGGGATCCAGCCGCGCCATCAAGCCGGCCGCTGCATGGCCATCGACATTGGCGAGAAAATGTACCCGCAAGCGCGGCGGTGTCGTGCCCGCAAGCGCCTCGCAGACCAGTCGCGGGCCCAGATCCGAACCGCCGATGCCGACATGGATCACGTCGGTGGTGTGGGGATCGGCAGCCCATTGCTCGCAGAGCTGGTGCATCCGCACGCGCACTGCCGCGGCCTCGCGCGCGGCGGCCGCAGCGCGCGGATCGGTGGCCTGCGCATGCAGGTCGCGCAGGGCGGTGTGCAAAGCCGGCCGCGCCTCGGTGGTGTTCACGATCTCGCCGTCGAGCAGCGCACGCACGGCCGCCGGATGGCCCGATGCTTGCGCCAACCTCAGCAGTGCTTCGAGCGCCGCGTCATCGATGCGCTGGCGCGAAAAATCCGCGCGCAGTCCGGGCACCGTCAACACATGGCGCTGCAAGCGCGCGGGCGGATCGGCGAGCAGCGTGGCGAGCGTTGTGCCACGCAGGCGCGCCGCGTGGGCATCGATCGCCGACCACGCCTGCGCCAGCGCAACCACGCTCATGCCGCCTGGCGCGGGATCGAATGATTCGTGTGGGTCAGCAGGTTTTGCGGATCGACATACACCAGGGTCGGCTTGAAATCAGCGACCGAGGCTTCGTCGATCAGGCCGAACGCGCAGATGATGATCACGTCGCCGGGCTGCGCCTTGTGCGCGGCCGCGCCGTTGATCGAGATGATGCTGGAGCCCTCGTCGGCGCGGATCGCATAGGTCACGAAGCGCTCGCCGTTGTTGACGTTGAAGATGTGGATCTGTTCGTACTCGCGGATCCCCGACACATCGAGCAGGCGCCCGTCGATCGCGCAGGAGCCCTCGTAGTGCAGCTCGGCGTGGGTCACGGTGGCGCGATGGATCTTGGCCTTGAGGATGTTCAACTGCATGGGACGACGCCTCCTGGGCGACCCGGCTTGCCGGGGCTCGACGCGGTTATGCGGCCTGTGCGGGCGCGATGCAACAAGCAGCGGCAAAAAAAAACCCCCGCTGAATCCAGCGAGGGTTGAATCGGAGTGACGATTACCTCGGAAATTGCGCCCTGCGTCGTCGGGGACCGCCCTTGGGGTCTCCCCGGAACACGCGCAAAAAGTAGCACAGCATTTGGCGAAAAGCTACAACTTGTTGCGTGCCGGCCAAAAATATCTTCGTGTGTTGCGTCCTCGCAACAGATGCATGCAGAACTTTAATCAGATCAACAAGTTGTCGATCAGACGCGTCTTGCCGAGCCAGGCGGCTGCGAGCACGATCCGCTTCGCTGATGGGTCGGGGTGCGATTTTTGCAGGTCGGCGGCGTCGCGGACGGACACGTAGTCGGGCCGGAATCCGGCAGCGTTCAACGCGGCCAAAGCCTGCGCCTCGGCCTCCATGGCGGTTGCGCCTGCCAGCACGTCGCTGCGCACGCGCTGCAGGGTCGCGTACAGCAGCGCAGCCAGGTAACGCTGCGCAGGCTCCAGATACTGGTTGCGCGAACTCATCGCCAATCCGTCGACCTCGCGCACGGTCGGCGCGGCCTCGATCCGTACCGGCAGCGCGAGGTCGTCGACTACGCGGCGCACCACCATCAACTGCTGGTAGTCCTTGGCCCCGAACACCGCGACGTGCGGCTGCACGATGCCGAGCAGGCGCGCGACCAC
>JANOEA010000162.1:0-4695 GCA_031412975.1 Pseudomonadota bacterium | reverse complement strand
CCGACGGCGTGATGCAGGCGGTGCATGCGCACCTGCCAAAGCCGCACGATCCCTTTGTTGATTTGATTCCAGAAATCGGAATAAAACTTACTCCCCGCCACTACGCCTACCTGAAGATCTCCGAAGGCTGCAACCACCGCTGCACCTTCTGCATCATCCCGTCGATGCGCGGCGATCTGGTCAGCCGTCCTGTCGAGCAGGTGCTGGTCGAGGCCGAAAAACTGGTCAAGGGCGGGGTGAAGGAACTGCTGGTGATCAGCCAGGACACCAGCGCCTACGGCGTGGATACGAAGTACGCCGCGGGCACCTGGCGCGGCCGCGAGTACCGCGCGCGGATGATCGATCTGTGCGAGGGCCTCGGCGAACTCGGCGCCTGGGTACGATTGCACTATGTGTATCCATACCCGCATGTCGACGCGGTGATTCCGTTGATGGCGCAGGGCAAGGTGTTGCCATACCTCGACATCCCGTTCCAGCATGCGAGCCCGCGCGTGTTGAAGGCGATGAAACGCCCGGCCAGCGGCGAGCGCAATCTCGACCGCATCGAAGCGTGGCGCGCGATCTGTCCCGACCTGACCATCCGCAGCACCTTCATCGCGGGGTTTCCCGGCGAGACCGAGGCCGAGTTCCAGGAACTGCTGGATTTCCTCGAAGCAGCACAACTCGATCGCGTGGGTTGCTTCGCCTACTCGCCGGTCGACGGCGCCAAGGCCAATCACCTGCCCGGGCAGCTGCCCGCAGAGATCCGCAATGAGCGCCAGGCGCGTTTCATGAAGACGCAGGAAAAGATCAGCCGCAAGCGGCTCAAGCGCAAGGTCGGCAGCGTGCAGCGCGTGCTGATCGACGAAGTCGGGCCCGGTGTGGCCATCGGTCGCTCCGGCGCCGATGCGCCGGAGATCGACGGCAAGGTCTACATCCACGGCGCAACAGGTCTGAAGCCCGGCCAGTTCGTCGACGTGCGGATCGCCAAGGCGGAGGCGCACGATCTGCACGGCGAGGTTGCCTGAGGCATCGCCGGCCAGCTCGTCTGTAGGAGCGCCCCCTGGGCGCGACCGCAACCACCCGTTGCACGGCACGCCTCGAATGATCCGGTCGCGCACTGGGTCCGCTCCTACAGGAGGAACAAGGGCGAGGTACCCGCGTCAGTGAATGCCAATCCGCACTCGTGGAGCCCGCTGGACCTCGCGCACCCGCCGTTCGACCAGCTGCACGAATTCTCTGCGCTGCTCACCGCTGCACACTTCCCGTCGCTCACGCAGCTCAGCCACCTGCTCGACAGCCGCGCGGGCTGCGAGGGTCTGCATTGCGTCGAACAGAACCAGTTCCTGTTCCGCGACGGCCTGCACTTCGAGCAGCGCATCCACGACCGTGGCGCGATCGCGACCCGCACGCAGTCGTGGCACGATTTGTTCAGCATCCTGATGTGGCTGCGCTATCCGGCCCTCAAGCGCACCTTGAATCGCCTGCAGGTCGAGGACTTGCCGATCCAGGGACGCGGCAACCGTACCCGCCGGCAGCAGTCGCTGACCCACATCGATGAAGCCGGCGTGCTGCTCGCCAGCGAGGATCCGGAGTTGTTCGATCGGCTGGATGCGCATGACTGGACCGGCTTGTTCCTCGACCGTCGCGCGGCGTGGGGTACCCGCATCGTCGTCCACATCTTCGGCCACGCCCTGTTCGAGCTGATGCGCAACCCGCACCAAACACTCGCCGCCAAGGCGCTGCTGTTCCAGGTGCCAGCGGGATTCAGCTGCCTGCCGTTCGACGCACGCGCCCGCACGCTGGACGCAGCCGCCGCCTCAGCGGTGGGGCAGGGCATCGTGGGATGGGATCCGGCAGGCATGGTGAGCTTGCCGTTGTCGGGCGTGCCGGGATGGCGCGAGGGCAACCACGATCCCGCGTTCGTCGGCACTGCAGACTGTTTCCGCGCCCGCGACCCGCGACGCCGGTATGCGGCGGCAGTCGCCGTAGCGGGCGCCGAGGGCGCGGACGCTTCCGCGCTGGAAAAGCGGTAACCGCCAGGCTGCGATGTCACTGCGACTTCCAGGTATGAGCGAAGGGCTTGAGGCGTTGCGCGGGAAAACTGCCGGCCCCGAAGCGCCTCAACTGCAGATACGAAGTTGCTCAAATCGGTCAAAGCCACGGCGCGACACAGTGAACTCAAGCGCGAATTCAGTGAGCGGACAGCGTCTGCACCGTGTTTGCAAACGGAAGCAACTTAGACAGATCGCCACAGGTGACACGGCAAGTCGAGCGCCCCCCATCCCCAACCCTTCCCCCGCAAGGGGGGAAGGGAGCAAGGCAGCGTGCTTGCGGGCTGACGTCGTCGCAGCACGCTCTCGCCGCGACGCGCGCAACAACACTCCCTTCCCCCCTTGCGGGGGAAGGGTCGGGGATGGGGGCGCAATCTTGCTGCCGAGTGGTTTCGCGAGCCTCGAGCCAACGATTACTGTGCACCGAGAGTGGAAAGCGAGTGCTGCGCTGGAGCTGTGGGGCAGCGCATCGCCCGACCAGCAGTTGTGCGCGCAGTGGTTTCGTGGATTACTCCGCGGCGACTCCCTTCGCGAAAGTCTCGCCGAAGAAATTCCCCGCATTCCACGCCGGCCGCTCCTGCGCATCCGCCACCTCCACGATGATCCGCGCGTTCAATCGCGCGAGCATCGCCAGCGACGGCCAGTGGATCGGCTGCGTGAGGTCGTCGCTCGGCTGGTGGTAGTGGTTTTTGAGGAAGTCTTCGTGCAGCGCCTTGAGGTCCTGCGCGGGATCGGTCGAGGTCGATCCCTGGTCGATGTACAGCGCGGGGATGCCGGCACGCACGAAGGAATACTGGTCGCTGCGCACGAAGAACACTTCCTCGGGCTTCGCATCCGGCGCCAGGCCGATGCCTTCGGCCTTGGCGGCGCGCTCGGCGGTCGCACCCAGCGTGGAGTGCTCGGCGCCGAACGCGGTGACGTCGGCGAGCGGTGCCAGGACGACCGGCATGTCCATGTTGATGTTGGCCACGATCGCGCCGCGCGGCACAGTGGGGTTTTGCACGAAGAAGTCCGAGCCCTGCAGGCCGGATTCTTCCGCAGTGACCGCGACGAACAGCACCGAACGGCGCGGGCGTTGCGGCAGGCCCGCGAGCAGGCGCGCGGTTTCGAGCATGATCGCGATGCCGCTGGCGTTGTCCAGCGCGCCGTTATAGATCGCGTCGCCGCCGATCGGCGCGCCCTTGCCGACATGGTCCAGATGGGCCGAGATCGCGACGTACTCGCCGGCCAGCGCGGGATCGGAACCTTCGAGGATGCCGATCACGTTGTCGCTGGTCTTGCTGCGGATCACCGAGCGACGCAGCTGCTCGACGCCGAGCGGCAGGTCGAAGGCCTGCGGCGTGCCCGCTTCGGCGGCTGCATAGGCTTCATCCAGCGTGCGCGGCGCGCCGGCGAAGAACTTCGAGGCACTCTCGGGATTGATCGCTGCGCGCACCTTCAGTTCCGGCCATGCGCCACTGACCGTGCCGTCGGCAGCGACCCAGCCCATCCGTGAGCGCCACGATTGCTGCACCAGGCGCGCCCACGGAGTGCGCTTCTGTTCTTCCAGCGCCTGCAGCTGGATCACGCCGACCGCGCCGCGCGCGATCAGCGTCTGATTTTTGGTCAGGCGCGAGGAGTAATGCGCGCGGATCGCCGGGGGAAACGTCGCTGGCGCACCGCCGAACAGCACGGCAACCTTGCCGGTCAGATCGACACCGGCGAGATCGTCGTGGCCCTGCTCCGGCGCGGACACCCCGAAACCGACGAACACCATCGGTGCGGTCGCCGATACTTCGGCTTCGACCAGGCTCGCTTCCGGCAGGAAGTCCTTGGCAGCTTCCAGCGCCACCGGTTCACCGCTTGCCGATCGAAGGCTCAGGCGGGCAGCGGGCAGCAGCGATACCGACTCCACCAGCGGCACCGTCTGGAACCAGGTGCCGTTGTTGCCGCCGGGCTCGAGCCCCAGCTGCGTGAATCCGCTGGCGACGTAGCGTGCCGCGATGTCGTAACCGCGGGTGCCGGCCATCCGGCCTTCGAGCGCGTCGTCGGCGAGGAAGCCGACGTGCGCGCGGATCGCGTCGGGCGAAGCCGCGAGAGTGGCGGTGTCGGTGTCTGCGCCCGGCGCCGGTGCAGACGGTGCTCGGGTGCATGCCGAGGTCGCGAGCATGATCGCGAGGGTGACGGCGGTGCGAAGCATCAGGGTCGATCGACTGCTGGGCATGGGTCTACGTGGCAATGGCTGGGCCCCGCAGGGTAGCGGAAGCCCGCTCTCGTGCAGAGTGATCGGGTGGCGGCATGCGCAGCCACCATGCGTGGCCGCCGAGTCATGCCCGACCCGAATTGCCCCTCGAATTCCGCTCGGTCGTTCCGAATCGGCCTCATGGTTCGGGCTCCCGTCGCGGTCTGGCATGCGCGGCGCCCGGGTCGGATCGCAGCCAGTTACCCGAGCCCGGCAACTGCTTCGCCTGCTCGATGATCCCTGCAGCCGCTTTCTTGCGCATCTCATCAGGTGCCCGACGTGGGCACTCGATGGAGACCGCGATGAAAATTGCAATCGCATTTGCATTCGCACTGCTGCTGTGGTGCATGCCGGCGCTGGCCGATGACCAGGCCGCGGTGAAGGACCTCATCGACCGCTACGACCGCGCGTACCTGGCACGCGACATGGCCACCCTGGAGG
>JANOEA010000161.1:0-6264 GCA_031412975.1 Pseudomonadota bacterium | reverse complement strand
TGAGTAATTATCGCAATACGAGCGACTACGCAAGTAAGAAACTGCGATCGAGCATGGTTATCGGTTCGGCCTTGGACATACGCAGGCGTTCCGTCCATGTGCGTGTCCACGCAGGTGGAAGCTGGGCTGCAAGCCAGCCAGCGATGGACTTTAGTCCGTCGTCCGCAGGCGTTGCGCGGGTCCGTCGGAATGAATTCTGCGGCTGGGTGGCCCTTGGCCCAGTGTCCATCTTCATGGACACAAGAACGCCGGAATCGCGGACGCGAGCGAATTGTTTCTTAGGAGACTCCATGAACTCTGTTCACAACCAGGTATGAACCCCAGGGCTTCGGAGGCGGTCACATACTGTCACCCTGAGCCCTCGACAGCCGTATCGTCGAGGAGTCGAAGGGTCCCGTCGTACCGACGCGGATACGCCTGGATGCTTCGACTTCGGTTCGCTGGCACCGACAGCCCATCCTCCTTGTGGGAGCTGCCATGTCCACCGGCCCACCACTTGCTTTCTGCCTCCCATCCATCCCAACCTATCGGGATCAATCAGCTCACGAGGCACACCATGACGCGCTGGAAAGCATTCGGCATCCATCTGGGCATCAGTGCCGTGATCGGCCTGGCAGTCGTGCTGTTGATCGCGCTGGTCTGGTACCCACCGCCGCTGCTGCACGCCACCGGCTCGGACAGGTTCCTGCTGGTGCTGATCGGCGTCGACGTGGTGATCGGTCCGTTCCTGACCCTGCTGGTGTTCAAACCCGGCAAACCCAGCCTGCGCTTCGACCTGAGCGTGATCGCGCTGCTGCAGTTGACCGCGTTGGGCTACGGCCTGTGGATCGCGGCGTCGTCGCGGCCGGTGTTCCTGGTCGAAGCCACCGATCGCATCGTGCTGGTGCGCGCAAACCAGATCCCGGCCGAGTCGCTGGAAGCCTCCAAAGGCAGCGCATATCAAAAGCTGTCGTGGACCGGCCCGGTGCTGGTCGCCTCGCGTCTGCCCGAGGCGATTGCCGACCGCAATCGCATCCTGCTCGAAGTGGCCGAAGGCGGCGCCGATGTCGAGCTGCGCCCGCAGTACTACCTGCCCTACGACGATGAGGCGCAGGCGCTGCTGAATCGCGGGAGACGGTTGCCCCCGCTGTTCACGCGTGCGCCGCATGTGATGGCCGAAGCCACGAAAATCGCCAAAGCCAGCGGCGAGCCGGTCGACGACCTGCTCTTCGTGCCGCTGGTAACCGGCCATCAAGACGTGGCGGTGGTTTTGTCGGGCAAGACCGGCCGCCCCGTCGGCATGATCGCGGTCGATCCGTGGTGACAACTGACCCGCAGCGTCACTTTGTGACGCTGCGCGGCGCATGGGTATGCGTCACTGGTTCTGAATTAAGAACAATCGGTTAAGCTCCACTTCGCCATGCGCGTGGCGGAGTACCACGGGCGCTGCGTGGCCCGGAATTGCCGAATTGCCGCTTGGCATGGGTGATGCATGGAGTGCCCTGCCGACGGATTTGCGCCCGGGGTCAGCCTGGGGATCAAAGTCCCGACCGGCCTCATCCGTCGAACGATTTTCTCCGCAAACCAACAAGGGGTTTCCCATGAACACCATGAAGAAGATGCAAGGCTTCACCCTGATCGAGCTCATGATCGTTGTCGCGATCCTGGGCATCCTGCTCGCGATCGCCATCCCGGCCTACCAGGACTACACCGTGCGCGCTCGCGTGTCGGAAGGCCTGAATCTCGCGGCTTCGGCGAAGGTTGCCGTTTCCGAGACCTGGCAGTCGTCGGGCGGCCTCGTTGCGTCGCTTGCCAACACAGGCTACATCTTCACTGGTACGACCGGCGACGTGACCAACATCGTCGTCGCCCCGGTGACCGGCATCATCACGATCACCTATGGCATCCCGGCAGTTGCTGGCCAGACCCTGCTTCTGACGCCGCGGGTCGCCGGCGCAGCGTTCGCTGCTGGCACGGTCGGTGACATCGAGTGGGGCTGCTGCGCATTCGGTGCTCTCCCGGCCACCGGTTGCTCGGCGGCTGGCACCTTGCTCGCGCGCTTCGCTCCGCAGTCCTGCCGTTGATCGGGCTGTAGCTGCTACACGACGGGGCCCTTCGGGGCCCCGTTTTTTTTTGCCGTTTGCGCAGTCCTGCGCCGTGATGGGGCGCCTCGTCGAGCTGTAACGCAAAACATTGCAACTTGCTGGCACGGCGTTTGCTTCGCGGAGCCTGAGCCAGACAGGGGAGTTGTCTCATGCGAATGACCGCCGCCAGTGGCAACGAGGGATTCACGCTGATCGAGTTGATGATCGTGGTCGCGATACTCGGCATCCTGCTCGCGATCGCCATCCCCGCGTACCAGGACTACACGGTGCGCGCGCGGGTAGCCGAGGGCATGAACATGGCCGCCTCGGCCAAGGTCGCAGTGTCCGAGAGCTTCCTGAGCAGCGGATTCAATCTGCCGCTGGTGCCGGGCTACATCTTCACGCCCACCGGCGATGTGTCCAACATCGCGATCGACAACAACACCGGGGAGATCACGATCACCTTTGCGATCCCGGCGGTCAACGGCCAGTCGCTGGTGTTGGTGCCCACGATGGCGGGCGCACCCTTGGCGGTCGGAGTTGCCGAAGACATGGATTGGTCGTGCCGGGCCGCGGGCAGCGTCGGGGTCGGCAGCGCGGGATCGATCACGGCGCGGTTCGTGCCGCAAGTCTGCCGTTGATCCGGGCGGCTTGCCCGCCGCGCGAAAGCGGGCCGGACCGGCCCGCCCCACACGAAGGCTCTGGTAGGAGATAACCGCTGCACCGCCGTCCACATAGCGTCACATTGCTAGAATTCACCTGAACTCCGGCATGGGTTAGAGTACGGTCCGAACTCCGGCGTCGGCAGGCTTGGCCATGGCGAGCACAATGAACCCCAGCGCCTTGACCGGCCTGAGCGGCATCGCCCGCCGCCTGGTCGTGGACGGGGTATTGGCCGAGGATGAAGCGCGCAAGGCATCGGACGCAGCATCGCGGCAGAAGATTCCGCTGGTCACCCTGCTGGTTTCCAACGGCACCTGTACCGCCAGCGCGGTGGCGTCGGCAGCGGCCGCCGAGTTCGGCATGCCATTGTTCGACGCGCGCTCGCTGGACCTGCGCGCCGCGCCGCTCAAGGTGGTCGAAGAAAAACTCATCGAGACCCACCAGGCGCTGCCGCTGTTCAAGCGCGGCAACCGGCTGTTCATCGGAATTTCCGATCCCACCAATCTTCGAGCGCTCGACGAGATCAAGTTCCACACCAATATGTCGGTGGAACCGATCATCGTGCCCGAGGACCAGCTCACGCGGCTGATCGAGCAGGCGTTGGCCGGCGGAGACTCGCTGGCCTCGCCGGGCGGCGATGACGAGGGTCTGGAGAACCTCGATCTGGAGGCCGGCAACGACGACATGGGCGGCGTCGACGACGGCGACAGCGCGGCCGACGACACCCCGATCGTGAAGTTCGTCAACAAGGTGCTTCTCGACGCGATCAAGCGCGGTGCCTCGGATATCCACTTCGAGCCCTACGAGCAGATCTATCGCGTGCGACTGCGCATGGACGGCATCCTGCGCGCGATCGCCTCGCCGCCGCACAAGCTGAATGCGCGCATCGCCTCGCGCCTGAAGGTGATGGCGGGCCTCGACATCGCCGAACGCCGCGTGCCGCAGGACGGGCGGCTGAAGCTCAATATCTCGAAGACCAAGGCGATCGACTTCCGGGTCAGCACCTGTCCGACCCTGTTCGGCGAAAAAGTCGTGCTGCGCGTGCTGGATGCCTCGGCCGCCAAGATGGGCATCGAGAAACTCGGCTACGAGGAAGACCAGAAGAAACTGTTTGTCGATGCGATTTCGAAGCCCTACGGCATGGTGCTGGTGACCGGCCCCACCGGTTCGGGCAAGACCGTGTCGCTGTACACCGCGCTGAACATCCTCAATACCGACGGGGTGAACATCTCCACCGTCGAGGATCCGGTCGAAATCCGCGTGCCCGGCATCAACCAGGTGCAGCAGAATGCCAAGCGCGGCATGACCTTCGCGGCCGCGCTGCGCAGCTTCCTGCGCCAGGACCCCGACATCGTGATGGTCGGCGAGATCCGCGACCTCGAGACCGCCGAGATCGCGATCAAGGCCGCGCAGACCGGCCACATGGTGCTGTCGACCCTGCACACCAACGACGCGCCGCAGACCGTGGCGCGCCTGATGAACATGGGCATCGCGCCCTACAACATCACCTCCTCGGTGAGCCTGATCATCGCGCAGCGCCTCGCGCGCCGCTTGCACGACTGCAAACGCCCGCTCCGGTTGCCCCGCGAGGCCCTGCTGGCCGAGGGTTTCAGCGAGAAAGATGTCGACAGCATGCAAATCTTTGAAGCAGTCGGCTGTACCGGCTGCAATGACGGGTATAAAGGACGGGTCGGCATCTACCAGGTGATGCCGATGGCCGAGGCGATCCAGCGGATCATCCTGTCCGGCGGCAACGCCATGCAGATCGCGGCCGCGGCGCAGGCAGCCGGCATCAACGATTTGCGCGCCTCGGCGCTGAAGAAAGTGAAGGACGGCTGGACCAGCCTTGCCGAAATCAACCGCGTGACGAAGGACTAAGCCATGGCCACCGCAACCGCCAAATCCGGCATCCAGAGCCGCAGCCAGGTCAGCCAGATGCAGACCTTCGTCTGGTCGGGCAAGGACAAGCGCGGCATCACGATCAAGGGCGAGAGCCAGAGCAAGAACGCCAATCTGCTCAAGGCGGATCTGCGCAAGCAGGGCATCACCCCGGGCCGGGTCGCGACCAAGTCCAAACCATTGTTCGGCTCGGCCGGCAAGCGCATCTCCGCGCGCGAGATCGCGATCTTCGCGCGCCAGCTCGCGACGATGATGCAGGCCGGTGTGCCGATGGTGCAGGGTTTCGAAATCGTGGCCGGCGGCCAGGACAACGTGCGCATGAAGGACATGCTGGTCGGGATCAAGACCGAGATCGAGAGCGGCTCGACCCTGGCCGAATCCCTCGGCAAGTATCCCGTGCAGTTCGACGAGCTGTTCCGCAACCTGGTGCGCGCGGGTGAAGGCGCCGGTGTGCTGGATACCGTGCTCGACACCATCGCTACCTACAAGGAAAACATCGAGACCCTGAAGGGCAAGATCAAGAAGGCGCTGTTCTATCCCGCGACGGTGTTCGCGGTCGCGATCCTGGTCTCGGCGATCCTGCTGATCTTCGTGGTGCCGACCTTCGAGGAATTGTTCAAGTCGGTGGGCGCGGACCTGCCCGCATTCACCAAGATGATCGTCGCGGCATCGGAATTCATGGTTGCCTACTGGTGGTTGGTGCTGCTGGTCACCGCAGGCTCGATTTTCGGTTTCATCACCATCCTCAAGCGCTCGCCGGCTTTGCAGCGCACGATGGATCGTTTGTCGCTGAAGCTTCCGGTGATCGGCAATATCCTGCGCAACTCGGCGATCGCGCGTTTCGCGCGCACGCTGGCGGTGACCTTCAAGGCCGGCGTGCCGCTGGTCGAAGCGCTGGACACGGTGGCGGGCGCCACCGGCAGCATCGTGTACTCCGACGCGGTCAAGCGCGTGCGCGAGGATGTTTCGGTCGGCTACCAGCTCAACGTCGCGATGCGCCAGGTCGACGTGTTCCCGCACATGGTGGTGCAGATGACCGCGATCGGCGAAGAGGCCGGCGCGCTCGACACCATGCTGTTCAAGGTCGCGGAGTTCTACGAGCAGGAAGTGAACAACTCGGTCGATGCGCTGGCCAGCCTGCTGGAGCCTTTCATCATGGTGCTCATCGGCGTGATCGTCGGCGGCATGGTGATCGGCATGTACCTGCCGGTGTTCAAGCTCGCCGCCGCGTTCTGAGCCGGCTGCCGCACCGCCAGCGATTGCCGTGCTGAACGACGCGCTGGCGGTTTTCACCGCGATCCCTGCCG
This sequence comes from Pseudomonadota bacterium, assembly GCA_031412975.1. Classification (GTDB taxonomy): domain Bacteria; phylum Pseudomonadota; class Gammaproteobacteria; order Xanthomonadales; family Ahniellaceae; genus UBA4656. Next base: position 332 of record JANOEA010000161.1, on the reverse strand, counting down.
TGACCGCGGGCCTGCTCGGCCTGCTGGTCGGCAGTTTCCTCAACGTGGTGATCCTGCGCCTGCCGCCGCGGCTGATGCACCAGTGGCAAGCGGATGCGCGCGAGATGCTCGAACTTGCGCCGCTTGCCGATGCGCCGCCGCCCAATCTGGTGACTCGCGGCTCGCACTGTCCGAAGTGCGCGCACGTGCTCGCGTGGTGGGAGAACCTGCCGCTGCTGAGCTACGTGCTGCTGCGCGGGCGCTGCCGCGGCTGCTGGGCGCCGATCTCGTTCCAGTATCCGTTGGTGGAGGCCGCGACCGCGGTGCTGTCGGCGCTGGTCGCGCTGCAGTTC
>JANOEA010000160.1:0-1702 GCA_031412975.1 Pseudomonadota bacterium | reverse complement strand
CACGCGGAGGTCAACGCCCTTGCCGCGGCCGGTGACACCGACCTCGCGGGCGCCACGATGTACGTCTCCCTCGAGCCGTGCTGCCACGAAGGCCACAATATCACCCGGGTTCAGGCCGGAAGCCACGGCAATCGTGCCGGCGGTGGACTCCGCGACGCTGATCGCGCGGCTGGAGACGGTCATCTCCTTTGGTTCGACCACCCAGACAGCGGTTTGCCGGTCGGAACGGACCAGCGCCGAGGCCGGGATCGAAACCCCCGGGGCGGTCTCCAGCTTCACGCGGCCGGTCACGGTGCTGCCGAGGCGCATCGCGGCGGGCGGCTTCGTCAGCCCGACTCTGACCCGGAACGTGCCGGTCACCGGATCGGCCCGGGGCGAGATTTCGCGCACCCGGCCCGTGGCGCTGACGGCCGGATTCATGCTGAGCGTCACCGTAATGTCGGCGTTCGGCGGCACGCTGTCCTTGATATGGGCCGGCACGTCGAACGTCGCGTCGCGCCCGCCTTCCCGCGCGATCTGGACGATCATCCGCCCGGCGCCGACTACTTCGCCCGCCTCTGCCCCCTGCGCAGTCACGACACCGGCGGCGGTGGACATCAGGCGCGTGTAGCTCAACCGGTTCTCCGCCAGTGAAACCTGCGACTGCGCCGACTCGACCTGTGAGTCGGTGGTTTTCTGCAGCGCTTCGGATTGCTCGAACGTCGCGCGTGACACCGCGTTTTCCGCGACCAGGTCGCGCATCCGCCCGAAGTTGCTGCGGGCCTCCACCTGCTGCGCGCGGGCGGCGGCGAGCAGCGCGCGCGCCGACTGAAGCCCGCTTTCCTCGTTCTGCGAATCGAGCCGCGCGATGAACTGGCCCGCCCTGACCGTATCGCCGATGTTTACCAGCCGTTCGAGCAGGCGCCCGTCGATCCGGAACGACTGGTTGATTTCGGTTTGCGCCTGCACGGTGCCGGTCAGCGACACCGTTGCACCGGCGGCGAGCTTCTCGATGGTGACCACCCGCACCGGGCGGACCTCCAGAGGCGGCGGCTCGGCGGCGGGCCCGCAGGCCGCGAGGAATGTCAACGAGGCAACTGCGAGGAATACGGCCGGTCGATACGCCTGGCCGATGCGCCTGACTCTGAAACACGATGCCACTGTGTGGAACTCCCTGTCGATAGTTTCCGAGTATTGTCACGGATGCCAATTCGAAACGCAACCTTGGCACCCGGGATCAAAGCAGCGCGGTCGCGTTCAACTCAACTACAGCTCGACGGAGATCTGGGTTAGTATCCGCAAAGCTTTCTAGCCGCCCGCACAATGCTTGGATTGCAGCCGGCGACCACGCGAGACGATGCCCTTGGGCTGTTGCCTGCGGCACCACTTTTCGCACAAGAGAAGTCACCTGCCAAGTCCGCTCACGGAGATCAAAATCATGAAGTTCACCCCCGCCATCTCAAGTTGCTGCAGCCACACGAATCGCCGTAGCTTCCTGAAAGCGGCAGGGATCGCGACGGCCGCGGGCCTGCTGACCGCAGGCCCCCTTTGCCCAGCTCGCGTACGCCGCTGCGCTTACCAAGGCGCAGCGGGACAAGCTGACGCCCGACGACATCATCGCGATGATGAAGCGGGGCAATGAGCGCTTCCGCAGCGGCAAGGGGACGAAGCAGGATGTCCTCGCACAGCAGAGGGCGAGTGCCAAGGGACAATATCCCGCTGC
>JANOEA010000159.1:0-5391 GCA_031412975.1 Pseudomonadota bacterium | reverse complement strand
GCGCGGCGGCAGCGGCGGGACCGTACTGACTGTCGTCGGCCGCTGTGGTGCCAGGCTCATCGCCCGGTGGCGCTCCGCCGACGTCAGAGGGCCAGCAGCCGGTTTTCGCTGGCCCCGCCCGCCCGGCGTGACTTGGGCTCGGAGTGCGCTGTGTGGCGCGAACACCCCGTGGAATCTCGTCAGGTGGACTCGCGGCCGCGGCACCAGCGCCGCCAGCCGCGCCATGAAGTCCAGCGGCTCGAAGACCACGTGCGTGGTGCCGTCCCGGTACGGGGTTTTTAAGGTGTAGCGCACCCGGCCTTGGGGGGTGAGTGCCAACCGGCCGGTGGCCAAGGCCGGCCGGCGGTGATGACCCGCATTGCACAGGTATCGGTAAACGTCAAAGTCGGCCCGAAGCGGTCAGTTACTCATAACCTCTAACTTTCGACAAAGCGGTCGCCGGGTGAACTAGACTCATTTGAGTACTGACTTCGATGTCGCCGGCACGCTGCCCTTCGAGGCGCGTGGGCGCGAGGGACGCAGCCTCAACGCCGAATGGGCCGATGGCGGCGAGGCCTACCTCGGGATGCTCGCGGCCGGCTTTCCCAACCTGTTCGTACTCTCCGGCCCGAATACCGGGCTGGCGCACAACTCGGTGATCTACATGCTCGAGAGCCAGATCGCCTACGTGGTCGACGCGCTGGCGCTGCTCGACCGCGGAGGCGCCACCGTGTTCGAAGCGCGCCCCGAAGCGCAGGCCGCGTTCGTGCGCCACGTCGACCGGCACCTCGACCACAGCGTGTGGGCCCGATGCAGCAGCTGGTACCGCGGTCGCAGCGGGCGGGTCAGCGCGATCTGGCCCGACTTCACCTTCCGCTATCGCGCTATGACGCGGCGCGCTGACCCGCGCCAGTTGCTGCTGCACTAGTCAGGGGCAACCGGCCCGCACGCCCGCCGTCGAAAGTCTGCGCCCGGCTCCGCAACGGCTACGCAGCGCTTCAGCTCGAATAGCTGTCGACGCCCAGCTCGCGCAGGATCGCGGCGCGCAGCTCCTGTACCGGCGCGCTGGAGAGCTTGCGCGGATGCGCAAATGGCACATCGAAGGTGGCCTGGATCGTGGTCGGTCGCGCCGAGAGCACGATCACGCGATTGGCGACGTGGATCGCCTCTTCGACGTCGTGCGTAATCAGCAGGACGGTATGGCGTTCCTTCTCCAGGATTCGCAGCAGCTCGTTGCGCATGCGCAGGTGAAGCAGCGCATCGAGCGCGGAGAACGGCTCGTCCATGTAGAGGATTTCCGGCTTCACCACCAGGGCGCGCGCAAGTTCCGCGCGCTTCAGCATGCCGCCAGACAGCTCGTGCGGGTAGCGGGTCTCGAAGCCCTTGAGGCCCACCATCGCGGCGTAGTGGTCCGCGAGTTCCCGCTTGTCGCCATGCGCTTGGCCGTTGAGGCCGAACATCAAGTTCTGCTGCACCGTTAGCCACGGGAACACCGAGCCCTGCTGCGAGATCAGGATGCCGCGCGAGCTCGGCTTGCACTGCGCCACGCCATCGATGCTGACCGTACCGCGATCGGGGCGATCGAAGCCCGCGATGATGTTCAACAGGGTCGACTTGCCACAACCCGAGGGGCCGACGATCGCGACGGTCTCGCCGTCGGCGACCTCGAAGCTGATGCGGTCGAGTACGTGCAGCGCGCCATCGTCGGACGCGAAGCTCTTGCCGACGTCGTCGACCCTGACCTTAACGGGCATAGCGCCACCTGACGACCTTGAGGCCTTCGAGCATGCGCATCAACCCGTCCAGCAGCAGTCCGATGAGCCCGATGATGATCATTCCCGCGATCACCAGGTCATAGCGGTTGCCAGCGTTGCGTGAATCGATGATGAGGTAGCCGAGGCCGGAGCGCAGTGCGATCATCTCCGCGGCCACCACCACCAGCCAGGCAACGCCGAGGCCGATGCGCATGCCCACGATGATCTGCGGCAGTACGGCGGGAATCACGACCTGGCGAAACAGGGCCTGGCGCGAGACCCCGAAATTCGCCGCCGCGCGCAAGTAGCGCTGCTCTATGGTATGCACGCCTGCGGTGGTCTGCACGATCATCGGAAAGACCGAGGACAGGAAGATCAGGAAGATCGGCGACAGGTTGCCGACGCCGAACCACAGGATCGCGATCGGGATCCACGCGATCGGCGAGATCGGCCGCAGCATCTGGAAGAGCGGATTGAGGGTGAAGTACGCGCCCTTGACCCAGCCCATCCACAGGCCCAGGGGCACCGCCACCAATACCGCGAGCAGGAATCCCGTGCCGACCCGGAACAGGGAAGCGCCAATGTGCTCCCACAGGGATCCATCCCTGACCAGCTCCAGCGTTCCGGTCACGACCTGCCAGGGCGAGGGAAACACCACGCTCCCGCTTGCCGCCACCACCGCCCACCACGCGCCGACGATCAGCGCGATCACGACGACCGAGGGCAGGACCCGCCTGGCCAGGATCACGTGGCCGCCGCCCACAACTGGATCGCGCGCCAGCGCACGCGCGCCCAGGGCGACAGCGGCTGGGGTTCGACGATCACGGTCATCTGACCGCTCGCGTGCGCCGTGCACGCGAACTGGTAGCTCGAAGCGACTTCGAAGGGCAGGCGGAAACTCTGCCTTGGCATCATGACCGTCGGGCCGAAGACTTGCGGCACCCGGTCGAGGTTGCGCAGCAGCAGCACGTCTTGCACGCCCAGGGTCAAGCGGATCTCCGACGGCAGGATCTCGACCAGGTCGCCGGACATGCGCCGTTCCCAGGTGCCGTCGGGAATCTCGAACAAGGCCTCGCGCGAACTTGACTGCACTGGCGTGAACGCGGCCCACCCCAGCGCGCCCAGCACGCCTGCGCACACCGGAACCGCCAGCCATTGCCAGCGCAGGACCTTCATGGCGAGGCCAGCAGGATGCCGACGTCGTGCGCGTAGTCCTCGGGCGGACGGCCATAGGGCATCAGCGCGCGCAGGCGACCTACGCGATCGATCAGGTAGACGAAGGACGAATGGCTGAAGCTGCCGTCGCGTCCCGCCTGCTTCGACGCCGCGATGCCGTACTCCTTGCGTACCGCGGCAAGCTGCGCATCGGTGCCAGTGCCGCCCACGAAGCTGGGATCGAAGGCCGCCAGGTACCTCTTCATGCGCGCCGTATCGTCGCGTTCGGGATCGACCGTGACGTAGACGACCTGCAGCTCGTCGGCCTGCGCGCCCAGTAATTTGCGCGCCTGCGCCAGTGTCAGCAGCGTGATCGGACAGACCTCGGCGCAGGAGGTGAATCCGAAGCCCAGCAGCACGACCTTACCACGGTAGCGCTCCAGCGCCAGCGGCGATCCGTCCGATCCCTCGAGCGTGAATGCCGGCGCCAGTCGGGCGGGTTCGAATACGCCGGCCTTGAGCGCGGCGCCGTCGTCGGCAGCGACGGCCGCCGCGCACAGGAGCCACGTTGCCAGCAGCAGGATCGCGTGTTTCATGGGCCAGACCGCTAGCTCAAAGCGCAATCCGCGCGGCGCTCGCCCGGCGCGCGAAGGTCTCGTCGACATAGGTCTCGTAGGCGATCGGTTGCTTGATGGTGCCCGCCTCGATCGACAGCTGCATCAGCTCCTCGAACTCGGCGCGGATCATGCGCAGGTCGCCGTAGGTAACGCGATCGGTCGGATTCTCCATCACGAACCGGAGGATCTTCGGGTCCTGGTTGAAGAAGTCGCGACCAGCGGCAATCGCGACCGCCTTGTCGCGATTGGCCTGCTGCATATCCAGCCAGGCGCCGGCGCCGAGCACGTGGTTGACCAGATCCTGGACCAGCGCGGGATTCGCGGCGACCAGTTCCTCGCGCACGGTCAGCACGCAGCAGATGTAGTTGCGCCACTCGTCGCGGGTCATGCGCAAGGGCCGCGCGTAGCCCGCGCTTTGCGCCGCGGCGCCGAAGGGCTCGCCGGTGCAATACGCATCGATGGCATTGGCGTAGAGCGCCGCGGGCATGTCGGGCGGCGGCATCTCCACGATCTCGACGTCCGCTGGCGTCATGCCTTCGCGCGCCAGCATCTTGCGCAGGAACAGGAAATCGACCGCGAAGCGGCTCGGGATCGCGATGCGCTTGCCGGCAAGCTGCCGGAACTGCTGGTACGGCGATTCGGTGCGCACCATGATGACGGCGCCCGAACGATGGCCCAGCGACACGACCTTCACCGGGATGCCGCTGTCGGCCAGGTCCATGACCATCGGCGCCAGCATGTAGCCGGCCTGGATCCGCCCGGTCATGAGCGACTCCTTGATCTCGGGCCAGCCGCTGAACTTGCTGTAGGCGTAGTGGAAGCGCGGCTGCCCCGCGGGCAAGGCCTGGTTGGCCGCGTCGCGCGCGACGCATGCCACCGGCCAGGTCAGGTTGCAGGTCACCGGCAGCCCGCCGACCTGCAGCGGTTCGTCCTCCTGGCCGGCGCAGGACCCGAGGCCGAACGGGAGGGCAGCCGCGATGGCGGCCTGCAGCAAGCGCCTGCGTCCGATCAAGTTCGAGCTCAACTGCGTATACCCATCGTCCGGCCTTCGACGTCGATCGGCATTCTAGCCCGAAGGCCGCGGCCTGGGCCGCAGCGCCCGTATGCCGGGGCGCCAGCGATCGCCGGCAGGCTATTCGAATCCGTCGCGAAGGATCAAGCCGGGCAAGGCGCCGGGCCGGGTATCGCAATCGTTCTCGCCATCGTATTCGATGGCGCCGATGTCGTTGGCGCCGGCATCGCGGTCGTCGCCGCAGTAGTCGTCCACCACGCCGGTGCCGGCCACGCCCAGGTTGACCAGCGCCGTGACGTCGAGCGCGCGGAAGTCGGCGTTCGCGGGATCCAGGAACCACTGCTGCATGGTCGCGACCGGGACGTTGACCAGGTTGCCCGACTGGACGCTGGTGCCGCCGTCGCGATTGCGGATGGCGCTGGTCAGCGCGTTGTTGCGCAGGGTGGCGCTGCTGGTCGAGAAGCGCACGTCGATGCCGCTGGTCGCATAGAGCGTGTTGTGATCGATCAGCGTGGCCTGCGCCTTGTTGAGGTAGATGCCGACGTCGCTGCAATTGACGATGAGATTGTTGCGCATCACGCCGTTCTGGTGCTCGGTTTCGCAGCTGGCATCCTCGCAGAACTGCGGCGCGGTGCCGCCGCCGCCGAAGGACAGGCCCAGGCGCGTGCCGCCGGTGAAATTGCGCGAGCACATCACCAGGTTGCGCTCGAACAAGCCATCGCGCGAGTTGCCCTTGAGGAACGCGGCGTAGCTGATGGTGTTGTCCAGCGCCTTCTCGAAGTCGTAGATGAGATTCCGCCGCACGATCCAGCGCCGGCCGCCGACCACGTCGATCATCGTCACGGGATTGGCCGTCGCGCGCGGGCGGGTGCCG
>JANOEA010000158.1:0-1790 GCA_031412975.1 Pseudomonadota bacterium | reverse complement strand
TACACCGGCGGCAAGTTCGATGCCTGCGTGATGACCAACATGGACGCGTTGACCATCCCGGCGGTCGGCGGCATCGACTCGCAGGCGATCATCGTCGGCGATTATTCCAACGGCAACGACGGGCTGCTGGCGAAGAACGCGAGCAGCGTGGCCGAGCTCAAGGGCCGCAGCATCAATCTCGTCGAGCTGTCGGTGTCGCACTATCTGTTGGCCCGCGCACTGGATGCGAATGGGTTGAGCGAACAGGACGTGACCCTGGTCAACACTTCGGATGCCGACATTGCCGCGGTGTTCACCGCCGATGCCAATGGCGCCGCAGTGACCTGGAATCCGCCGCTGATGCTCGCGCGCAAGGCACCCGGTGCGAACCTGCTGTTCGACTCGTCGAAGATCCCGGGCGAGATCCTCGACATGATGGTGGTGCGTACCGCGGCACCCGATTCGTTGAAGAAGGCGCTGACCGGCGCGTGGTACGAGACGCTCGCGATCATCAATGGCAGCGGCGCGCAGACCGATGCCGCACTCGCATGGATGGCGCAGTCTTCCGGTGCCACGGTCGACGAGTTCAAGGCGCAGCTGGCCACCACCGCGATGTATTTCACCGGTGCCGAAGGCGCTGCCTTTGCCGCTTCGCCGGAAGTCGGCGCGACCATGGACAAGGTGCGCCAGTTCACTTTCAGCAAGGGTCTGCTGGGGCCGAACGCGGCGTCGGCCGACGTGGTCGGCATCGAGCTCGACGATGGCAGCGTGCTGGGCGATGGCAACAACGTCAAGCTGCGCTTCACCGCGCGATTCATGCAGCAGGCCGCGGACGGCACGCTGTGACGCAAGCGCCGGTGCCGCGGCGCACGCCGCGGCTGTGGGGAATCCACGCGCGTCCGGGCACCGCCTGGGCGCGCGTCCTCGCGGCCGTGCCGTTCGTGCTGCTGGCGCTCGGCTATTTCATCGCATCCGATATCCGCCATCGCGACAACCCGGCCGACAAGCTGTTGCCCACCGCGGGCCAGATGGCCGCCGCGGTCGAGCGCATGGCGTTCACTCCCGAACAGCGCTCGGGCAACTACGTGATGCTGCAGGACACCCTGTCGAGCCTGCGCCGCCTCGCGCTCGGCATGCTGCTGGCCGCGGCTGCCGGCGCATGGGTCGGACTCAACATGGGGCTGTTCCCGGGCATGCGCGCTGGTGGCAGCGCGTTCGTCACGTTCCTGTCGATGGTGCCGCCGCTGGCGATCCTGCCGATATTGTTCATCAGCCTCGGCGTCGGCGAGGTCTCCAAGGTCGCGCTGATCTTCATCGGCGTATTCCCGGTGATCGCGCGCGACATGGCCGGCACCGTGGGGCGAATGCCGCGCGAGCAGGTGACCAAGGCGCTGACGCTGGGCGCGTCGCAGTTCGCGCTGGTCTATCGCGTGGTGCTGCCGCAACTGTGGCCACGGTTGATCGAGGCGGTGCGCCTGTCGCTCGGCGCGGGCTGGCTATTCCTGATCGCGGCCGAAGCGATCGCCTCCGACGATGGGCTCGGCTACAGGATCTTCCTGGTGCGCCGCTACCTCGCGATGGACGTGATCATCCCGTACGTGTTGTGGATCACCGCGCTCGGGTTCAGCATCGACTGGCTGCTGCGGCTGGCGCTGCGCCGGTTGTTTCCGTGGTACGTCGCCGGGGGCAAGACATGAACGCCAAGCCGTTCCTGCTGGCCCAGGACGTCTACAAGTCCTACGGCCCGCGGCGCATCCTCGACAATGTCGACGTGGCGGTCGATGCCGGTGAGCTGTGCGCGCTGGTCGGGC
>JANOEA010000157.1:0-2986 GCA_031412975.1 Pseudomonadota bacterium | reverse complement strand
TGATGGGTGATGTTGCCCAGCGAGCGCGCCGCCACCCACACCTGGCCGATGATCTCGGCGGTGCCCAGGTTGCGGTTGAAGCCCTGGGTCGCGGTCGAGCAGAACGTGCAGTTGAGGCCGCAACCGACCTGCGAGGACACGCACAGGGTGCCGCGGGTGGGCTCCGGGATGAACACGGTCTCGATCGCATTGCCACCGACCAAACCCAGCAGCCACTTGCAGGTGCCATCGATCGAGCGCTGTTCGAGCGTGATTGCGGGCGCGCGCACTTCGGCGCGCTCGCGCAGCAGGTCGCGAAGGCCCTTGCCGAGATCGCTCATCTGCTCGAAATCATCGATTCGCCGGTGGTAGATCCACTTCATCACCTGGTGCGCGCGGAAGCGCTTCTCGCCGAGCTCGACGAAAAACGCCTCCATGCCGGACCGATCGAGGTCCAGCAGGTTCACGCGCGGATTGGTGGGCGATTCGATCACGGATGGTCAGCCGCGGGGATTGAGCTCGGTGCTGGCGAAGAAGTAGGCGATTTCTACCGCGGCGGTTTCCGCGGCGTCCGAGCCGTGCACCGCGTTGGCGTCGATCGACTCGGCGAAGTCCGCGCGGATCGTGCCGGGCGCTGCCTTCTTCGGGTCGGTCGCACCCATCAGGTCGCGGTGGCGGGCCACTGCGCCCTCGCCCTCGAGCGCCTGGATCATCACCGGGCCGGAGATCATGAACTCCACCAGCGCGGCGAAGAACGGCCGCTCGCGATGCACCGCGTAGAAACCTTCGGCCTCGCGGCGCGACAGGTGCTTCATCTTCGCCGCGACCACCCGCAGGCCCGCCTTCTCGAATCGGGAATAGATCTCGCCGATCACGTTCTTCGCGACTGCATCGGGCTTGATGATGGAAAGCGTGCGCTCCAGCGCCATCTGGTAGTCCTCGGATCGTGGGTGGGATTGTGACTGTTCGTGACAGCCGAAACATGCGAATGTTATCACAGAAAATCGACCATATTTCGAGGGCTTAGCGAGACAACTGCAGGCAATTCGACGCTCGCGGGCGGGCCTCGGGGGCGTCCTGCCCGGGCCGACGTTTGACCGCGGGCCTTGGCGCCCCTAGACTTCAAACGCCCGTTTGAAGCGCCGCGCACCCCGTCGAGCACCGTGAACCACCCACACTTCTCCACCAAGGAACGCATCCTGTCGGCCGCCGAGGAGCTGTTCGCCCGGCATGGCTTCGCGGGTGCCTCGCTGCGCCAGGTCACCTCGGCCGCGAACGTCAACCTGGCCGCGGTGAACTATCACTTCGGCTCCAAGGACAACCTCATCAACGAGGTGTTCCGGCGCCGCCTCGACGAGTTGACCGAGCGTCGCCTGCAAGCGCTGCAGGAAGCCCGCCAATCCGGTTCGGCGACGCTGGAGAACCTGCTCGAGGCGTTCGTGACCCCGGCGCTGAACCTTGCCACCGACCGCTTCGGCGGCTCGGCGTTCATGCGCGTGCTCGCACGCGCCTACGCCGAACACGACCAGACGCTGCGCAAGTTCCTGTCCGACAACTACGGCCATGTGCTCAAGGCTTTCGCGAAGGCGATCCACGAGTTGATGCCGGAACTGCAGAAGGAGCCGCTGTACTGGCGGCTGGACTTCATCAGCGGCGCCCTGACCTATGCGATGTCCGACTTCGGCGCGATCAAGCGCCCGCCGGGCCGCACCGACGAAGAGCACCGTCGCAACGCCGCCGCGGAATTCGTGCGCTTCGCCTGCGCCGGACTGCGCGCCCCCTGACCATTCCCAGCCTGCCGAGACCACCATGGCAACCCAGAACTTCCACATCCGCCGCGTCGCCGTGCTCGGTGCAGGCGTGATGGGTGCACAGATCGCCGCACATCTGGTCAACGCCAGCGTCGAGACGATCCTGTTCGACCTGCCGGCCAAGGATGGCAGTCCCAACGGCATCGTCGACAAGGCGATCGCCAATCTCGCCAAACTGTCGCCTGCCCCGCTCGCCACGCGCGGCCGCAGCGGCGACATCATCGCCGCGAACTACGACCAGCACCTCGAACTGCTGCGCGGCTGCGATCTGATCATCGAGGCGATCGCCGAACGAATCGACTGGAAGCACGATCTGTACCGCAAGATCGCGCCGCACGTAGCCGAGCACGCGATCCTGGCGTCGAACACCTCGGGCCTGCCGATCGCGGAACTCGCGGCGGGGCTTCCCGGTGCGCTGCATGCGCGATTCTGCGGCGTGCATTTCTTCAATCCGCCGCGCTACATGCACCTGGCCGAACTGATCCCGATCGGCGCCACCGCGCCGGCAGTGGTGGCCACCCTCGAGGCCTTCCTGACCACCACCCTCGGCAAGGGCGTGGTGCATGCCAAGGATACGCCGAACTTCATCGGCAACCGGATCGGCGTGTTCTCGATGTTGTCGACGATGTTCCACACCCAGGCCGCCGGGCTGGGTTACGACGTGGTCGATGGGTTGACCGGCCCGGCCATCGGCCGGCCCAGGAGTGCGACCTATCGCACCGCCGACGTGGTCGGACTCGACACCATGGCGCACGTGATCAAGACGATGGGCGATGCGCTCGCCGACGATCCGTGGCACCGGTATTTCAAGGCCCCGGAGGTGCTGCTGGGCCTGATCGCGCAGGGGGCACTGGGGCAGAAAAGCGGCGCCGGATTCTTCCGCAAGGTCGGCAAGGACATCATGGTGCTCGATCCGGCGGCCCGCGACTACCGCTCCGCGACCGGCGAGCCGACTGCAGCGGTGGCAGCGATCCTGAAGTCGAAGGACCCCGGCGAAAAGCTCGCCGCGCTGCGCGCATCCAGCGAGCCGCAGGCGCAGTTCCTGTGGGCGGTGTTCCGCGACTTGTTCCACTACGCCGCGTATCACCTCGCACAGATCGCCGACAACGCGCGCGACGTCGACTTCGCGATCCGCTGGGGCTACGGCTGGAACCTCGGCCCGTTCGAGTTCTGGCAGGCCTGCGGCTGGCAGCGCG
>JANOEA010000156.1:0-3359 GCA_031412975.1 Pseudomonadota bacterium | reverse complement strand
GCCAAGCAGCAGGTCGCGCAGGATGCGGCCGGGGCGGCGATCGACATGCCGGCAGGACCCTCCGAACTGCTGGTCATCGCCGATGCGGATGCCGATCCGGGCTTCGTCGCGGCCGATCTGCTGTCGCAGGCCGAGCACGGGCCGGACTCGCAGGTGATCCTGGTCACCGACAGCGCGGCGCAGCGCGAGGCGGTGCTGGTTGCGGTTGCAGAGCAACTGCAGCAGCTGCCGCGGCGCGACACCGCGGCACAGGCCCTGCAATCGAGCCGCGCGATCCTGGTCGATTCGCTGGCGCAGGCGATTGAGGTGTCCAATCACTACGCGCCCGAGCACCTGATCCTGCAGGTGCGCGAACCACGCCGCCTGCTCGATGATGTGCGCAACGCCGGCTCGGTGTTCCTTGGCGCGTGGACGCCGGAGTCGGTCGGCGACTACTGCAGCGGTACCAATCATGTATTGCCGACCTACGGACATGCGCGCGCATACAGCGGCGTCTCGGTGGCGAGTTTCCAGAAGGCGATCACGGTGCAGGAACTGACCCGGGCCGGCCTGGCGGAGATCGGGCCCTGCGCGATGATCCTCGCGCGCGCAGAAGGACTCGGTGCGCACGAGCGCGCCGTGTCGTTGCGCCTGGAAGCGCTCGGAGCGTTGCCATGAGCATGCTCTCGCGCGTACGCCCGGAGTTGCTGGCGATCAAGGGCTATTCGTCGGCGCGCATGGAAGCCGCCGGTGGCAGCATCCTGCTCAACGCCAACGAATCGCCGTGGGCGTCGGCCGGTGATCCGAGTGGACGACTGCATCGCTACCCCGATCCGCAGCCACAGGCACTGCGCGAAAAGCTCGCCGCGCTGTATGCGGTGGCCCCCGAGGCGCTGCTGGTCGGGCGCGGCAGCGACGAAGCGATCGACCTGCTGACCCGCGCGTTCTGCCGCGCCGGGCGCGACAGCGTGCTGATCTCGCCGCCGACCTTCGGCATGTACCAGGTGTGCGCGGACGTGCAGGGCGCGAAGGTGATCCGGGTGCCACTCGATCCCGCGCGCGGATTCCAGCTGGATGTCGATGCCGTGCTGGCGGCAGTCGAGGCCGACACCCGACTGGTCTACGTGTGCACGCCGAACAATCCGACCGGCGGCGTGGTGCCGCGAGACGAGGTGCTGCGACTCGCGCAGGCGCTGGCCGGCAGCGCGCTGGTGGTGGTTGATGAGGCCTATGCCGAGTTCTCCGATGCCGAATCGTTCGCGCCGCTCGCCGCGCAAGCCGATGGCAATATCGCGGTGCTGCGCACGCTGTCGAAGGCGCATGCGTTGGCAGGCGCGCGGATCGGCGTGCTGATCGCCGACCCCGCGCTGATCGGATTGTGCCGCCGGATCATGGCGCCGTATCCGTTGCCGCAGCCGTGCGTGGAAGCGGCCGAACGCGCGCTCGCGCCGGACGCGCTGGCGGCCACCCGGATGCGGGTGCGCAATGTGCAGGGCGAGCGCGAGCGGCTCGCGCAGGCGCTCGGCAAGTTGCCGCAGGTCAGCGAAGTGTTTGCGTCGCAGGCCAACTTCCTCGCGCTGCGCCTCGACGACGCGGCGCGCACCTATCGCGAACTGCTCGAACTCGGCATCGTGGTGCGCGAGATCGCCCACCATCCCGGGCTGCGCGACTGCCTGCGCATCTCGATCGGAACCGCGGGCGAGAACGACGCGGTGCTCGCCGCACTCACCGGCCAGCGGGTGGCGGCATGAGCGCGCGCCGCAGGATCCTGTTCCTCGACCGCGACGGCACCCTGATCGTGGAGCCGCCCGACCAGCAGATCGACAGCCTGGAGAAGCTCGCGCTGGTGGATGGCGTGATTCCGGCGCTGATCAAACTGCGCGACGCGGGCTTCGAGTTCGTGATCGTGAGCAACCAGGATGGACTCGGCACACCGAGCTTCCCGCGCGAGACCTTCGAGCCGCCGCAGCGGCTGATGGAACAGATCTTCGCCTCGCAGGGCATCCGCTTCGCTGCGATGCACTTCGACCCGCATTTCCCGGCCGACAACGCGCCGACCCGCAAACCCGGGGTCGGCATGCTGATGGACTACCTGCGCGCGGGCGATCTGGACATGCAGGCCAGCGCGGTGATCGGCGATCGCGACACCGACCTCGAGCTTGCGCGCAATCTCGGCGTGCGCGGCTTCAAGCTGGGTCCGCAGGATTTCGACTGGGCCACGCTCGCGCATTTGCTCGCCGATGCCCCGCGCACTGCGCGGGTCGAACGCGCGACCAAGGAAACCCGCGTGGTGGTCGAGGTGGATCTGGATCGCGAGCAGGCGGCCGAGGTCAAGACGGGTCTGGGCTTCTTCGACCACATGCTCGAACAGATCGGGCGCCACGGCGGCTTCGCGCTGCGCCTGCAGTGCGCCGGCGATACCCACGTCGACGAGCATCACACGATCGAAGACTGCGCGCTGGCGCTCGGCGATGCGCTCAAGCGCGCACTCGGCGACAAGCGCGGCGTCGCGCGCTACGGTTTCGTGCTGCCGATGGACGACACCCGTGCGGAAGCGCTGCTCGATCTTTCGGGGCGACCCTACTTCGTGTTCGAGGGCAGCTTCGAGCGCGAGCGGGTCGGCGATCTGCCGACCGAGATGGTGGGGCACTTCTTCCGCTCGCTGTGCGAGTCGCTGGGCGCAAACCTGCAGCTGCGGGTGAGCGGCGAGAACAACCACCACAAGGTCGAGGCCTGCTTCAAGGCGACCGCGCGCGCGCTGCGCATGGCGATCCGCCGCGAGGGCCACGAGTTGCCGTCGACCAAGGGCACCCTGTGAACCCGGCAGCGAATGCATCGCTGGTGGTGATCGACAGCGGGGTGGCCAACCTCGGCTCGGTGCTCGCCGCGCTCGAGCGGATCGGCGTTGCGGCGACCTTGAGCACCGATGCCGCGGTCGTCGCCAGTGCTTCGCACGTGATCCTGCCCGGGGTGGGAGCCGCCGCGCCCGCGATGCGCCAGTTACGCGAGCGCGGCCTCGATCGGCTGATTCCGCGGCTGACCTGTCCGGTGCTGGGGATCTGCCTCGGCATGCAGCTGCTGTTCGACGCCACCGACGAGGGCGATGTCGAGTGCCTCGGGGTGATTCCGGGGCGTTTGTCGCGCTTCGATCCGACGCTGTGCGGCCGCGTGCCGCACATGGGCTGGAACCAGCTCGACATCTTGCGCGAGTCGCCGCTCACCAACGGCTTCGGTGACGCTCCGCATGCCTATTTCGTGCACAGCTATCGTGCGCCGGTATCGGCCGCGACCCTCGTGCAGTGCGACTACGGTGGTCCGTTCTCGGCAGTCGTGCAGCATCGCAACTTCTTTGGCGCGCAGTTCCACCCCGAGCGCTCCGC
>JANOEA010000155.1:0-2314 GCA_031412975.1 Pseudomonadota bacterium | reverse complement strand
CCCGCCGGGGTTCCCCTTTGGGCGCCCCCCCGGGGCGGCCCGGGCGGCTGTCGTTGGGCCCCTGTCCCCCCCTGGGCGGCTCCCACAAGGTCTAGCAGTCGATGCGGGACATGCCGCGATCAGACCGCTGCTTTCCCCTGCCGATGCAGCATCCAGCCGGCCAGCGTGACGCCAACAGCGACCAGCACGATCACGATGGTGGCCAGCGCGTTGATCTCGGGCGTCACGCCGAGCTTCACCTTCGAGTAGATCACCATCGGCAACGTGCTTGCGCCAGGGCCGGCGGTGAAGCTCGACACCACGAGATCGTCCAGCGACAGCGTGAAGGCGAGCAGCCAGCCGGCGACCAAAGCCGGTGCGATCAACGGCAGCGTGATCACGAAGAACACCTTCCACGGTCGCGCGCCGAGGTCGAGCGCGGCCTCTTCGATGCTGTGATCCATCTGGGTCAGGCGCGAGCGCACGATCACGGTGACGTAGCAGATGCAGAAGGTCACGTGCGCGATGGTGATCGTGGTCAGTCCGCGACCCGAGGGCCAGCCGATCAGCTGGTCGAGGCTCACGAACAGCAGCAGCGCGGACAGGCCGAGCATCACCTCGGGCATCACCAGCGGCGCGCTGGTCAGCAGCGACAGCAGGCCGCGCCCGCCGAAACGCCCGAAGCGCGCGAGCGCGAGGCCCGCGAGCGTGCCGATGCACACCGCGAGGGTGGCGGTCACGGTCGCAATCAGCACGCTGCGCCACGCGGCTTCGAGGATCTGCGCATTGCCGGCCAGCTCGCCGTACCACTTGAGCGAGAAACCGCTCCACACGGTGACCATGCGCGACTCGTTGAACGAGTACACGATCACGCTGGCGATCGGGATGTACAGGAACGCGTAGCCGAAGGCCATCAGGGTATCGAGCAGGAACGGCTTGCGCTGGTTCACTTGTTCTGGTCCGCGGTTGCCAGGCGCCTGTCCTGCACCCACTCGAAGACCAGCATCGGCACCACGATCAGCGCGAGCATCGCGATCGCCACCGCCGAGGCCATCGGCCAGTCGCGATTGCTGAAGAACTCGGTCCAGATCACGCGGCCGATGGTCAGCGCGTCGGGACCGCCCAACAGGTCCGGGATCACGAATTCACCGACTGCCGGGATGAACACCAGCAGCGAGCCCGCGATGATGCCCGGCAACGACAGCGGCAGCGTGATGCGCAGGAATGCGACCGTCGGCCGCGCGCCCAGGTCCGAGGCCGCCTCGAGCAGGGTGAAGTCCATCCGCATCAGGTTGGCCGTCAGCGGCAGGATCATGAACGGCAGGTAGTTGTAGACGATGCCGATGTACACCGCGAGATTGGTGTGCAGGATCTCCAGCGGCTGGTCGATCACGCCGAGTCCGAGCAGCAGCTGGTTGAGCAGGCCGTTGCTGCGCAGGATGCCGATCAGCGCATAACTGCGCAGCAGCGAGCTGGTCCAGAACGGCAGGATCACCAGCACCAGCAGGATCGCGCGGGTGGTCGGCGTGGCGCGCGCGATGCCGTAGGCGATCGGATAGCCGATCAGCAGGCAGCCCAGCGTCGAGACCGATGCGAACACCAGCGAATTGAGGTACGCGCTGATGTACAGCGAGTCGTTGAGCAGCAGCTGGTAGCTAGCGATCGCCAGCCGCACAGTCAGCGCGCCGTCTTCGGCCGCGCCCAGCATGGCGCTGTACGGCGGCTGCACGCCGGTCATCGCCGAGGCGAAGCTGATCTTGAACACCAGCAGGAACGGCACCAGGAAAAACGCGACCAGCCACAGCAGCGGCAGCGCCATCACCAGCCAGCGCCCGCGTGTCGACGACAGCTCGCGGCCGAGCACGCCGATCATCCGGAACAGATCGGTGAACACCTGGTGCCACAGGTGCCACAGCGACGAATGCTGGGTCGGACTGGCCATGCTCAGTGCGGTCGCCCGCTCAGCTGGTCAACACGATGGCGTCGGCCGCGCGCCACACCAGGTACAGGGTTTCGCCCCACTGGTAGTGCGGATCGGCGGTGCGCGCGGCGTGGGTTTCCTGCACCCGCAGCACGAAACCCGATTCGGTCTTCACGTGGTAGATCGACACATCGCCCAGATACGCGATGTCGGCCACCTTGCCGGCCACCACGTTGTCCTGTCCGCTCGGTGCTTGTTCCGAGACGTCGATCTTCTCCGGTCGGATCGCGACGCTGACCTCGGTGCCGATCGGGATCGGCTGCGGTGCGCGCGCCACCACGTCCTGTCCGAGATCGGGGCTGCGCACCACCACGCGCTCGTCGGCCTGCTCGATCACGGTGCCGACGATGGTGT
>JANOEA010000154.1:0-7639 GCA_031412975.1 Pseudomonadota bacterium | reverse complement strand
GTGATGTGCGCCGAGTGCTGCCATGCCTTGAAGCGATCTACCGCGTAGGTCAGGCCCGAGGTGGTTTCGGTCAGGTACGGCGTATCGATCTGCTCGACGTTGCCGAGGCAGATCATCTTGGTGCCGGGTCCTGCGCGCGTGAGCAGCGTCTTCATCTGTTTCGGGGTCAGGTTCTGCGCTTCGTCGATGATCACGTAGCGCGACAGGAAGGTGCGGCCGCGCATGAAGTTCATCGAGCGGATCTTGATCCGCGAGGCGAGCAGATCGTTGGTCGCCGCGCGGCCCCATGAGCCGCCTTCCTGCGGATCGGCGAGTACCTCGAGGTTGTCGGTCAGCGCACCCATCCATGGCGTCATCTTTTCTTCCTCGGTGCCGGGCAGGAAGCCGATGTCCTCGCCCACCGAGACGGTGGCGCGGGTCATGATGATCTCGCGATAGCGCTGCTGGTCCATCACCTGCGCAAGACCCGCGGCCAGCGCGAGCAGGGTCTTGCCGGTGCCGGCGGTGCCGAGCAGGGTGACGAAATCGACCTCCGGGTCCATCAGCAGGTTCAGCGCGAAGTTCTGCTCGCGATTGCGCGCGTGCACGCCCCACACCGAGTGGTTGCCCTTGACGTAGTCGTCGGGGATCTGCAGCGTGGCCTTGCCGCCGACGATGCGCAGCACGCGGAATTCGAGTTCGTTTTCGCCCGGCAGGTACAGGCACTGGTGCGGATGCCACAGTTCGTCCTTGCGCATCTTCACCTCGTAGAAGGTGCGCCCGCGCTCCGACCATGAGCGCACCTCGGGATGCCGATCCCAGAACTTCGCCGGCAGCTCGTCGTGACCGGCATACAGCAGGCTGAAATCGTCGAGCGCGCGGTCGTTCTCGTAGTCCTCCGCCTGCACGCCGTAGATGCTGGCCTTGATCCGCAGGTTGATGTCCTTCGAGACCAGGATCACCGGCGTCTTCGGATGCGCATCGCGCAGCTGCACGATCGCGGCGAGGATGCGGTTGTCCGGCACCCGGGCGTCGGCATTCGCCGGCTGCGCGGTGTGGGTCTGGAACTGGAACAGCAGGCGACCGATCTGGCTGTTGCGACCGAGCCGCAGGTCCTTGGGCCGGGTCAGCTTCAGGCCGTGTTCGATGCGGTCGGTGCCGTTGACCTCGATGAGTTCGTTGATGAAGCGGCTGACCTGGCGGGCGTTGCGCGAAACCTCCGAATTGCCCTTCTTGGCGTGATCGAGTTCCTCCAGCACGGTCATCGGAATGAATACGTCGTGCTCCTCGAAGCGGAACAGCGAGGTCGGGTCGTGCATCAGCACATTGGTATCGAGCACGTACACGCGCTTGCCGGCAGACATCATGCGGGATGGTCCTTCAACAGGGAGGATGCAGACAACTGGCCCGCAGCAGGCGGGACGGAATCGCGGAGTCGGGATGCGAACACGGCTGGACTACGCAGGCACCGGCTCACGCGCGACACCAGGCGGACGGGCATGCTGCGGAGAGTCCCTCGGGCGGGAGATTGTTCAGGGCCTGGTCGCGCTCAATACTTCATCGGGTCCATGATCGCATCGAGGTTCTGCGCGTCGCAGAACTCGAGGAAATCGTCGCGCAGCGCCGCGATATGGGTCTTGGCGGGAATGCCGACCGTGATCTGCGCGCTGAACATGTCCGCACCGGTCTGCATCGCGCGGTAGCGGCTGGAGGCTAGTTGCTCGATCGCGATCCCGCGGGTAGAGAAGAATTCGGCCAGCTGGAACAGCACGCCCGGTCGGTCGGCGGCGACCACCTCGATCACATAGGGCATCAGGCTCGCCTGCGGCTCGCGCGAGCCGGTGCGCTTGATCGCGACCTTGAGGTTGTCCTCGCGCTCCAGTCGCGCCACTCCCGATTCGAGCTTGGCGATCGCATCCCACGGACCCACCGCGAGCAGCGCGACGACCACCTCCAGCCCGAGGCAGGACACCCGCGCCTCGACCACGCTGCAGCCGCACTCGTTGATGCGTCGGGTCAGTGGCAACAGGGCCGCATCCGGTTGCGAGACCGTGGCGACCAGCAGGACTGCGTTTTCGTTTGCGGTGGGCTTGGTCACGAATGCTCGCTGAATGGCGGCTGCACGATACAGCCCCGGACCGATTGTGCAACGCGCGGATGGCCAGCGGAATACTTGTCACCCCGACGATGCCACCATTACCATGCGGGCTGCGCCTCGTAACGGCCCGCCAGCTTGAAATTCCACGGCAGCATCTGCGCCATCGTCACGCCGTTCGATGCGCGCGGCCATCTCGACCTCGACGGTTTCGGCCGTCTGCTCGACCTGCACCTGGCCGCAGGTACGCACGGCATGGTGGTCGGCGGATCGACCGGCGAATCGGCGTCGATCGACCAAAGCGAGCTAGTCAAGCTGGTCGAATTCGCCGTCGCGCGCAGCGCAGGACGCCTGCAGGTGATCGCCGGCTGCGGTGCGCCCGCGACCCACAAGGCGCTCGAGCTGATGCTGGCAGCGCGGTCGGCCGGCGCTGCCGCAGCGCTGGTGGTCACGCCCTACTACGTGCGGCCTACCCAGGAAGGCCTGTATCGCCACTTTGCGTTGCTCGCCGACGAGGGCAGGTTGCCTGTGCTGCTGTACAACGTGCCCGCGCGCACCGGCATCGACCTGCTGCCGGAGACCGTCGCGCGCCTGGTCGGCTATGGCCAGGTCGCGGGCGTGAAGGAGGCGCGGCCGGAACCCGAACGCATGCAGTCGCTGCTCGTTTTGCGCAAGCCCGGCTTCGCGGTGCTCAGTGGCGATGATCCGACTGCGGTCCGCGCGATGCTCGGCGGTGCCGACGGCGTGGTCTCGGTGGTCGCGAACGTATGCCCCGGACCATTCCGCGAACTGGTCGAGCACGCCCTGGCCGGCCACGGCACCGAAGCCGCGGCGCTGGATGCGCAGTTCGCGCCGTTGTACCGTGGCATGGGTCTGGAGTCGAACCCGATCCCCGCCAAGTGGATCCTGCATCGTCTGGGCCTGATCGAACCGGTGCTGCGGCTGCCCCTGGTCGTGCTGTCCGAATCCCGGCGTGACGAGGCGGAAGCCTGCGTGACCCTCATCCGCGCCCTGCAAGCGCGCCATCCTGTGCCGGTCGGCAACCGCGCGGCGTAGCCGCGCAGCGTCCGATCCTTCGATTGCGGAGATTTCCGATGTCCCAGTTCGTTGTCCGACTCGTGGTGATTGGCGCTGCCGCCGTGCTGCTGGGTGGCTGCTCGCTGTTCGGTGGCCGCAGCAGCTACGAGGAGGCGCAGGAAACCCGCCCGCTGGAGATCCCGCCGGGCCTGGATACGCCCGCCGCGAATGCCACCATGACGGTGCCCGACGTCGCCGGCGCGCCAGCGGCCGCGCCTGCGACCAGCGGCGGCGTGCCGCAGTCGATCAGCGCCGGCCCCGACAGCAGTCTCGCGCTCACTGATTCGGTCGCCGGCGCATGGCGTCGCGTCGGCCTCGCGCTGGAGCGCTCCGGGGTGGGCGAACTGGTATCGCGCGACGAGACCGCGGCGACCTTCACGCTGACCGGTACCAGCATGCAACAGGCCAAACCCGAAGGCGGTTTCTTCAAGCAGTTGTTCTCGAGCGACCCGCCACCGACCAGCACCACCGTCACGCGCGTGGTGCGCATCGTGGCCGACGGCAGCGGCAGCGTGGTGCGGATGGAAGACGCCGATGGCGCGACCACCGATGACGAGTTCTCGCGTCGGGTAATCGCGGCGATCCGCCAGCGCCTGGGCTGAGCACCCGCACGCGGACCAGCAGATCCCGATCGCGCGCCGCTCGGGCGCGAATCAGCGCTGCAGCAGCGCCAGCTTGTCGTCCCTGCCTTCCCACTCCTTGGCGTCGGGCGGGGCTTCCTTGCGCTCGGAGATCACCGGCCACACCTTGGCCAACTCGGCGTTGAGCGCGATGAACTGCTCCTGCCCGCCGGGCACGTCGTCCTCGGGATAGATCGCGGTGACCGGGCATTCCGGCTCGCACAGGGTGCAGTCGATGCACTCGTCCGGATCGATCACCAGGAAATTCGGACCTTCGTGGAAGCAATCAACTGGGCACACCTCGACACAATCGGTGTACTTGCACTTGATGCAGTTCTCGATGACGACGAACGGCATGGGTCGGTGTCTCCGGTCCGGTAGTGGCGCCGGGAAAACCCCCGACACGAACGCTGATGGTGCTCCCTACGAGGTTCGAACTCGTGTTCCCGCCTTGAGAGGGCAGTGTCCTGGGCCGCTAGACGAAGGGAGCGACGCTTGAGGTCCCTCAAACAGGGCGCGTAGTATATCGGGTTTTGATCGGCCTACAATCCACGGGCGGTCCGCGGACCGCCCGATGTATCCCGATCGCTGCCTTGATGGTGACCGACATTCCCGCTTCGAAGCCAGCCAGACGCGCGTTGCCGCAGGTTCGCGTGATTCCGCGCGAACAGCACGGCGTATCGCGCAAGAACATCAGCCCGAACGCACTGCGCGTGCTGTACAAACTCAAGGAAGGCGGCTTCGCGGCGTACCTGGTCGGTGGTGCGGTGCGCGACTTGCTGCTCGGCGGCAGTCCGAAGGACTTCGACGTGGCCACCGACGCCACGCCCGAACAGGTCAAGCAGCTGTTCCGCAACTGCCGCCTGATCGGCCGCCGCTTCCGCCTCGCGCACGTGGTGTTCGGCGGCGAGATCATCGAGGTCGCGACGTTCCGCGCGCTCGGCGACGACGGCACCGGCGACCGCGAGATGGTCGATGGCCGGATCGTGCGCGACAACGTCTACGGCACCATCGAAGAGGACGCGGTGCGCCGCGACTTCACCGCCAATGCGCTGTACTACGCGATCGAAGATTTCAGCGTGCGCGACTACGCCGATGGCTTCGAGGACATCCGCCACCGCACGCTGCGCCTGATCGGCGATCCCGAGCAGCGCTATCGCGAGGATCCGGTGCGCATGCTGCGCGCGGTCCGGCTCGCCGCCAAGCTCGGTTTCCGGATCGACGATGCGGCGTGGATGGCGATCGCGGAGCTCGCGCCGTTGATCGGCGAAGCGGCGCCCGCGCGTTTGTTCGACGAGATGCTCAAGCTGTTCCTCGGCGGGCATGCCTACGAAAGCATGCGCTGGCTCGAAGCCTCGGGGCTGCTGCGCGAACTGTTGCCGGCAACCGCGGCCGCGATCGAGGCGCGCGGCGGCGACGAGATGCCGCGCATGATGGAGGCCGCGCTCAAGAGCACCGACCTGCGCTTGGCCGACGGTCGTTCAGTGACCCCGGCGTTCCTGCTCGCGGTGCTGCTGTGGCCGGCCGCGCGGGTGGCGCACGCGGCCGAAGTCGCGCGCGGCACCGAGCCGCTGCTCGCATGGAGCCGTGCCTCCGATCACGTGGTGCGCACGCAGGCCGCGCGGATCGCGGTGCCGCGCCGCTACACGCTGCCGATCGAAGAGATCTGGACCCTGCAGACGCGGCTGGAGCAGTCGATGCGCAAGCGCACCTCGCGCATGCTCGCGCATCCGCGCTTTCGCGCCGCCTACGATTTCCTCTGCGTGCGCGTACTCGACGATCCGACGCTGAAGGAGCAGGTCGAGTTCTGGACCCGCGCGCAGGTCGGCACCGCACAGGAAATCGCGCCGGGCGCTGCACCGGTCGACGATGTCGCCGAGCCCGCGCCGAAGACGCGGCGTCGCCGCCGGCGTCGCCCGGGTGCGCCGGCCGCAGCCCCCGATGGGGCCTGAGGCAGGCTGGCGCGGCGGCATCTACATCGGGTTGGGCGCCAATCTCGGCGAGCCGATCGAACAGCTGCGCGCCGCACTGGGGCAGCTCGACGCCGATGCATACATCCGGGTGACCGCGATCTCGAGCATGTATCGCACGCCGCCTTGGGGTCCGGTCGCGCAGGAACCGTTCATCAATGCGGTAGCCGCACTGGAATCGCGGCTGGATGCGCCCGCGCTGGTCGAACGCCTGCTCGCGGTCGAGCGCGCGGGTGGCCGCACTCGCGGCACGCAGCGCTGGGGCCCGCGCGCGATCGATCTGGATCTGCTGCTCGATGGTGCGCTGATCGTCGATCTGCCCGGCTGCCGCGTGCCGCATCCGCGCCTGCATGAGCGCGCATTCGTGCTGGTGCCATTGGCAGAGATCGCAGCGCACGTGGTGGTGCCCGGACATGGTTCCGTCGCTGATTGCCTGCAATCCTTGCCGCTCGCAGAGCGCGAGTCCGCGCAGCGGATCGGTGCGCTTTCGCTCCACCGTTGCCCAGAGGTTTCCGCGAGGTCGTCATGAGCTACGTACAACCCGAACCCGCCACGCCCTCGCCGAAGTTCAGCGTGGCAACTCTTGCGCAGCGCAAGCAGGACGGCCAGAAGATCAGCATGCTGACCGCCTACGATGCGAGCATCGCGCGCGCGGCCGAGCGTGCTGGCGTCGACATCGTGCTGGTCGGCGATTCGCTGGGCATGGTCGTGCAGGGTCATTCGAGCACGCTGCCGGTGCGCGTCGACGATGTGCTCTATCACTGCGCGGCGGTGGCGCGCGCGACGCGCCGGGCGCTGGTGCTCGCCGACATGCCCTTCGCCAGCGCGCCGGATCCCGCCACTGCGTTCCGCAACGCCGCGCGACTGGTCGGCGAAGGCGGTGCTGCAATGGTCAAGCTGGAAGGCGCAGGCCACATGCTCGACTCGATCCGCTACCTGGTCGAGCGCGATATCCCGGTCTGCGCGCACCTGGGCCTCACGCCGCAATCGGTGCTCAAGCTCGGCGGCTTCAAGGTGCAGGGGCGCGAACAGCCGGTGGCCGAGCGCTTGCGCGAGGACGCGCGCGCGGTAGTCGCTGCCGGTGCCAGCGCGCTGGTGCTCGAGTGCGTGCCCGCCGCGCTGGCAGCGGCGATCACCGCGGATCTGGCGATCCCCACCATCGGCATCGGCGCGGGCGTCGATTGCGATGGCCAGGTGCTGGTGTGTTTCGACCTGCTCGGGCTTAGTACCGGTCGCCGGCCGCGCTTCGTGCGCGACTTCCTCGACGGCCGCGGATCGATCGAGGCAGCGATACGGGCCTATGTGGACGCTGTGCGCAGCGGCGAGTTCCCGACCCCGGCGGAGTCCTACGAGTGAGCGAGTTGCGCTGCGTGCAGCGCATCGATCAGGTGCGCGAAGCCGTCGCCGGCTGGCGCGCTGCCGGCGAGCGCATCGCATTCGTGCCGACGATGGGCAACCTGCACGCCGGGCACCATGCGCTGGTCGAGCACGCACGCGCGCAAGCGTCGTGCGTGGTTGCGAGCATCTTCGTCAATCCGATCCAGTTCGGGCCCGCCGAGGACTTCGCTGCGTATCCGCGCACCCTCGAGGCCGACCGCACTGGCCTTGCCGCGCACGGCTGCGACCTGCTGTTCGCGCCGTCGGTGGCGGACATGTACCCACGCGGCACCTCCGATCTGATCGCGATCCGGGTGCCCGGACTCGAGGACATCCTGTGCGGAGCGTTCCGACCCGGGCACTTCTCGGGCGTGGCCACGGTGGTCGCGCGCCTGCTCGGCATCGTGCAGCCGCACGTCGCGGTGTTCGGGGCCAAGGACTACCAGCAGTTGATGGTGGTGCGCCGCGTAGTCGACGACCTCGCGCTGCCGGTACGGATCGAGGCCGCGCCGACCGTGCGC
>JANOEA010000153.1:0-1627 GCA_031412975.1 Pseudomonadota bacterium | reverse complement strand
CCTGGTAACTGGTCGCTAGAGCAATCGTTGGCTGTTGCGATCAGTAGCGCTCGAGGTCGATATCGATCGCGTGAGAGCGGATTTCCTTCACCAGCACGTTGAACGACTCGGGCATGCCCGCGGCCATTTCGTGATTTCCGTCGACGATGTTCTTGTACATCTGGTTGCGGCCGCCGACGTCGTCGGACTTGACCGTCAACATTTCCTGCAGCGTGTATGCCGCGCCGTAGGCTTCCAGCGCCCACACTTCCATTTCGCCGAAGCGCTGGCCGCCGAACTGCGCCTTGCCGCCCAGCGGCTGCTGGGTGACCAGCGAGTACGGGCCGGTCGAACGCGCGTGCATCTTGTCGTCGACCAGGTGGTTGAGCTTGAGCATGTACATGTAGCCCACGGTCACCGGGCGATCGAATTCCTCGCCGGTACGGCCGTCGTAGAGCGTGGTCTGGCCCGACTCCGGCAGGTCGGCGAGCTTGAGCATCGCCTTGATCTCGGACTCGTGCGCGCCGTCGAACACCGGGGTCGCCATCGGCACGCCCTTGGTCAGGTTCTTGGCCAGCGTGGCCAGCTCGTCGTCCTTGAAGGCCTTGAGATCGACGCGATGGGTGCCGGTGCCGTTGTAGATCTCGTCGATGAACTTGCGCAACTCGGCGATCGGACGCGCCGCGTCGATCATGCGCTGGATCTTTTCACCCAGGCCCTTGGCGGCCCAACCGAGGTGGGTCTCGAGGATCTGGCCGATGTTCATGCGCGAGGGCACGCCCAGCGGGTTCAGCACGATGTCGACCGGGCGGCCATCCGCCATGAAGGGCATGTCCTCGACCGGAACGATCGAAGAGATGACGCCCTTGTTGCCGTGGCGGCCGGCCATCTTGTCGCCGGGTTGGATGCGGCGCTTGACGGCCAGGTAGACCTTGACCATCTTGAGCACGCCCGGGGCGAGGTCGTCGCCCGCGGTGATCTTGGCCTTCTTCTCGGCAAAGCGCTTGTCGAAGGCCTCCTTGTGTGCCTTGATCTGCTCCTGCGCCTTCTCCAGCAGGTCCGACGCGTCCTCGTCCTTCATGCGGATCGAGAACACCTCGTCGATTCGCAGCGAGTCGAGGTAGCCGACCTCGAGCTCGCCCTTCTTCAGGGCATGCGGCCCACTGATCGCGACCTTGCCGACCAGCATGCCGCGCAGGCGCTGGAAGATCGCGCCCTCGAGGATGCGCATCTGGTCGTCGAGGTCCTTGCGCACGCGCTTGACCTCGTCCTGCTCGATGCGCAGGGCGCGCTTGTCCTTCTCGATCCCGTCGCGGGTGAAGACCTGCACGTCGATGACGGTGCCGTCCATGCCGGGCGGCACGCGCAGCGAGGAGTCCTTCACGTCGGAGGCCTTCTCGCCGAAGATCGCGCGCAGCAACTTCTCTTCCGGGGTCAGCTGGCTCTCGCCCTTTGGCGTGACCTTGCCGACCAGGATGTCGCCGGCCTTGACCTCGGCACCGATGTAGACCACGCCCGATTCGTCGAGGCGCGCGAGCGCCTGCTCACCGACGTTGGGGATGTCGGCGGTGATTTCCTCCGGGCCGAGCTTGGTATCGCGCGCGACGCAGGTCAGCTCTTCGATGTGGATCGTGGTGTAGCGATCCTG
>JANOEA010000152.1:0-1586 GCA_031412975.1 Pseudomonadota bacterium | reverse complement strand
GGCCGACGCCATAGATCACGGTGGGATCGGTCTGCAGGCGCATGCCGATCTTCAGCCGCCGCACGAACACGCCGGCGATCCGCGCGCGCTCGTCGGCACGGCCGGTTTCCTTCTCCACGATCGACGCGAGCACCAGCATCTCCTCCGGCGTGTCCAGCGGCAATTCGGGGACCCGCTGCGCCCACGCCTGTTCCAGCGCCTTCTGCATCGCCTCGTAAGCGCGGCGCATCACGTCGAGATCGCTCATGCCCCGGGTGTAGGCGTAGGTCTCCGGCAGCAGGCGTCCCTCCGGGTGCACGCCGGGCGCGCCGATCGCTGCCATCACTTCGGCATCCGACATCGCCGCGGTGCGCTGCTCCAGTGCGGTGTCCGTGGCGAGCGCCAGGCGCTGTTCGCGAAACGTCGAGCCTTCGATCAGCGTGACGCGGTGCTGGATCACCTCGCCGCGCGCCATCCGCGCGAGCAGGCTGCGTGGGGTCAGGCCCTGCTCGATCGCGTACTCGCCCGCATGCAGTCCTTCGGCCACCCGCATCTCCCACGCGAGGGCGCGCCAGTACAGGGTCGGTGCCGTGGTGAAGCCGCGTCGCTTGAGCTCGGCGACGATGCGCGTGAACGGCGTGCCGAGGCGGATGTCGAGCACGCTCTCCTTCGCACCCAGCGCGAGCGGCGCGTCGGCGAAGCGACGATAGTCGGTGTACAGCCAGGCGCCGACCACGACGGCGGCAACCACCAGAGACACCAGGGCCCAAAGCAGCAATCGACGCACGGATCAGGCTCCTGCAAGCGTGAAGCCGCGGCGCGCGAGCGCCGCACGCGCGTGCGTGGCGGATTCGCCGGTGGGCATTGGGCGATCCGACAACCGACCTACCGGCATCACCCCGCGCACCGCGTTGCTGAGGAAGATCTCCTCGGCCTGGGCCAGCGCATTCCGGTGCAGCGGGCCGATCCGGATGCTGCCGCCGAAGTCGGGGTCCTGCAGCAAGGCCGCACGCGCCACCCCGGCAACCCCGCAGTCGGAGACATCCGGCGTATGCAGTTGGCCATCGATGCGCGCGAACAAATTGGCCGCGGTGGCGCAGATGACGTGCCCCTGATCGTCGCAGCACAGGCCTTCATCGCAGCCGAGCCGATCGACTTCTGCGCGCGCGAGCACCTGGTGCAGGCGGTTGAGGTGCTTGATGCCGGCCAGTTGCGGGTCGCGCGGCAAGCGGGTGCTGCACCATCCCAGCGACAGGCCCGTTTGTGCAGCAAATGGTGGCGGGACGGGATAGCGCATCAGTACGCGTCGGATGGTGCCCGGGTGGGCAGGAGAATACCCGCGTCCGCCGTCGCCGCGCGTCAACACCAGTTTGAGCACGCCGGCGGGTGCATCGACCATCGCGCGCTCGATCTCGGCCAGCAGCAGCGGCGCGGGCGGAAGCGCCAGCCCGAGGCGCCGACAGCCTTCGGCCAAACGCGCCAGATGCAGCGGCCATAGCGGCACGCGGCCGTCGATCGCACGCATGGTCTCGAACACACCGTCGCCGTAGGCGAAGCCGCGATCGGACAGCGGCAAGTCGTTCGCCGCGACGCCGTCGACCAGCGCG
>JANOEA010000151.1:0-5189 GCA_031412975.1 Pseudomonadota bacterium | reverse complement strand
CGCGTGCGCCGCAGGCAGTTTTCGAGGCCGGCGTGCCGGTGCTCGGCATTTGCTACGGCATGCAGACCATGGCCGTGCAGCTCGGCGGCGCGGTCGAGGGCGGGCATCATCGCGAGTTCGGCTATGCGCGGGTTGCAGGTTCTGCCGACTGTCGTCTGTTCAGCGGCCTGGGCGATGCGATGGACGGCGCGGTGCCGTTGTTTGACGTGTGGATGTCGCACGGCGACCGCGTGACCGCGTTGCCGCACGGCTTTTCCGCGGTTGGCGCCACCGACAGCGTCGAGTTCGCTGCCATGGCCGACGAATCGCGCCGCTGGTACGGCGTGCAGTTCCACCCCGAGGTCACGCACACCAAGCAGGGTGCGGCGATGCTGCGCCGCTTCGTGGTCGATGCCTGCGGGTGCGCAACGCTGTGGACCGCGGCCAACATCATCGACGATGCGATCGCGCGCGTGCGCGCTCAGGTCGGCAGCGATACCGTGCTGCTCGGGCTCTCCGGCGGCGTCGATTCCTCGGTGGTCGCGGCATTGCTCGAGCGAGCGATCGGCGACCAGTTGGTCTGCGTATTCGTCGACACCGGGCTGTTGCGCTGGCAGGAAGGCGACCAGGTGATGGCCACCATGGCCGAGCACATGGGCGTGCACGTGATCCGCGTCGATGCCGCCGAGCGTTACTTCGCAGCCCTCGCGGGCATCGACGAACCCGAAGCCAAGCGCAAGATCATCGGTCGTTTGTTCGTCGAGATCTTCGAAGAGGAGTCGCGCAAGCTCAGCGGCGTGAAGTGGCTCGCGCAGGGCACGATCTACCCCGACGTGATCGAATCCGCCGGCAGCAAGACCGGCAAGGCGCATGTGATCAAGAGCCACCACAACGTCGGCGGCCTGCCCGAGCGC
This sequence comes from Pseudomonadota bacterium, assembly GCA_031412975.1. GTDB lineage: Bacteria > Pseudomonadota > Gammaproteobacteria > Xanthomonadales > Ahniellaceae > UBA4656. The sequence goes on along the minus strand of JANOEA010000151.1, from coordinate 4,296 downwards.
ATGCAGCTGGGCCTCGTCGAGCCGCTGCGCGAGTTGTTCAAGGACGAGGTGCGCCGGATCGGCGTCGAACTCGGCCTGCCGCGCGAGATGGTCTACCGCCATCCCTTTCCGGGCCCGGGCCTCGGCGTGCGCATCCTCGGCGAGGTCAAGGCCGAATACGCACAGCTTCTGGCACAGGCCGACCACATCTTCATCGACGAACTGCGCCGCCACGACCTGTACGACAAGGTCAGCCAGGCCTTCGCGGTGTTCCTGCCGGTGAAATCGGTCGGCGTGGTCGGCGACGCGCGCGCCTACGAGTGGGTGATCGCGCTGCGCGCGGTGGAAACGATCGACTTCATGACCGCGCACTGGGCGCATCTACCCTACGATTTCCTCGACCAGGTCAGCCGGCGCATCATCAACGAGCTGCGCGGTGTGTCGCGGGTGGTCTACGACATCTCCGGCAAGCCGCCAGCGACGATCGAGTGGGAGTAGGGTTCGCGAACCCTGCGGCTGGCGGGCAGGGTCCATCCTGACGCGAAGCCCGGTTACTCGTCGGTCAGCTACAACGCACAGCGGTTCGCGAGCGCCTCAAGTCGGACATTCCGACCATTCTCATTACCGCGGAGCGGCTCCCCATGCGTGTGGCAGGTGGGTCAATGACGCCCTTTGGGCGACCTTGGCTGGTTCAGCGCTGTTTCTGGATGGTTTCGCGGGTCGCACGGCCGCGGGGCAAACTTGCTTGTTGCTCAGCTTGATTACTCATGCAGTGAATGATTGTCATCCACGGCATGAGGACCCTCCCCAGGCGCGCCTGTGGCCTCTCCAGTTCCTCAGGGCTGGCTCACGACATAGACCAGCGTGTTGCCCTCGAAGGCCGTGCGGAAGTACGTGCCGCCGCAGTTGTAGTAGCTGGTGTCGTTCATCACCAATTGGGTGCAGCCCTGCGGCAGCGAGGTCACGATGGTGCCGATCGGTGGACCGGACGAGGCCGCGGCGGCATTGGATGCTGCCGCAGCACTCGAGGCGGCCGCGGCGCTGGATGCCGCTGCAGCGCTCGATGCCGCCGCCGCGCTCGACGCGGCTGCCGCGCTGGTGGTGGTGGCCACGGCTGCGGTAGCGCCGACCGCGCGGCGAGTGGTGCGACGCGCGACGCCGGCGTAGCTCACCGGCGTAGCCGGCCTGCCGACGATGGCCTCGGCCGTGCCGATCGGCACGATGCGACCCGGCACTGCCGGGTCGAGATCGGCGCAGAGCAGGAAAGCGGATGCCGCGAGAATGACGATCGACTTGGTCAGGTTGCGCATGGGGGCGGGCTCCGGGGCTCAACGCGAGGGGGTTGCGGGGCGCACGAATTCGATGCCCGAAGCGCCCTTGGGCGCCTTGAAGCGGAAGTCCTCGTCGCGCAGCTTCGGCGCGAGGTTCCAGGCCACGATCTGGGTGGTGAACTGCGGCGCGCCCGCGACGTTCTTCGAGGTGATCACGAAGCGCCACGGCAGGGGGCGCTTGCCATCCTCGACCCAGATCTGGAAATCGACCTCGTTGCCGCGGAACGCCAGGTGATGGCAGCGCTGGCCGGCGACCGTGCTCAGGCCGAGGTAGCGGGACTCATACATGTCTTCGGTCAACGCCGCGTACGCGTTGGTCCCGATCAGGTCACCAGCCGGCGCGACGAGGTCGAGTTCCTCGCGGGCATAGTCGAGCATCGCATCCAGCGTGGGCGGCGCGGGCACGGTGGCAAACACGTTCTCGGCGGGATTGAACAGCGTCAGCGACTTGCCGTCGTAATAGAAGCGCTGGTCGACCAGGTCGCCCTCGCGATTGCTGAGCAGGCGGTCGGGGCGCCGCACCGAAGCCGACACCGGGGTCAGGAACTGCAGCTTTTCGCCATCCCGGGTCACCACTTCCAGCGAAGTCTCGGTGCTGACCGTGAAGGCCTTGGTCGCGGCGATGAAGTCGCTCATCGACTTCAGGATCCGGGTCGACTCGGGATCGAAGGACGGGGCGTCCGCGGCGCAGATCGTACTTGGCCCGATGGCGAGGGCCATCAGGGCGAGGATCGCGGTCAATCGCTGGTTCACGGGTGCCGGCTCCGGATCGGTTGGGGGTCAGGAAACAAAATACCTTGCTTCACGCCGAGCATACGCCGCCGTCACCCACCGTCAAGCCGTACATTCCCCCTTCCAGCGGACGGTGCAGAACAAGAACGACCGGCGCGCAGAAGGGCCATTCTTGGGCAGGGCAACACCCGGGCAGGCGATGGCTCTTTACAAGGCAGCAAGCAACACGGGCGCATGGCCAGGCGAAGGGGAGACAACTCGGGGTCGCGGCGCGGCCCCGGGCTCCGACCGTCACCTGGTCCTGGTGACATCGCGCGGCTTCCAGTTCCTCGTGAGCGCCGGTTCGGTCGGCCCGTAGAGCCGCAGAATGGCGAAGTAGCCTCTTCCGGGCACCGTGGCCAGCCAGTTCTTCTCCTTGCCCTGCGGGGCTTTCGGCCCGAGGTAAAGATCGGTGCTGCCGTCGGCGTTGCGCACCGGCAGGTCGCGCGATCCGAGCGACGGGAAGGGCTGGCCGCTGGCGAGGCCCGAGGCGTTCTCGGCTTCGTACAGCGTCACCGACCAGAAGTTCGCGGCCGGCACGTCCTTCGGCATGTTCAGCGTGTAGTGCGTCGCGCCGGTCAGGGGCACGCCGTCGCTGTCGGTGAACGCGATCACGTAGAACGCGCCCTTGCCGGGAATCTGCGACAGCATGCCGGGGCTGATCGAGTAGTAGTTGAGAAGAACCACGGGCGCAGATCGACATCGATAGCCCCGCCGCGATCCGCCCGCCGCCAGCTCAGGTCAAGATTACCGCTCGGTTTTTCCGCCGTCGCATCGGCCATCGGATTGATCCAGCGACGGTCGGCGTACATCTGGAACGACCGACCAGACACGACCTCATCGAAGGCGAGCACGCTGGATGCAGGGCAGTTGGGAGTTCATGAAGTTGCGTCGTCGCTCGCCCAGCCCCGCGGCGACGGCATTCGTGGATGTGCTGCGCGCTGCCCACGCGGCGGCCGTGGCGGAAGACGGCGGGCTCGAGCATCGATGGCGCGCGCGCCTGCCACCCCGCGCGGACCCGGGCAATGCGGCCACTGCGGGCAAGCGATCCAAGCCGGGCAGTCAAGCGGTAGTTCGTCCCGCGCATCGGTCGATCACTCTGGTCGCCGACGCCACGCCCACGGCTCGACTTGCGATCCCGATGCCGGTTTCTGCACGATTCCGTGATGACGACGACACTCGACCTCGATGACCGCTCGCGGGCCGATGCCAAGGCGCTGGTCGCACAGCAGCGCACGTGTTCGACGCGCTTGATCGAGCGAGGGTTCCGGGTGCGACCTCGATCCGACGCGATGCAGCGGCATGGCGGGCTTCGCCTGCCGGTGCTCGACGGACGCGCGCTCCTGGCCTGCGGCTTGCCGCCAGCCCCACGAGATCCAGGGAGCCAACGCCTCAAGGGCGCATGGTTTGAGTTTCTCGCGTGTTCAAGGCATAGTTATTGACATACCTATGCTTGGAACTCCTTGAAATGGCGACGCTCAAGCTCACCGCAGTCGGAACGTCCACCGGGTTGGTCATTCCGAAAGAAATGCTGACGCACTTGCGAGTCCAACGCGGCGACAGCCTGCATGTGGTGGAGACCCCCGAGGGCTATCTGCTGACGCCCTTCGATCCGACGATCGAGGAGCAACTCGAAGCAGGGCGTGAATTCATGAAGGAGTACCGGGATACGTTCAAGGTCCTGGCGAAGTGAGTGAAGAGCCTGTCTGGTTCGATCGGCGCGCGCTGTTGCTGCTGCACCAGGAGAGCCTGGCGCGGTTCGGAGGCGCAGCCGGGCTGCGCGACGAGGGGCTGCTCGGCTCTGCGCTGGCCCGCGCAGTCGACAAGTACACGTACGAGGGCTGCAGGGACCTTGTTGTCCTGGCTGCGGCGTATGGTTTGTGTCTCGCACGCAATCACCCGTTCGTCGACGGTAACAATCGGGTTGCATTCCTCGCCGTTGGCGTGTTTCTCGCGATGAATGGGCAACGTTTGACCGCTGCTCCGGTTGACGCCATCGAAGCGATCATGGCGCTCGCTTCGGGCGAACTCGACGAGACGCAGTTCGCGGACTGGATCAAGCGGAATGCAAGCTCGGATATGCGGGGCCGCCGATGAGCGACATGGCCCGAGATGGGGAGCCGCTCGAGTCAACCGGGTCAAGCGACGCCATCGACGTGCGCTGGATGCGCCGCGCCTTGCAGGTCGCGCAACTCGGCAAGGCGCGCGAGGACGA
>JANOEA010000150.1:0-17314 GCA_031412975.1 Pseudomonadota bacterium | reverse complement strand
GACGACGACAGCGAAGGCAAGAGCTATCGCGATCACCTGAACCCGCAGTCCAGGCGGGTGGTGCGCGGTTACGTGGAGGCCTCGCTGGCGAACGCGGTGCCCGGCACTGCCGTGCAGTTCGAGCGTCTCGGCTACTTCGTGCTCGATGCAGTGGACAGCCGACCCGACGCGCTGGTGTTCAACCGCACGGTGACGCTGCGCGATTCGTTCGCGAAGAAGGCGTAGCGGAACCGATCGTTCGTCTCGCCTCGCCCTTCGACTTCGGGCCTGCGGCCCTGCGCTCAGGGTGAACGGATTCGAGGGGCGAGCGTGCGGCGACCGAAGTCACACCGCACGCAAGGCGTGGGTGACCCACGCCAACCGATCGGCAGCTATGCTTCATTGCAGTTCGCGCGGAGACACGGCCATGGCAATCCTGCACAAGCTCTTGTTCGCCCTCGTGGTGACAGCACTTGCGGCGTGCGCGCATTCGGCCGAATCGGGTCGAGTCCCCGCAGCTGCGGTCGAGGTGCCGCCGGAGGCGACTGCTGCGCTCACCTGCACCAGCGACGCCGAGTGCGTGGTCAAGGACATCGGCAACTGCTGCGGCTATTTCCCGGCCTGCGTGCATCGCGACCAGGCGGTCGATCCGCTGGCTGTGCGGCAACGCTGCATCGAACAAGGCATGCAGTCGGTCTGCGGATTCGTCGAGATCGCGGCATGCACGTGCTCCGCCGGCACGTGTCGGCACGTGTCGGCCGGCCACCGGCACACTGGAGTAAGCCGAACGCGGCGAGCGCGGCCTATTCCGCTGCGGCCCCCGCTCGCGGTTCGGCCAGCACCTGCGCTATGCGTGCGGGCTGCCCGTAGCCCCGATACAGCTCTTCGATGCGGGTCTTCGCGCCGATCACGCGGGAGTCGGTATCCGGAAACTGCGCACGCAGGTTGCGCCAGCTGGCCAAGACCAATGGCTCGGCTTCCGCATAACGACGGTCCTGGTACAGCGCCTTGCCGTAGTTGCCGCGGATCGCATCCAGATGCCACAGACCCGGCGGCAACGCGGCTTCGGCGCGCGCGAGCAGCGCGGTGTAGCCCGCGATCGCGCGCGCGAGATCGCCGCGGTCGCGCACGATCGCGAGCATGTTGTTCTCCATCACGATCGTTTCGGGATGGTCCGCGCCGTTGACCTGCCGGTAAAGGTCCACCGCCTGCTGCATCAGGAATTCCGCGCGCGCCAGATCGTCGCGATCGCGCGCCATCACCGCGAGGAAACCCAGCGTGCGCATCGTTTCCGGATGGGTCTCGCCGAGCACCGCGCGGCGTCGCTGGTAGACCTGGTTCATCTGCTCCTCGGCTTGCTCGCCGCGCTTGAGCGCGCGCAGCGCGATCGCGTAGTTCGCGCGCAGGGTGAGCACGTCGGGATGGTCTTCGCCCAGTACCCGGGTTCGCACCGGCAGAACGCGCTCGAACTCGACCACCGCCTCGGCGTTGTTGCCCGCGTTGCTGAGTGCGGTGGCCACATGCGCCTGGTAGCGCAGCGTCTCCGGGTGCTCGGCGCCGAGTACCTGCTCGGCCGACAGCGCGGCCTCGCGGTAGCGACGCTCGGCCAGCGCGTAATCGCCCTTGCGCAGCGCAAGATTGGCGCCGCGCGAGAGCAGCGACAGCACGTTCGGGTGTGCGGGCCCCGAGCGCTTGCGCTCGGTCTGGTAGGCCTCGATCAGCAGCGCATCGGCCTCATCCCACTGGCCCTGCGCACCGAGGATCTCGGCCAGGCTCGCCCTTGCCCCGCTGGCCTCCACGTTGTCAGCGCCATTCTCGGCCATCGCGGACGCGAGGTTGTCGCGCGCGAGCTGCACGGCACGCTGCGGATCGCCGAGCGCCGCGGCCAGATCCGCGGCCGCGCGGCGCGCTTCGGAGACGCTGCCCACCGCGAGGCCCGCGGTCGTCGACAACTTCGGCAGCAGCGGATCGAGCGCCTTGCGCGCCTCGTCGAGCTGGCCGCGCTCGGCCAACAACAGCGCATGCTCGAGCTGCGCCTGCAGCCGCTGCGGCGCGTCCTCGGCAAAACCCTCGGCGACCGCACGCACCGCGATGTCGAGCTGCTTGCCGGAGGCCTCGTATTGGCCGAGGCGACGCAAGGTGCGGCCGAGCATGGTGGCGACCTCGCCGCGCAGTCGCGGGTCGGCACCGAGCGTCGATTCGATCTGCGCGGCCGCACCGGCCAGCGCGTCGACCACCCGCACATTGCGCGCATCGGCGCTGTCGCCGCGCAGCTTCCACGGATCGGGTGCTGCGATCAGATCCTCGAGGAACGACTGGTTGGCGCGCGCACGCGCGCCCTCGCGCTCGGCCAGGTCGCGCTGGGTGCGCGCGTCGACCAGCGCCGCTTCCGCGCGCTCGCGCTGGCCGCGTGCCTCGATCGCCATCCAGGTAGTGCCGACGATACCGAGTACCAGAGACACCACGACCGCGCCCGCGGCGACCACCGCAACCCGGTTGCGCTTCACGAACTTGCGGATCCGGTATGCCTGGCTCGGCGGCCCGGCCATCACCGGTTCGCCGTTCAGATAGCGGCGCAGGTCGGCCGCGAACTCGGATACCGAGGCGTAACGCAGGTCGCGCTCGCGTTCGAGCGAGCGCAGCGTGATCCAGTCGAGCTCGCCGCGCAGGCGCCGCGCCTGCGCCTGGTAGTCGGAGGCCATCTGCCGCCGCCATTCGGTGTCGCCGCTGCGCGCGAGCGCCGCGACCCGCCTGCTCGGCGCCGGAATCTCGGTTTCGCGCAGCACCCGCGGCAGTTCCAGCTCGGTGGTGCGCATCAGCACTTCGCTTGAGATCGGCTGGTCGCCGGTGATCAGCCGGTACAGCACCACGCCGAGCGAGTAGACATCGGTGCGCGTATCGATTGCCGCCGGATCGCCGGCGGCCTGCTCCGGGCTCATGTAGGCCGGGGTTCCGATCGGCACGCCCGCAAGCGTCGATCCGGTCTCCGGACGCCCGTAGTGATCGAGGCTCTTGGCGATGCCGAAGTCGATCACCTTGACCAGCAGCTGGCCCTGGTAGTCGGCCACCAGCAGGTTGCCGGGCTTCAGATCGCGGTGGATCACGCCCTTCTGGTGCGCGTGCTGCACGCCTTCGCAGACCTGGAGGAACAGATCGAGCCGGTGCGCCAGATCGAGGCCGCGGCGGTCGCAGAACTCGGTCAACGGAATGCCCGGCACGTACTCCATCGCGAAGTACAGGCGCCCTTCCGGCGTGGCGCCGACATCCAGCACCTGCGAGATGTTCGGATGGTTCATGCGCGCGAGCATTTCGCGCTCGCTGCGGAAGCGCGCGATGATGTCCTCGCTGTCCATCCCCGCCTTGATCACCTTCAGCGCCACCTGGCGGCGCACCGGCTCGAGCTGGTCGGCGAGATAGACCGCACCCATGCCACCGGCGCCCAGTTGGGCGGTGATCCGATAGGCGCCGAGGCGACGTCCGATCAGCGAGAAGTCGGGGATCGCATCGGAGCCGCTCGGGACCAGCGTGGGATTCAGCGGATCGACGGGTGCGGGCGGCGCGAGGGTCGCTGCGGGGTCAGCCGCAAGTGTCGGACCAACCGGTTTACCCGGGTCGTCTGCCGCCATCGGCGTGCCCGGGGCACCGGTGCCGGGCTGCAGCGTGTGTTTGGGTGGGGGAGTGGTCATGGTATGTGCCCTGCCTTCGGCATGATGGCCCTGCGCATGCGGGTACCGCAACCGCTCGCGATGCGGGAACACCCGAATGCCGCTCCGATAGACTGCACCGATGTTCGCGACCCCGATCCACCTCACCCTGCCGCCGTGGCTCGATCATGTGGTCGATCCAGACGCGGTCTACGCCGACGACGCAAGCAAGGTCGGGTTCGCGATCGAGCTGTCGCGGCGCAACGTCCTGGAGCGCTCGGGCGGACCGTTCGGCGCGGCGATCTTCGACCATCACGGCCGACTGGTCGGCGTCGGCGTCAACCGCGTGGTACCGCTGAACTGTTCGGTCGCGCACGCCGAGATGATGGCGTTCATGGCCGCCCAGATGCGCCTGCAGCGCTTTCGCCTCGACGCCGGTGACGGCCAGCGCTTCACGCTGGCCACCAGCAGCCAACCCTGTTGCCAGTGCTATGGCGCCACGGTGTGGAGCGGCGTGCGCGAACTGCTGATCGGCGCGCGCGCCGAAGATGTCGAAGCGCTCACAGAGTTCGACGAAGGTCCGCTGCCTGCCGACTGGATCGGTGAACTGGAACGCCGCGGGATCGCGGTGCGCAGGGATATCCGCCGCGAGGAGGCGCGCGAGGTGCTGGCCGCGTATGCGGCCGGTAGCGGCGAACGTTACTGAGGTGGAGCATTCCCGGAAGCGGTAATCCGGATCACCGAAAAACGAAGGGCGCCTTGCGGCGCCCTCCGTGGATTGCAACTACCTCAAGACCTCAGGGCACAGTTGCCGGCTCGAAGCCGTCGGCGAACAAACCATCCTGCAATGCAATCGGCACCGTCTGCGCGCGCGCACCAGGCGCGTTCATCGGATAGAGCATCAGCATGCCGAGCGACCCGTTCACGCCGAGGTTGCCCGCGTTGGAGGTCACCTGCAGCGACTGCAGCTGCCCCTGATCGTTCACGGGCGTCACCAGCGAGGGCTCGTCGGTGTTGGTGAACACCAGCCCCGGACGCGCGACATCGTACGTTAGCCACGGCGTGCTGCTGATCTGGACACCGCGATGCACGCCGCGCACCCGGTAGTTGATCTGCGAGGTCGCCGCGGTCAGCGCCAGCGAGCCTGTTGCCGAGCCCGAAACACGCACCGGGATCATCGCGACGTTGTTGTTGTACAGGCTGGTGTAGACGTTCGAGAACACGTTGACGAAGAAGCCCGTACTCGTGCCGGACGTGAACGGCGGTGCGCTGGAAACCACCGGCAACGTGATGTTGGAGGTGGCGGTGGTGCGTTCGCCGTTGGGGAAGGCAAACTGGCGCACCACGCGGTCCGTGGTTCCATCGCGGTTGGAATCGATGTCGATCAGGTACTCGGTGCCGAAGCCGCTTTGCACCGTGTCGAACTGCCCGCGCGCGGCGACGGCAAACACCAGCACAGTCGACGTATTGCCGGTGGTCGCGGGATCGAACGGAAGCGTGCGCCGCGTGAAGTCGCTGGTCACGCCCACGAACTGTACGTCGCCCGCGGACTGCGCTTCAGTGGTTCCGGGGACCGGCGTGTCGTTGCGGAAGGCGAGCTCGAAGCCCTTCGCGAACGACACGATATCGACGGGGTTCGGGCCCGGGGCGAAAGTCACCGGGTCGACGAACGCCGTTGCCGGGCCGGTGTTGTAGCCAGACCCGGTGAAGCCGATCGTCTGCTGCGTGCCCGCCAGGATCCCGGTCGCATCGACCGACAACTGCGAAGCGCGACGCGGGAACGCCTGCACCGTCAGCCGGTGGGTCGACGAGCCGCCCGCCGCCGGGGTCAGCGTGATGTAACCCGACTCCTCGTTCATGAACTGGCGTGGCACGCGGTTGGCCGGTGCCGGGCTGATGATGAACTGGAACGGCCGCAGCGTAGCCTCTCGCTGGTGCCGCATCTGGGCCGGGTCGGCCGTCATGCGGATGCGGAACGAGCGCTCGGCCAGTGCAGGCACCGTGATCGCGCCACCATCGGGGAACGAATACGCCACGCCAGGCGTGTCCGTCTGCGGCACGAAGCCGATGTTGAACGCCTGACTGGTGTTGCCCTTGTTGCGCACGATCACCGTGCGGTCGATGGTTGCCGGCGAACTGATGTCGACGGTGCCGAAGGACACGTTGACCGCGCCGCTGCGCGAGACGCCGCCGCTGGTCGGCAGCGGATCGGTGCCGAACATGACGACCTTGCTGCCGCCACTGGCGAAGCGCGACAGGTCCCAACGACCGACGCCCTGCCGGCTGACGCCCCACGCCGGGCCGGTGGGCGGGCTGGTCGCGTTGGCGCCGATGATGGACCGGATGTCGGTCGACGACGAGTTGATCAACGCCGACTTCAGCTCGTAGTTGCTCCACGTCGGGTTGAGGTTGCGCAGCAGCACGATCGCGCCCGCGGTATGCGGCGCGGCGGACGAGGTGCCGTTGAAGCCGCCCACCCCGTTGCCGGTGGTCGCAACGGCGACCGAGACGTTCTCGGCCGGCGCGGTGATGTCCGGCTTGATGCCGTCGTCGTTGCGGCGCGGGCCACGCGACGAGTAAGCCGCCATGGTGTCCGCCAGCGCCAGACTGAACGGCGTGAAGCTCAACTGCAGGCCCGGACGGGTCTGCACGTTCGGACGCTCGGTCGGAGGGGTCGTATTTACATTCAGGCTGCCGTCGAGCGTCAGCGTGGCACCGACCGCCTGTTCGATCATCACCGACGGGATGGTCACGATCGGCAGGTTGGCGTTGGCCGCCATGCCGGCCACGCCGGCGGCGTTGTTCACGATCAGAGCGGCAATGCCTCCGGCGCGCTGCACCGCGAGCGCCTTCTGGTGGAAGCCGACGCCGCCGCCGCGGTCGATGAGCACGACCTTGCCTGCGTAGATGTTATTGGCCGCCGGGTTCACTGTAACAACGAGGTTTCCGCCCATGTCGGCGCTGAACAGGTTGATGTCGACGCCCGTCGGGTCCACCAGGGTTACGAGGTTGCCCAGGTCGCCACCCGGTGGCACGTAGCCCGGCGGCGTGGGGGCGACACGGCCGCCGAATGCGGGGCGTGCGTATGCCGCGTCGGTCGCGCTGAAGCTGGCCGGAGCGCTGGTGAAGGACGCGCTACCGAGGTTGTTGATCGCAAAGGCCGCCAGTGCCGGCTGCGGCGGGGTCGTGGCGGTGTTCTCCGGCGCATTGGCGAGGCCGCCCGGGAACTGGTTGTTCAGCGAAGCGGCGACCGAAATACCACCCGTGGCCACGCCCGGAGCGCCGGTGATGTAGTAGCTGTCGTCGGCATTGCCCGCCGACATCACCACCACCAGGCCGGCATCGGCGGAACGCTGTGCCGCGACCGCGGAAGACTCCTCGATGTCGCCGGCATTGGAGCCCAGCGAGAGGTTGACCACGCGCAGCCGCGGCGTCGCCGGCGGTTGCGGGATCGTGTAGTTGACGGTCACTGGCTGGCCGAGGCTGTTGAATACCGTGCCGGTAATCGCTCCATCCCACGGCACGCTGGTATCCGATTGCCACAGGTAGATCGCCGTCGCGCTGTCGAGCGCGGCGGTCGTGACCTGCGTCGAACCGGCGGTTCCGAACACGCGGAACGCATACAGCGAGGCCTGCGGCGCATATCCCGGGGAGATGCGCAGGTCGGCGAAGATGTTCGGCGTGGCGCGGTCCCACGGGCCGGTGTAGGTGCTGCCGTTGTTGTTGGCGCCGAAGCCCGCGATCAGGCTCGACACGGCGGTGCCGTGGCCATTGGTGTCCATCGAGTTCGCATCCGGCACCGGCAGCAGCGCGGTGTCGGCGGTACCACTGGCGTTGTATGCGTCACCGACGTAGTCGTAACCCCAGACCACCTTCGGGGTCGGGAAGTTGGCGGTGACCGGAACCGTCGGCGGCGCCGGGAACGGCGACACGGTGATCGCGCCCAGCGCGTACGCAGCGCCGCCGGGGCCTCCGGTCGCGGTGTGCATGTGGTCGATGCCGGTATCGATGACGCCGACGCCGATGTTCGCGCCGCGCAGGTTCAGGTCGGGCGCAATGGTGCCCCAGAACGTGCGCGCGCCAGTGAAGTCGATCGACGAGACCGCGTTGACCTGCTGGGTAGCCAGCGGTGAGACGCGCAGAACCCCGGGCATCGCGCGAATCTCGGCGATGCGCTCGGGGGCGATCAACACCGCGACGCCGTTGATGGCGAAGCGCGTGTTGTACATCACCAGCGCGCCGTGGCGCTGCGTGAGCGCCTCGATTACGGGGCGCTGTGTTTCCTTCAACGCGGCGGCGGTACTGAATGCGGCGCGCGCGCCGCTGCGCTCGGCCGCCTCGATGATCTCTTCCTCGGTCCCACCGAGCACGAATCGGTTGGCGTCGAGAAACCGCCCGCGCTCGCTGGCGAACGACACTGCAGCCGGCACGCCGGCGAGCTCGACGAACACGGGCGCGCGACCGTTGCGCACCTCGAAGCTCGACTCCTCGATCCCGAAGGCCGAGGGTGCGGCGACTTGCGCCGCGGCAAACACCGCGCCAGCGAAACCGCATGCGAATATAGCGGAGGCCAACGCAGATACGCGCAGCCGTCTCACGCCGAAGGTCAAACTCATGGACTTACTCCCGATGAAGCCGGCGGCACGCCCCACGCGCACCACCCGGCTGTTGCTGAGCTGCGAAGAGATACGGGGATCGGAGCATCGTGTCAACCGCCAGCGCAGCGGATCCGGTCCGGGAAGCTTGCGCGGCGCAGCGAAAGCGCGCTTCCGGACGCGCCGCCCGTGAAGGAACTGTCACCTCCTCGTAACGAGCCTTCATGGCTGCTGCACTGTCGCGCCGGCTTCGAGGCCGAATGCGCGGAAGAAGCCATCGCCGCCGCAGCGCAACATGGGCGGGCGGCCTTCGCGCGCACGGAGCGCGGGTCCGCGCTGGTCGAAGTCGCGCCGGCGGCCGCGCAATCGATCGGCCCGCCGCCGCCGTGGCGCGACCTGGTGTTCGCTCGCCAGTCGCTGTCGCTGCTTGCGCGCTTCGGCGCGCTCGATCCGAAGGACCGCCTCGGCCCGCCAATCGATGCGCTGGCCGAGGCCGGCGTTCGCGTGGTCGACTGCTGGGTGGAAGCGCCCGACAGCGAAGCCGGCGAAGCCCTGCGCGGCCTGGCGCGCGCCCTCGAAGCCGCCGCCGTGCCGTTGCTGCGCAAGCGCACCCTCATCGATCCCGCATCGACGTGGCGCGCGCACCTGGTCTTGCGTGATGGCACGCAAGCGCTGCTCGCGCTCGCCGACGTGCGCAGCGCCGCCCCCTGGCCGATGGGGATCCCGCGCCTGAAGTTCCCCCGCGGCGCACCGAGCCGCTCCACCCTCAAGCTCGACGAGGCGTTCCTCGTACTGCTCGACGACAGCGAGCGCGCGCGCTGGCTGCGCCCCGGCATGACCGCGGTCGACCTGGGCGCCGCACCGGGCGGCTGGACCTGGCAGCTCGTCGCGCGCTCGATCCGGGTGACCGCGATCGACAACGGACCGATGGATCCGAAGCTGATGGACTCGGGCCTGGTCGAACATCGTCGCGAGGACGGCTTCCGCTTCCGCCCACGCCAGCGCGTCGACTGGGTGGTGTGCGACATGGTCGAACAACCCGCGCGCGTCGCCGCCCTGATGCGCGACTGGCTGGCCGAAGGCCACGCACGCGCGGCGATCTTCAACCTCAAGCTGCCGATGAAGAAACGCTGGCTGGAATCGCAGCGCTGCCTGGGGCTGTTGCGCGAGGTTCTCGGCGGCAGCTGGACGATCCGTGCCAAGCAGCTTTACCACGATCGCGAGGAGATCACGGTCGCGGTGTTGCCGGGGGGTTAGCGCCGGGGGCGCGGAAGTTCGCGACACCAGCGCCAGCCCTGCGCGGTGACGAACCGATGCAACCCGTGGGCTGCCTCAAGCAGGTCGATCATGCGCGCGCGAGAACCATCGCTGCTGCTCGACCAGTCCGGAATCCAGGCGAGTGCCTTGGGTCGACTTGGCGAGGCGGAAGGCGCCGGAGAGCGCTTTCAGTGCCGCGGCAGTGTCCACCGTGCGCAGCGCTGCAGAGCGGAGCGCGGCAACCTCGCGCATGGTTTCCACCCAGCGCGAAATGCCGCGTTGCCGGGCAAGCACTGCATCGTTGGCATCGTTTGCCGCCATGGTTGAAGTCCAGCAGGCGCTTCGGCAGGCACCGGGCTTCGATGGCCGGTGATGGCCACGGCGGGAGCCGAACCAGCGCTCGATGCGGCACCGGCTGTCGCCGACTCGCGCCGGCGGGTTGGGGTCGGGGTGGTCCTGTCCAACTGCATGCTGCGTTGGCCGCGCCGCGCCACGCCGTTCACTCCGCGCCTCGCGCGTTCACTGGAGCGGCAGAGGTCTGAAGGGTCACGAGCGACTCGATCCATGGTATCGGGCGGCCAGCAGCCCATCGCCGCCATCAAAGGTTCTTGATTCGGTGATAGCTTCGGCGCCCTTCGCGGGGACCGTCCCGTGAGCGGCGGCGCGGGTGGCCTCGCCCGCCTGCCTCGATCGTCGTTCCCGGAGAAATCAAGATGCTTCGTTCCAAGCCGATTTGCGCCCTCCTGGGTGTCGCACTCCTGAGTGCTGGCTCGCTGGTCCATGCCGCGGCGTTCACGCCGGGCAACCTGGTGGTGTACCGGGTCGGAACGGGCACGGGCTCGCTGGTGAACACCGGCAATCCGGTGTTCCTCGACGAGTACACGACCGGCGGGACCCTGGTGCAGAGCATCGCCCTGCCCACGGCGGCTGCGGGCGCGCAGCGCGCGTGCTTCGCTTCCGGCACCGCGACTTCGGAAGGCGCGCTGTCGCGCAGCGTCGATGGCAACTACCTCATCGCCACGTGCTACGCGGCTACCGCCGCGACCAGTTTGTCGGCAACCACTGGCGCGGCAGTCAACCGCGTGGTGCTGCGTGCGGCAGGCGATGGCAGCGTCGACACGTCGACCGCCCTCGCCGACTTCGCGGATGCCAACAATCCGCGCGGCGCGACCTCGACCAACGGCACTGACATCTGGGTGGTCGGTGGCGCCGGAGGCATCCGCTACACGACCTTGGGCGCGAGCAGCAGTACGCAGTTGTCGACCACGGTCACCAACCTGCGCACTTCATCGATCTTCGGCGGCCAGCTGTATGTTTCGACCTCGTCCGGAACCGCGGTCCGGGTCGGAGCGGTCGGAACCGGCACGCCGCTGACCAGCGGCCAGACGATCACCAACCTGCCGGGCTTCCCAACGGCGGGCTCGCCCTACGCGTTCGTGTTGCTCGACCTCGACGCGGGAGTCGCGGGCGTCGATACGCTGTATGTCGCCGACGATGGCGCCAACGTTGGGATTCAGAAGTATTCGCTGGTCGGTGGCGCGTGGACGCTCAACGGCAATGTCGCCGCTGCGACCGCGGTGCGCGGCCTCACCGCCTCGGTGAGCGGCGGCATCGTCTCGCTGTTCGGCACCACCGGGGGCTCTGGCGCCGTTGGTGGCGGCAGCATCTACGCCGGGACCGACGCTACCGGTTACAACGCCGCGCCGGTCACCGCCATCACCTCCATCGCCACGGCATCGGCGAACACGGCGTTTCGCGGCATCGCCTTCGCGCCGGGCGCACCGCCGGCCGACACTGCACCCAGCGTGACCAGCACGTTGCCCGCCAACGCCGCTACCGGGGTCGCCGCCAACACCAACATCACGATCAACTTCAGCGAGGCCGTGAACGCCAGCGCGTCCGCCTACACGCTGAGCTGCGGGGTCATCACGCCGACCTTCGTGGTCACCGGCAACGGCACCGCAACCCACGTCATCAACCCGGACGCCGACTTGCCGGCCAGCATCCTTTGCAGCGTCAACGTGGTCGCCAACCAGATCACCGATGTCGATGCCAATGATCCGCCGGACAACCTGGCGGCCGACTTCCCCTTCTCGTTCACCACCGCGGCGGCCGACCTCGCGCCCAGCGTGACCGCCACGGTGCCGGCCAATGGCGCCTCGAGCATCGCGGTGGCCACCAACATCACGGTCAGTTTCGACGAGCCCGTCAATGCGACGGCTAGCGGGTACACGATCGTTTGCGGGATCGCGGCGCAGACCTACACGCTCAGCGGCAATGGCACGGCGACCCATGTGCTCGATCCGACCGTCGACCTGCCGGGCGGCGCCGCATGCACGGTCACGGCGGTCGCCAACCAGATTTCCGACGTCGACGCCGCCGATCCGCCAAACAACCTGGTTGCGGATTTCGTGTTCACGTTCAACACCGTCGCCCCGCCGACCATCACGCGGATCAACGCCGTGCAGGGTGCGGGTACGGCGAGCCCGCTCGTTGGCCAGACCGTCACCATCGAAGGCATCGTGGTCGGCAGCTACCAGGCGCAGACCGCCGGCCAGCTCCGTGGCTTCTTCGTGCAGGAGGAGAACTCCGACGCGGACGCCGATCCACTGACTTCCGAGGGCCTCTTCGTGTTCTGCTCCGCCTGCCCGGTCGCAGTCGTGGAAGGCCAGCGCGTGCAGGTCACCGGCGCGGTTTCCGAATTCTTCAACATGACCCAGATCACCGCGTCGACGGCGCCGTCGGTGGTGGTGGTCGATACGGGCTACAACCTCGCCCTCGCGACGCCGTCCGACATCGACCTGCCGATCGCGGGCGACACGGCGGCCATCAATGCGTTCTACGAGGCGCGTGAAGGCATGCGGGTGCGCTTCACCGACGTGCTGTCGGTGTCGGAGTACTTCGAACTCGCCCGCTACGGCCAGTTGATCCTGTACGCGAACGCACGACCCTTCCAGTTCACCGAGGACAATGCGCCATCGGTGAGCGGATTCGCCGCGCACATCGCCGCCCTCGCCGGCCGCCGCGTGATCCTCGACGACACCGACAACCGGCAGAACGTCTCGATCGATCCGCCGGACGACGGCACCCAGCGCATTTACCATCCGATCGCCAACGGCGGCCTGTCCGCGGGCACCCAGGGAGCGGACTTCTTCCGCGGCGGCGACACGGTGTCGAACCTGACCGGCGTGCTGCATTGGTCGTTCGCCGGACAGAACGGCACCGACGCGTGGCGCATCCGGCCGACCGCGGCGACCCCGGCGACATTCACGCCAGTCAACACCCGGCCCGCCACCGCGCCGAACCCGACCGGCCTGATCCGCGCGGCCAGCGTCAACGTGCTCAACTTCTTCACCACGATCGACACCACGGCATCGACCAGTACCGGCGTGTGCGGCGCGACCGCGGGCGGCGGCGCCGGCACGCTCGACTGCCGCGGCGCCGACAGTGCGCAGGAGCTCACCCGCCAGCGCGACCGCACGACGACGTCGCTGTGCGGCCTCGGCGTCGACCTGATCGGCCTCGTCGAAATCGAGAACACGCCGGGGAGCAACGCAATCACCACCGTGCGCGACGACCTCAACGCCCGCTGCGGCGGGGCCAACCCCTGGGCCATCGCCGGCACCGACGGCACCATCGGCAGCGACGCGATCCGCGTCGCGCAGATCTACCGCAGCGGCAGGCTGAATCCGCTCGGCAGCCCGCTGTTCGACACCGATCCGATCCACAACCGGCCGCCGATGGCGCAGACCTATGAACTGGTCGGCGGCCCGCAGGCCGGGCAGCGCTTCACCGCAGCGGTGAACCACTTCAAGTCGAAGGGCTGCGGGGGCGCGACTGGCCTCGATCTCGACCAGGGCGACGGCCAGGGTTGCTTCAATGCGGCCCGCACCAGCCAGGCCAACCGCCTGCTGGCTTGGGTCAACGGCACCGTGATCCCGGCGGCCGGTAACGATCCTGACGTGTTGCTGCTGGGCGACTTCAACGCCTACGGTCGCGAGGCCCCGATCACCGCAATCACCAGCGGTGGCTACATCGACCTGCTCGCGACCTTCGAACCGGATGGCTACTCGTACCTGTTCGACGGCCAGTTGGGTCACCTCGACTACGTGTTTGCCAGCGCCTCGCTCGCGATGCAGGTCATGGGCGCCACGACCTGGCACATCAACGCCGACGAGGTGCCGCTGTTCGACTACAACGACGACATCCGGGACATCGGCGAGGCCGCGTTCGAGGAGGAGCCGAACGGCGCGAGCCGTACGCCGCCGCGTCTGTTGTTCGAAGCCGGCACGCCGTACCGCGCCAGCGACCATGACCCGGTGGTGGTCGGCGTGTTCGGGCTGCCGCCCACGATCAGCGCGATCGCCGACCGCACCGGCCTGCAGGACACGCCGATCACCGGCATCGCGTTCACCATCGCCGATCCCGATGGCATCGCGAGCGTCACCTGCGCTGCCAACGTGGTGGTGACCTCGAGCAACCAGACGCTGCTGCCGAACGCGAACATTGCGATCAGTGGTGCCGCGCAAGCCTGCTCGCTCACCCTGACACCGGCACCGGGCGCTGCGGGCACCACCACGGTCACGGTCCGGGTCACCGACGCGAGCGGCCTGTCGGTCGAGGAGACCTTCGACGCGACGTTCCTGTCCGACCTGCTGTTCCGGAACGGCTTCGAGCCGCAGTCCCCGGGCAACTGAGGCGCACATCGCTAGACTGCACGGCCCGGGTGGCGACACCCGGGCCGTTTTTATTGCACGCGTGCGAAACCCATGACCTCGAACGAGCAACCCGGCGGCGACGATGAAAGCAGCGCACTGGCGCGCGCGCGGGCGGAACTCGCACGCGACGCCGCCGAAGTGCGTGAACTGGCCCCGCTGGTGGAGGCGGCTGCCGCAGTGCCGCGCGACCTGCGCGGACTGTTCTTCAAGGCCCTGCCGTTGCTGCTGCTGCTCGCCGGCGGGATCGCACTGCTCGCCAGCGGTGCCTGGCGCGAACTCGCGCTCGACCGGCTGGCCGACCACCAGGCATCGCTGCAAAGCCACGCGATCGCGCAGCCGTGGCTGACCGCGGGCGGACTCGCACTCGCCGGTGCGGTCGTGGTCGGCACCGGACTTCCCGGTGCAATGGCGATCGTGATGCTCGCCGGCGTGCTGTTCGGCACCTGGATCGGCGGATTGGTCGGCATGCTGGGCGGCTTGCTGGGTTCGAGCGTGCTGTTCCATGCCGCCCGCCGCCTGTTCATCGGCAATCGCCCGCCGCCGGCATTGCTCGCGCGCGTGCGTGATGGCTACCAGCGCAATCCGGCCAGCTACACCTGGTTCATGCGCCTGCTGCCGGTGTTTCCGCTGGGCCCGTTCAGCGTGGCGCTCGCGTGGCTGGGCTGTCGCTGGCCACTGTTCCTGTCGGCAACCGCGATCGGCGCGTGGTTCACCGGCACGGTGAATGCGGCGATCGGCGCAGGCCTTGCGCATGTGATCGCGAGCCGTGCGCCGATCGATATCGGGCTGCTGACGGAGCCGCGATTGATCCTGCCGCTGGTGCTGTTTGCCGGACTGGCGCTGGTGCCTGCGCTGTTGGGGTTGCGGCGGCGGCGATAGTGCGGCGGCTCGGGCCGACCTGCCCTGCGCGCTGCTGCCCGAACTTGCAACGGCAACCGCACCTGAACGGGGCTTTCACACAGTTTGCTGCACTGCGGTAAGCTCGCGGCGCGACGGCGCAGGGCAGTCGCCCACCCAAGGCTGCCATGACCGCTCCGCGCTCCAGATCGATGACCACCTGGCTGAGTGCGCTGACCATCTCGTTGCTGGTGGCGCTCGCGCATCTGGCCATCTGGCGCTACAGCCAGCCGCCGGCCCAGGTGCCCGACTGGCAGGGCAAGATCGCAGGCTTCGCGTTCGCCGCGTTCCAACGCCACCAGAGCCCGCTGGAGAACAGCTTTCCATCGCTCGACGAGCTCGAGCGCGACATCGCGATCATGGCCGCGCACACCGACCGGATTCGCACCTACGCCGCGACCGAATCTTCGGCGATTCCGCGCCTCGCGATGCAATACGGTTTGCGCGTCAACCAGGGCGCCTGGCTGAACTATCGACTCGACCACAACGAGCTGGAATTGCGCTCGCTGATCGGGCTGGTGCGTGCGTTCCCCAACATCGAGCGGGTGGTGGTGGGCAACGAGGCGATCCTGCGCTCGGATCTGAACGTCGAGCAGGTGATCGGCTATCTGGATCGCGCGCGCGAGGCGCTCGACGTGCCGGTATCGACCGCCGAGCCGTGGCACATCTGGATGAAGCATCCGGAACTGGCCGAGCACGTCGACTACATCGCCGTGCACCTGCTGCCCTATTGGGAAGGCGTGCCGCGACGTGCAGCGCTCGATGACGTGCTCAATCGCTACCGCGAGATCCGCCGCGTATTCCCCGACAAGCCGATCGTGATCGGCGAAATCGGCTGGCCCTCGAACGGCGATCGGTTCCGCCATTCGACGCCGTCGGTGCAGGATCAGGCGCAGTTCCTGCGCCGCTTCTTCGCGCTCGCGCAGAAGGAGAACTTCGACTACTACGTCATGGAGGCCTTCGACCAGCCGTGGAAGGAAGCCGGTGAGGGCCGCGTCGGTGCGTACTGGGGCATGTTCAGCGCCGACCGCCAGCTGAAGTTCGCACTCGCAGGTCCGGTGCAGGAAGATCCGCAGTGGCTGGCCAAGGCGCTTCTCGCGGTGCTGATCGCGCTCGCGCCGATGCTGTGGTTCTGCCTGAAGTTCGCGCGCTTCCGGATGCCCGGCAGGGTGTTCTACTGCGCGCTGATCCAGGCGGCCGCCGCGTTGCTGGTGTGGTCGATCGGCGTACCGTTCGACTTCTATCTCGATCCGTTCGACTGGGCGATGCTCGGTGTGCTGCTGCCCGCGCAGCTGGCGATCCTCGGCATCCTGCTGTGCAACGGTTTCGAGTTCGTCGAGGCGATCTGGACCCCGCGCTGGCGGCGCTTCGCGGGTTTGCGCGACGAACCCGCGCGCAGCGACTGGCCGTTCGTGTCGATCCACCTGGCCTGCCACAACGAGCCGCCCGAGATGGTGATCGCCACGCTCGACTCGCTGGCCGCGCTCGACTACGCGCGCTTCGAGGTGCTGGTGGTCGACAACAACACCGAGCGCGACGCGGTGTGGGAGCCGGTCGCGCAGCGCTGCCGCGAACTCGGCTCGAAGTTCCGCTTCTTCCACCTGCGCCCGTGGCCCGGGTTCAAGGCCGGCGCGCTGAATTTCGCGCTCGAACACAGCGATGCGCGCACCAGCGTGGTGGCGGTGGTGGATGCCGACTACGTGGTCGATCCGCGCTGGCTGCGTGCGCTGGTCGGACATTTCGACGACCCCAAGGTCGCGATCGTGCAGTGCCCGCAGGCGCATCGCGATTTCGCCGGCAACGGATTCCGACGCATGACCAACTGGGAGTACGAGGGCTTCTTCCGGATCGGCATGCACCACCGCAACGAACGCAACGCGATCATCCAGCACGGCACCATGACGATGATCCGCAAGGCGCCGCTGGTCGCGACCGGCAATTGGGCGGAATGGTGCATCACCGAAGATGCGGAGCTCGGCCTGCGCCTGTTCAACGCAGGCTTCGAGGCGCTCTACGTCGACGAGCCGATGGGCCGCGGCCTCACGCCGGCCGACTTCACCGCGTACAAATCGCAGCGCTTCCGCTGGGCGTTCGGCGCGATGCAGATACTGCGTGCGCACTGGGACTGGCTGCTGCGCCCGGGCAAGCTGGACGCCGGCCAGCGCTTCCACTTCCTGACCGGCTGGTTCAGCTGGTTCGCCGATGCGCTGCATCTGGTATTCAC
>JANOEA010000149.1:0-2843 GCA_031412975.1 Pseudomonadota bacterium | reverse complement strand
CACCCTCGAGATCTTCCAGCACGGCACCCTGGTCGCCGCCCACCCGCGCGCGATCCGGCCCGGCCACTTCACCACCGACGCCGCGCATCGCGCCCCGCCGCACAGCGCCATGCTCGATCGGACCCACCACCAGATCACCCGTAAGCGTCCGGCGACCACACCTTGACCTCACGCAGCGCACGGGTCGACCGCTCGATCAGCGGCCGGACTTCCAGGTGTGCGGCAACAGCGTGCCGATGTCGCGGTCTTTGGTGGTTGGCAAGCGCGTGAGTACGTCGGTCAGCCAGGCGTGCGGTTCGTGGCCGTTGGCTTTGGCGGTGGCCAGCAGGCTCATGATCGCGGCCGCGCGCCGGCCGGCCGGCTCGGAGCCGGCGAACAGCCAGTTCTTGCGCCCCAGCGCAATCGGCCGGATTGCGTTCTCGATCGGGTTGTTGTCGATCGGGTAGCGGCCGTCGTCGAGATAGCGGGTCAGCGCGACCCATCGTCGGAGCGTGTAGTCGATCGCGTTGGCAGTGCCGCTGTTGCTGGCGACGGTGGAGCGCAGCGTGTCGAGCCAGATCTTCAATTCGCCCATCCGCGGTACCGCGTGTGTTCGCCGGTAGTCGCGACGGGCCGTGTCATCGAGGTCGCGTGCGGCGTCCTCGATCCGGTACAACGTGGCGATCCGCCCGATCGCTTCTGCTGCGATCGCGCTGCCGCTGGCCTTGTGCAGGTCGACGAACTTGCGCCGCGCATGCGCCCAGCAGCCCAGTTCGGTGATGCCCTGGGCGAACAGGGCCTTGTAGCCGGCGTAGTCGTCGACCAGCAGGGCGCCGCGCCAGTTGGCCAGGAAGCGCAGGGCGTTGCCGCCGCTGCGGTTGGCGCAGAACTCGAACACCACAATCGGCGCCGCGGTGGCCGTGCGATAGGCGAACAGGTAGGCGCGCCGAGTCTTGCCCGCGCCCGGATCGAGCTGCGCGACCGGGGTTTCGTCGGCGTGCAGCACCGGTGCAGCCAGCAGCGCGCTGCGCAGCGCGTCGACCAAGGGCTGCAGGGCCACCCCGGCCGCGCCGATCCACTCGGCCAGGGTCGAGCGGCTCAGTTCCACGCCACTGCGGCCGTAGATCGATTCCAGCCGGTACAGCGGCAGGTGGTCGACGTACTTGCTGACCGCCACGTGCGCAATCAGACCCGGCGCGGCCATGCCGCGATCGATGATTGTCGGCGTCACCGGCGCGGCCACGACCGTCTCGCAGCCACGGCAGGCGTACTGCGGATAGACCTCGCGCCGCACGAAGAACTGCAGCGGCTTGACGTCGAGCTTCTCGCTGATCTGATCGCCGATATGCACCAGCGCCGCACCGCACTGCGAACAGGTGCAGGATGCGGGCTCGTGCCGGGTCTCCACCCGCGGCAACTCCGGCGCCAGCACGCGACGCTTGGGCTGCCCCTGGACCGGCCGCGGGGCCGCGCCAGGCGCCGGCGTCTGCAGTGCCTCGAGCTCGGCCTCGACTGCGGCGATGTCCGCCGCCATCGATTCCTCGAACAGCGCGCGCTGCTCGGGATCCATCTTCTCCGAGCGCGCCGCGAACTGGACCCGCTGCAGGCGCGCGATCTCCGCGCTCAACTGCGCGATCTTGCAGTCCTTGTAGACGATGGCGCGATCGCGCGCCGCAATATCCGCCAGTTTCTCGATGACCATTCCGCGCAACACATCGGCGTCGGTGATCGTGGCGAGATGGGCTAAATCCATGGATCGAGCGTAACCAATTACACGCGCCGCGCAAGTGCCTTTTTCGCACTCAATCGCTGCCAATCCACCCCCGCGCACAACCACTCGAACTGCGCGGCGCTCAGTGCGCAGAACGCCGCGCCCGCGCGCGCCGCGATGAAGCGCCCCTCGTGCAGACGGCGTACGCACAGCCACACCCCGGTGGCATCGACCAGCAGCAACTTGATCCGCGTGCCGGCGCGATTGCGAAACACATAGGCCGCGCCATCGAAGGCGTCGTCATCGCGCAGCGACTGCACCGCGACCAGCAGGCGGTCGATCCCGCAACGCAGGTCCACCGGTGCCACCGCCAGCCACCAACCGGTCGGGCTCAGCATGCGCCCAGCCCGCGCACCAGGCTGGCCAACCACTGCGCATCGGTGCTGATCGGCGCGCGCAGCCGCACGCCACCGGGCAGGACAATCTCGACCATGGGCGACGATGACGGCACCGGACTATCGACGCTGGAGCGAACCACGATCGGGATCAGGGACTTGGATCGACTGCCTGCCCGCGCCGGCCGCTCATGCAGGCGCTGCCGCCAGTAATCCAGCGAATGCGCCGCCAATCCCCGCGCCGCGCACCACGTCCGCCGGCTCAGGCCACTGCGCTCGAACGCCGCCACCCGCCGGGCCCATTGCTGCTGCTTGACTGTCCGCGACATCGCCGTGCTCCCGCTCGTGAGCGGGCGAGCGTGCGACCAATGCAGTGGGCGGCGAAAGGTGTGGTGACCGGACGCTTACGGACGATTAGGTGGCGAAGATCGTCAGGCAACCCTTGGGGGGATACCAGCACTCGCCGATCCTCGTCGATCGAGATCAAGCCGCGATCGAACAGCCAGTGAACAGTACCTGTCAGAGCCAGCCCGTTTCGCACGACATCGGGGCCATGTTCCTTGACGGGCTTGATGTGTGCCGCCTGAACCTCGGGGCGGCCCCCGCCATTGACCAGTTGC
Source organism: Pseudomonadota bacterium (assembly GCA_031412975.1). GTDB lineage: Bacteria > Pseudomonadota > Gammaproteobacteria > Xanthomonadales > Ahniellaceae > UBA4656. Next base: position 138 of record JANOEA010000149.1, on the reverse strand, counting down.
AATCCCGTGACCGCACAGCGGTTGCGGTACGCCGCTCGCACGTGTCGACGGAAGTTAACGTCTCGAAACGCGCGTGACACGAGAACCTGCTCAATAGGTCGCTCGTGATCGTCTAGCAATTCGTCTGAAACGCGATCT
>JANOEA010000148.1:0-5710 GCA_031412975.1 Pseudomonadota bacterium | reverse complement strand
CGCCAGACCAGCCCGGCACCGAACAGCGTGTAGGAATTCTGCGCGATCACGCTCGACAGATCGGTGGTCGGCACCACCTTGCCCTGGTAGCTGCCGGTCGCGCGACCGGTCAGTTCACCGCCGAACACGTCCCATACGTACTGCAGGGTCAAGCCGGCCTGAAACGGCGGTGCGTTGGTCAGCTCCTGCTCGTTCGAGATGTCCACGCCACGACTGATGAACTTGGTGTACTCGGCATCCAGATAGGCGACGTTGCCGCTGATGGTGAGCCGTTCGGTGGGATTTGCGACGAATTCGGCCTCGATGCCATGAACCTCGGCCGCGCCCGCGTTGGTGAAGTCGCCGAAGAAATTGGTCACGCCATTGGCGCCGACGAAGGAAGTGAAAACCGACAGCTGCACGTCCTCGTAGTCGTTGTAGAAATAGGCCAGGTTGATGAACACGGTGTCGTCCGCCAGCGAGGACTTGGTGCCGATTTCGTAGCTGGTCACCGACTCGTCGAGGAATGGGCGGCCCGAGGCCGGCACCGCGACGGTATTGGCGCGGATGTTGTAGCCGCCGGACTTGAAGCCGCGACTGGCCAGCGCGTAAACCAACGTGGTGTCGGAGGCCTGATAGTCGACCGCGATCTTCGGCGATATGTTGTCGACGCTGAGCGATTTGTCGAAGTCGGCCGCTGTCGCGATCGGCACGGTGTAGGTCGCATCGCTGAAGAACTGGTTCAGTGCCCGTGCGTCCTTCGTCTCGTCGGTGTAGCGCGCGCCTGCGGTGATCCGCCAGCGGTCGCTGATGTCGTAGGTACCCTCGCCGTACAGCGCCCACTGGGTGGTATCGACGAAGCCGTTGGTATTGCCGAACTGCAGGTTGAAGAAGTTGTTGAGCACCGTGCCGCCGGCGGTACCATCGAAATAGTACAGGCCGATCACGCCGGCGAGGCCGTCGCCGAGGTAGTTGGCCTGGAACTCCTGGGTGAACTGGTCGTCTTCGTAGTTGGCGCGGACGTCGGCGATGATGTTGGGCAGGGTGTCGAAATCGATGTTGGTTTCGGTGGTCGAGTCGCGATACGCGGTGACCGATTTCAGCGACCACGCTTCGTTGAGCTGGTAGTTGGCGGTGACCGACGCACCCTGCATCTGGGTGTCGTTGATGTTGAGCATGCCGTTGCGCACGTCGTAGCGGTCATCGAGCGGCAGGAAGGTTGGCGCGAAGCGGTTCGGTGCGAGCATCCGCGCACCACGCACGCCGGACTGGTCGTCCATCCAGTCGGCCGACACCACGATGCTGAGGACGTCGGACGGGTAGAACCCGAGCGAACCGCGCGCGACCAGGATTTCCTTGTCGGATACCGGCGCATCGGTGCGCAGGTTCTCGCCGAAGCCGTCGCGGTGGAGCGAGGCGACCGCGACACGCGCCACCACTGCATCGCTGCCGATCGGCGTGTTCACGCTGGCCTTGACGTCGGCCTGGCCGTATTCGCCGGCGGTCACCTGCACCTTGCCCGCGAAATCCGGGAGCAGCGGCTTGGTGATGTACTTGATCGCCCCACCGATGGTGTTCTTGCCGTACAGGGTGCCCTGCGGGCCGCGCAGGATCTCGATCCGCTCGACGTCGATCACGTCGAGCAGCGCGCCCTGCGGGCGGGCCAGGTACACATCGTCGATGTACACGCCGACACCCGGCTCCACGCCCCACAGCGGATCGGACTGGCCGACGCCGCGGATGTACGCGGTCAGCGTCGACGACGAGCCGCGCGCGGCATAGATGGTCAGGTTCGGCACCTGGCCCTGCAGGTTGCTGATGTCCTGCACGTTGAGGTTTTCGATCTGGATGTCGTTCAGTGCGGTGACCGCGACCGGAATCTCGTTGAGGTTCTCCTCGCGGCGACGCGCGGTGACCGTGATCTCGCCGAGCTTGGCAGCTTCGGACTTGCTGCTGCCTTCATCCTCGGCGGATTGGGCTTCGGTGGTGGCGCTGGCGTCGGTGTTGGGCTCGGCCTCGGCTTCGGCATCCGCATGCGCCACGAGCGGCGCGGCGAAGCAGGCGGCGGCGATCGCCAGGGCGAGCGGCGAGAGTTTGAATCGGGTCATGACGGTTGCTCCTCGGATGCATGCGGCCGGCTCCCGATCCGCGCAGGCGCGCGGACCCCCACGATGCAGGGCCGGACTGTGGCGCACTGTAGGCCGCTCGCGCCGCGGGCGAATCTGTACCTTCGTACAGTTACCCGGCGCGCAGAGGCCGTCCATGCTCGCGGCCGTCCCGCCCTCCGGAGAGATCGATGCTCAGCATGCTGGGCCTGCTCGGCGCGCTCGCGCTGCTGATCGTGCTGACCATGCGCGGGATGAACCTGTTCGTGGCCACGCCGCTGTGTGCGCTGCTGGTGGCGTTGACCTCGGGCCTTGCGGTGTTCGAACCGCTGGCGGCGGCCGGCGCGCCGAACCTGGTCGGCGCCTACATGGGCGGGTTCACCGGCTTCATCGGCAACTGGTTCTTCATGTTCCTGCTCGGCTCGATATTCGGCAAGCTGATGGAGGATTCCGGCGCGGCGGATTCGGTCTCGAAATGGGTGACCGCGCGGCTCGGCATGCAGCGCGCGGCGTTGGCGGTGGTCGCTGCATGCGCAGTGCTCACCTACGGGGGCGTGAGCCTGTTCGTCGTCGCCTTCTCGGTCTACCCGATGGCGGTGGCGCTATTCCGCGAGGCCGATTTGCCACGGCGCTTCATCCCCGGCGCGCTGAGTTTCGGTTCGGTCACTTTCACCATGACGAGTGCGGGCTCGCCGGAGATCCAGAACTGGATCCCGATCCAGTACCTCGGCACCAGCCCATACGCCGCCTGGGAGGCCAGCCTGGTGGTCGCGGTCTTCATGGCCGTATTCGGCTACTGGTGGCTCAAGCGCCTGATCGCGCGCGCCAGGCACAACGGCGAGCGCTTCGTGGCGCGTGATGGCGATCCGACCGCGGTGCGAGAGAGCCTGCCGCATCCTGCGCTGGCGGCGATTCCGCTGAGCGTGGTGCTGCTGCTGTCGTTCGTCTGGCACGACAGCCTCGAGACCGCGGCGTTGATCGTGGCCTTGCTGGCCGGATGTGCGACGGCCTGGCTGCTCAATCGCAAGTGGCTGCGCGATCCGGGCCGAGCCTTGGCCGAGGGCAGCACGGGTGCGCTGATCGCGATCGGCAACACCGCGGCGGTGGTCGGTTTCGGTGCGGTGGCGAAGCTGTCGCCCGCTTTTGCGGTGGCGGTCGACTGGGTCACCACCCTGCCGGGCAGTCCAATCGTGAGCGCCTCGATCGCCGTCTCGCTGATCGCGGCGATGACGGGCTCGGCCTCGGGCGGCCAGGCGATCGCGCTGCCGGAACTGGCGCCGCACTATCTCGACCAGGGCGCCGATCCCGAGCAACTGCATCGCGCAGTGGCGATTTCATCCGGCGTGCTCGACTCGCTGCCGCACAATGGCTACGTGGTGACTACCATCCGCGCGATCTGCGGTGAAACCCACAAGAGCGCGTATGGCGCGGTAGCGGCGATGACGGTGGTGGTGCCGTTCCTGGGATTGATCGTGCTGTTGGCCCTGTTCGCGATAGGCCTGTAGGGCGAGCCTTGGCCCGCCATTGCGGGAACGCCGGGCGCGGTCGAATGGATCGAAGAGCCGGCGGGATCGAAGAGCCGGCGGGGATCGAAGAGCCGGCGGGCCAAGGCCCGCCCTACGGCCCGCCGTTCGTGCCCCGCCTTGATCAGCGAATGAGCTCGACCCGGTTGCTGTGCAGGCGCACGCGGTCGCCGCGATAGACGCTGAGGTTGCCGCCGACTTCCACCGTCTGGTGGCCGCCCCGATCCATGCGAACCCGCAGCCGCACGCCGTTGCGCGTCCCGCCGCGGTTGTCGTTGCGGTCGTTGCTGTTGTTGCGGTCGATGTTGCGACCGACTGCACCGCCGGCCACTGCACCGGCGATGGTCGCTGCAGTGCGGCCGTCGCCGCTGCCGACCTGGTTGCCGATCGCACCACCGATCAGCGCGCCGAGGATCATGCCCTCGGTGCCGTTATCGCGGCTATTGCGGTTGCGATCGTCCCAACCGCGAGTGTCGTAGCGGCCCTGATCGTAGCGGATGCGTTCGACCCGCTCGACCGTGCCGCAGTTGTTGCAGCGATAGCGTTGCGCAAGCGCCTGCTCGGCCGGCAGCGAGAGTGCGGCGAGCATGGCCAGCGCCGAGAGGATGTACAGGATGGGTTTACGCATACCAGGCTCCTTCGATTGCGAAACGCCCGCAGGAATGCGAACGCATCGACGTATGCATCGAATATAGCCCCGGGCGGGTGCGACGTCGGTGCGCTGGGCTACCAACGCCCGGCCAACGGGCAGCACGTGCGCTCCCCGTAATGGCATGGTTCAGGAAACCGGCGCCGCCGGATTCTCAGTTCGCGCTCGCCGGATCGGCCGCCACTGCAGCTTCGGCCCACTCGTGCACGCGTACCGCGAGATGGTCGTAGAACGGGTTGGAACTCAGCCGCGCCAGCTGCGCCATCGGCACCTGCAGCGCATTGCGTTCGCCGCGTAGCGCCAGGGTGCCGAGGCGCACCCCGAAGTCTTCGCGCTGGTCAGGTTCCAGTCCGTACAGCGGATCGTCGAGTCGGAACGGCAGCGCGATATGCGAGAGCGAAAACACGCCCGGCGGAAATGCCAGATCGAGGGTGCGGGTTGCGCGCTCGAGGCTGCCTGCCGCCACGCGCACCTCATGCACCGAGCGCATTCCGGATTCGACGTTGGTGATCACGCTGAGTGCGTAGTCGCGGCGGCCGTCTGCGAACAGGCTGGCCAGGAAGCCGGTCTGCTGCGGCCGGAACAACGGAGCGAAAGTGCTCGAGCGGTTGATGTCGTAGAGCACCAGCTCGCTGCCGTTGGCGGGCAGGCGTTCGTACAGCCGACGCACCACCGCGTCGGTCAGCACGGTGGTGTCGAGCACCGAGTGGAAGGTCAGCACCGGCGGCAACTTCGCCAGCGTACCCGCCGCGCGCTGGCGTTCGAGCTGCACCGACAGCGACTCGGTCAGCCGCCAGGACTGCCAGCCTCCGTTGATCGGGAACGAGTTGTACTTGTACGGATTGAACTCGGGTTGCACGCCCAGCCATGCCGATTTCTCGAACCCCGGCACGCCATCGAGCAGGGTCAGCAGCGGTGACAGCCGCGCTTTCCGCGACAGGCCGATCAGCGGCGAGATCAGCACCAGGCGCTGCGCCCGCGGCAGCGTGCTGTCGTCGAGCGCATCGAGCTGGTGTTGCAGCACCAGCGCGCCGCCGGTCGAATAACCGATCATCAGCAGCGGCTTTTGCGGCCCGATCCCGGCGCGCAGGTGGCGCGCACCCAGCCGCACGGCGGCCGCCCAATCCTCCCAGACCACGTGGAGCAGCCCGGCCGGCACCGTGCCATGGCCCTGCATGCGCAGCACCAGCACGTGCCAGCCATCATCGAACAGGCTGTGGGCGAGCGCGCGCATGCTGTACGGGCCATCCGTCATGCCATGGATCAACAGCACCGCGCCGCGTGGCGCGGCCGGGATCCGCTCGAAGCTGCGGTTCCAGTTGACCGGATGGCTGGCCGGGTTGGTGGGACTGACGCTGCCATAGCGGCTGCCGATCACGTCGTCGCGCGGATCGAGCGCGGCGGCGATCATTGCCTGCGATTCGTCGAACACGTCTGCTTCCTGCTGGAGGTAC
>JANOEA010000147.1:0-2036 GCA_031412975.1 Pseudomonadota bacterium | reverse complement strand
CCTGCCCAATGTGCCGGTGCACGACATGATCGTGCATCCGCGCGAGCGCGAGCTGGTGGTCGGCACCCATGGCCGCAGCGCGTGGATCGTCGACGTGCTGCCGGTGCAGGAGCTCACCACGGAGGTCCGCGGCAAAGCCGTTCATCTGTTTCCGGTCGCGCCGCTGAAGGCCGATCGCGACTGGCGCGGCAAGCCGAACTGGTGGCTGGATGCGAGTGAATACCTGCCCCGGTTGCGCGGCACGTTCTGGGCCGGCACCGATGGGCGCGCGACGCTGCGCGTGCTCGATGCCAACGGCAATCCGGTGCGCGCGATGGAGATCGATGCGAAGGCGGGCGTGAATCGCTTCGAATGGGACGTGCAGGTGGATCGCAACATGGCGCTGGCCGCGGAGAAGCTCGCCAATCAAAAGCTGCTCGCCGAAGCCAAGGCGCCACCCGCCGACGACGTGGGCTATCTGGCGACCACGCCGTATGCGCAAGCCGCGCGGCTCGGGCACACGCTGTTCGCGATGCCCGGCAAGTACAAGCTGGAGCTGTCGCTCGCCGGGGCCACCAGCGATACCGCGCTCGAGATCAACCCGCCCGAAGCACGCAAGCCGCGGATCAAACCGGCGCCCAAGGTACGCGGCAAGGACGGTTGGGCCGGCGCGGTGCCCGAGTCGGTACCGCTGCCGCGCTCGCGTTCGCGGCAACGGCCGCGCGGGTAAACCTGCCGCAGCCCAACAACCCAGAGCCTCGCGGTTTACTCCCTTCCGTCCGGCCCGCGCTAGTCGCGCGGGCGTTCGGCGGTCCGCGGCTGTGCCGCGGGATGTCCCGCCTCACCCCTTGCGGGGGAAGGGCTGGGGATGGGGGGCGCAAGGCTTGCCGCAAGAGCCGACCCCCATCCCCACCCTTCCGCCCGGCCCGCGCTACTCGCGCGGGCGTTCGGCGGTCCGCGGCTGTGCCGCGGAATGTCCCGCCTCACTCGTAAAGGGGGAAGGGAGCAAAAGCCCGCGCAGTCGAAGCGCAACCTTCGCATTGCATCGCCAGAACTCCCTTCCCCCCTTGCGGGGGAAGGGCTGGGGATGGGGGGCGCAAGGCTTGCCGCAAGAGCCGACCCCCATCCCCACCCTTCCCCCGTAGAGGGGGAAGGGAGCAAAGCCCGCGTCTACGAAGCGGAGCGGCTCACCACCTCGCCCCCTGCGCCCTACTGCACCGGAATACTGATCAAGCTGAGCAACTCGGCAACCGGCGTGGCGACCGGATCGCTGACGTAGATCTCGCGTCGCGGTCCGGATTCGGCGAGGCCGCGGGTCGCGAGCCAGGCTTCCGCCTTCGCATGGGTCGCCGCGAGCTCATCGTAGGACCCCATGTGCCGGAACTCGCCGACGCGGCCGGCGTAAGTGGTGGTGGCGGTAACGCGACCGCTGCCCGGCACATCGTTGCGATCGACCGGGATGCCCGCATCGAATTGCCACTTGCCGTCGCCGTGCCCGCGGATCAGCGCGAACGGCGGTCCGGCGAGCTTGATGCCGTTGGCCTGCGCGAGTGCCACGATCTCGCCGTAGGCCGCACCCATCACCGCGCTGCTCGATACGCTGTCGACGCCCGCTTCGAGCCCGTTGATCGCATAGGCCGGCTGTGCGGCGACTTCCTGCACCACGCCTTCGAGGCCCGCGATGTCCGCATTGGGCATGCCCTCGAGCAGGCTCTTGAGCTTGCCCAGGCCCTTGTCGTAGTCCTTGCCGATCATGCCGTCCATCGCCAGCCCGAAGTAGCGCCCCATCACGCCCATGAAAAAATCGCCATCCAGGCCCAGCGGCAGTGCGGTGTCGAAGCGCCAGGTCACGCGGGTGCCCTCGCCCTCAGGGGCGAGGCGGATGGTCGAGGTCGCCGCCGACATGCCCTCGAAGGCCAGCGCAGTGACCACCTCCTGGTTCGCGATACTGGCGGTGATCTCCTGCCGGCCCTTGCCCACTTCGGGCTTGTCGCTGGCCCAGGTCATCGCCGCGCCGACGCCGCGCTCGGGCCCCTCGTAGGAATAGTTGGTGGCCG
>JANOEA010000146.1:0-4391 GCA_031412975.1 Pseudomonadota bacterium | reverse complement strand
ACCACTCACCACTCACCACTCACCACTCACCACTCACCACTCACCACTCACCACTCACCACTCACCACTCACCACTCACCACTCACCACTCACCGCTTGCGGCACCCATGCCCGACCTGCTTGCCATCCTGCTCACCGCAGTCTTCGTCAACAACTTCGTGCTGGTGAAGTTCCTCGGCCTGTGCCCGGTGATGGGAGTATCGAAACAGGTCGAGGGAGCGGTGGGCTTGTCGCTGGCGACCGCGTTCGTGCTGACCATGGCCTCGGGGCTTTCGTACCTGATCCATCAGTGGCTGCTGCTGCCGCTGGACCTGGTGTGGATGCGCACGCTCGCTTTTATCCTGGTGATCGCGGCTCTGGTGCAGATCGTCGAGGCGGTGATGCGGCGGCAGTTTCCGCTGCTCTACCAGGTGCTGGGCATTTTCCTGCCGCTGATCACCACCAATTGCGCGGTGCTCGGCGTGGCCTTGCTCAACACGCGTGAGCAGCATGATCTGCTCGGCTCGCTGGTGTTCGGATTGGGCGCCGCGCTCGGCTTCGGCCTGGTGCTGGTGCTGTTCGCGGGCCTGCGCGAACGCATCGATGCCGGCGACGTGCCGGTGGCATTCAAGGGCGCACCGATTGGACTGATCACCGCAGGCCTGATGGCGCTCGGTTTCATGGGCTTTGCCGGGATGGGCCAGCGCGGATGATCGAGGCGGTACTCGCGCTGGGTGGACTGGGCGTGCTGCTCGGCGCGCTGCTGGGATGGGCTGCGGTCAGGTTTCGCCGCGCGGACGCACCGCTGGTCGATGCGATCGATCGGATCCTGCCGCAGACCCAGTGCGCGCAGTGCGGATTCCCCGGCTGCAGGCCGTATGCGGCGGCGATCGCGCGTGGCGATGCCGACATCAACCAGTGTCCTCCCGGTGGCGAGGCTGGCGTGCGGGCATTGGCCACGCTGCTCGGGCGCGAGCCCAAGCCGCTGGATGCCACCCACGGCAGCGAAAAGCCGCCGCGCATCGCATGGATCGACGAAGACATCTGCATCGGCTGCACCAAGTGCATCCTGGCGTGTCCGGTGGACGCGATCATCGGCGCGCCGAAGCTCATGCACACGGTGCTGATCGACGCCTGCACCGGTTGCGATCTGTGCATCGCGCCGTGCCCGGTCGATTGTATCCACATGCTGCCCGCGCGCAGCGGCGCTGCCGCCTGGCGCGCCCCGCGACCAGCGACGGCGCGGATGCAGCGCATCGAACTCGTGCGGGTGCCATGAACGGCACCGTCGCGCTGCACGGCTTGCATGGTGGCATGCACCTGCCCGGCCACAAGATCGCCGCGTCTGCCGACGCATCGCGCGAGTGTCCGCTGCCACCGACGCTGGTCCTGCCGCTGTCCGGATATGGCGGCAGCCTCGCACGCGCGCTGGTCGCACCCGGCGACCGAGTATCGCTGGGCCAGGAGCTTGCGCACGCCGATGGCTCGGGTGCGCACGTGCACGCACCCGCGGCAGGCACCATCGTCGCGATCGAGCTGCGCCCGGTTGCAAACGCCTCAGGCCTGCACATGCCATGCATCGTGCTCGCGGTCGATCCCGATGCCCGAACCGACGAGCGCGCGATTTTGTGGCCGCCGATCCCGGACTGGATGCATGCCGACCCCCGGAGCCTGCTGGAGCGCATCGCCGACGCCGGCATCGTCGGACTCGGCGGTGCTGCATTCCCGACCGCGCTGAAACTCGGTTACCCGGTCGAACTGCTGGTGATCAATGGCGCCGAGTGCGAACCGTGGATCGCCTGCGACGAGATGTTGCTGCGCGAATCCGCGATGGAAATCATCACCGGTGCGCGGATCATGCGCCGGATCGTGGGCGCCACGCGGATGATGCTCGCGATCGAGGACCGCATGCAGGAGGCCGGCGCGGCGCTGCGTGCCGCACTCGACACCCACACCGACATCCAGTTGGTCGAAGTCCCCACCATCTTTCCGCAAGGCGGCGAGCGCCAGTTGATCCGCGTGCTGACCGGCAGCGAGGTGCCCAGCGGCGCCTATCCGGTCGACATCGGCGTGCTGTGCCACAACGTGGGCACGGCGGCAGCGGTGTGTCGCGCGGTCGTGCATGGCGAGCCGCTGATCGAGCGCCTCGTGAGCGTGACCGGACCCGGGGTGCGCGCAGCAGGCACCTGGCGCGTGCGGCTCGGCACGCCGGTCGAATGGCTGGTCGCGCAAGCCGGCGGCTACAGCGCCGATGCGGCACGGGTGGTGCTGGGCGGTTCGATGACGGGTACCGCGATCGCGACCGATGCGGTGCCGATCGTCAAGGCGAGCAACTGCGTACTGGTGCTCACCGCCGCACAACTGCGCGACCCGGCACCCGAACTGCCCTGCATCCGCTGCGGCGAATGTTCCCGCGTCTGCCCCGCGCAACTGTTGCCGCAACAGCTGCACTGGTACATCCGTGCGAGCGATTGGGACGCAGTCGAGGACCACGCGCTGCGCGACTGCATCGAATGCGGACTGTGCGCACAGGTGTGCCCGAGCCATATCCCGCTGGTCGACTGGTATCGGCATGGCAAGGCCGAACTGCACCTGCGCGCGGATGCGCGGCGGCGCGCCGACGCCGCGCGCGAGCGCTTCGAGGCGCGCACGCTGCGTCTGGCCGAAACCGAGGCGGAGCGGGCGCAGCGCCTTGCCGGACGAGGGAAGCAATCGGCGGACGCACCGCTGGACGACCCGATCGCGGCTGCGCTGCAGCGCGCCGCGGCACGCAAGGCAATCGATGGCGGCTCCGATCATGGCGCGTGAGTTTCGCCTCGGCGGCGCGCCGCACCTGCCGGCCGCGAACAGCGTGCAGAAGGTGATGCTCAAGGTGCTGCTCGCGTTGCTGCCGGGCATCGTGCTGTCGACGCTGTGGTTCGGCGTCGGCCTTTTGCTGCAGATCGCGCTGGCCTGCGTGTTCGCGCTGCTCGCCGAGGCGGCGATGCTGCAGCTGCGCGGCCGCCCGCTGCGCCCTTTCCTGTCCGATCTGTCGGCGCCCGTGACCGGCGTGCTGTTCGCGCTGTGCCTGCCACCATGGGCGCCATGGTGGATCGCCGCGATCGGCATGCTGTCGGCGATCGTGCTGGCCAAGCATCTGTATGGCGGGCTCGGCTACAACGTGTTCAATCCCGCGATGGTCGGTTACGTGGTGGTGCTGATCGCATTCACGCGGGAACTCGGTGCGTGGCCTGGACTCGGGCCGGGCTCGGCGCTCGAACCGGGCGTACTGCTGCATGCGGTATTCGGCGGCGGCCAGCCGTGGGATGCAATGGCGCAGGCCACGCCGCTGGATTCGCTGCGCGAGCAGCTCGGGCAAGGGCGCACGGTGGCGGAGATCCGCAGCGGTCCGGAACTCGCCGCCGCCGTTGCGCGCAGCCAGTGGCTGGCCCTCGCCTGGCTGCTCGGTGGACTGTGGCTGCTGCAGCAGCGCGTGATCCACTGGCAAGTGCCGGTTGGCGTTGCGGCTGGCGTGCTCATCGTGGCCGCGCCATTGTGGCTTTACGACGCTGGCAGGCACGCATCGCCACTGTTCCATCTGACCACGGGTGCCACGATGCTGGGTGCGTTCTTCATCGCGACCGACCCGGTCAGCGGCGCGGCGACCCCGCGCGGCCGGCTGCTGTTCGGTGCTGGCGTCGGCGCGCTGTGCGTGCTGATCCGCCGCTATGGCGCCTATCCCGACGGCATCGCATTTGCGGTGCTGTTGATGAACGCCGTCGCGCCGCTGCTGGATCGCTGGCTGCGGCCGCGGGTGTTCGGGCGCAGCCGATGAACTCCATCCTGCGCTCGATCCAACGCAATGGACTGCAGCTGGCGGCGTTCACAGCGGTCACTGCCGCGGTGCTCGCCGCGATGGTGGCATGGACGCGCGCGCCGATTGAAGCGCAGCAGCAGCGTGCGCAGCTCGCCGCGTTGGCCGCACTGCTGCCAGTGGATGGCTACGACAACGATCCGGTCGCCGACCGCATCGAAGTGCTGGCGCCCGAGGGCCTGGGCGGTACCCAGCCGCAGACCATCCATCGCGCGCGCCGCGGCGGCCAAGCCGTCGCTGCGGTGCTGGGCGTGACCGCCGATGATGGCTACAACGGTGCGATCCAGTTGCTGCTCGGCGTCGGCGTCGACGGCCGCGTGATCGGCGTGCGCGTGGTCGCGCACCGGGAAACACCCGGACTCGGCGATCCGATCGAAGCCGAACGCAGCGACTGGATCCATCGCTTCGCGGGGCGTCGTATCGGCGACCCGCCCGCCGAACGCTGGGCCGTGCGTCGCGACGGCGGCGACTTCGACCAGTTCGCAGGCGCCACCATCACCCCGCGTGCGGTGGTCAATGCCGTTCGCCGCGCCTTGATCTGGTTCGGCGACAATCAGGC
>JANOEA010000145.1:0-15495 GCA_031412975.1 Pseudomonadota bacterium | reverse complement strand
GGCCGAACTGCGAATCCGTGTAATCGTCTTCGCTGTAGTTGCCGCTCAGGCCCAACTCAAGCGTGTCGCCGAACGCGATGTTGGCGAACAGCTCGGCCTGCTGGCGCTCGCGGTCGGCCTGGTTGAACTTGCGCATGCCGGGCAGGTTCTCGAACGGGTGCCCGTCGACGAACGGCAGCACTGTGTTGGTGTAGCCCGGCGAGTAGCCGTTGACGAAAGTCACCCAGCCCTGGTACTCGCTGCCATCGCGGTCGGCCACCGACAGCCGCAGCCCGCCCGACAGCATTCCACCCGTGTTGCCGGTGAACGACAGGCCATAGCGGTTCTCGTCGAGCTCCTCACGTTCCTGATGCGGCCGCTCGATGCTGCTCCACTCTGCTTCGCCGGCGACCCGCAGCCAATCCATCGCGCGCCACGTGGCGTCGAGGCGGAAGCTGGTTTCTTCCTGCGATTTCGGCTCGTTGAAGCGGCGGAAGCTGCTGGTAACGGTGGTGTTCTGGGTCAGGGAGTCGCCGGGGATGTAGACATACTCGTTGTGCGGCGTCCCGTTGTCGCGGTCGTCGTAGCGCAGGTTGGCGTTCCAGTAGAACGTGTTCCACGGCCGGTGCGAGAAGCGCAGCGCGGCGTAGGTGTTGTCCACCTTGCCATCCAGCGAGGTCCGCGGCAGCGGCTGGGTGATGCTGGCCGCCAGCACCGGGTTGATGGTGTAGGGCAGGAACGCATCGTCCTGCGTCGCGCGACCGTAGGACAGGTCGCCGGTCAGGCGCATGGTGTCGCCGAACGACCAGCCGCCGCTTGCATAGACCTGGTGGAACTCGTTGTCGGGCTCGAGATGCATCTGGCCCAATCCGCTCGGGAACCCGGCGGACGCGGCCCAGCCGTTGATCGTCGTGTAGGGATTCTGCCAACTCAGCGCGCTGTTTTCGTTGTCGAACAGCGACATGTAGTAGCCGATCCGGATCTGATAGTCCGGGCGGGCGAAAGTAAGCGCAACGTCGGCGGTCTGCGTGAGGTAATCGACCGGCTCCGGTGCAAGCACCGAGCGCGGGGTGCCGCCGGAATTGCCGATCGTCAGGCCGATGGTCTTGAGCCCATCCTTCTCTTCGCGGCTGTACTTCGTTTCGAGGTCCCACTTTGGCGCCGGGATCCAGTCGAAGCCGATCTCGAACCTGCGCCGTTCATGCTCGATGTCGAACGGCCGCAGCGACTCGTTCAGTCGCGTCATGCCGGCAGTGGTCTGCGCGCCAACCCAGTTCGACGGCAGGGTCAGGCTGGTCGAACCCGGGTTGGTGAAGATCGTGCGGGCGGTGTCGATCTGGTTGTGCGGGATCTGGTCGAATCCGAGATGGAACGCGAACCGACCCTGCTGGCCGTACTCGAAGTACGCCTCGCGCGAATCGAGGCCGAGGTTCTCGCCTTGCAGGCGCCAGTAGGTCGCATCATCGCCGTCCCACGCGCCGCGCTGGAAGATGTCGAAGCCCAGCACGCCGTAGACGCCGTCGTCGGTCAGACCGGTGTAACGGCCGAAGCGGAAGGAGTCGTCGCTGAGGAAGCCCAGGCCGACCTCCACCGTGCTCGAGACCTCGGTCTGCTCGCGCAGCAGCTCTGCGGTGTCTTTCGGCGGTTCTTCTCCTTCGAGCGAGAACTCGTCCTGCGCGAGCGCGGGTGTTGCCGCGAGCGCGAGTGCGAGCAGGGAAGCATGCATCAACGGCAGCGCGAGCTGCGCGCGGATGGCCTGGGACAGGGGATTGCGTTCGATTTTCATGGCTTTCCTCGCATCCGGTCGAAGGGGGGAATCAGCGCGTCATGCGGGCGCCGGACGGATGGTTCGACCCGTGCACTTCGGTGTGGCAGTTCATGCAGTTCTTGCCCAGCATCTGCTGCGCGCCCGAGGGTCGCGTCGCGCCCGGCAAACCGGTGCCGCTGTAGGCAGTCGACGGATGGAAGTTCGCCGAGTGGCACTGCTGGCACAGCCACGGGCCGCGCGTGTTGAGCATCGACGCATGCACCGAACCGTGCGGATTGTGGCAATGGCTGCAATCGTCGTTGACCGGCTGGTGCTCCCACAGGAACGGGCCGCGCTTGTCGGCGTGACACTGGTTGCAGGTCTCGGGCGTGTTGTTCTTCACCAGACTCGCCGGTGAGGTGGAGCCGTGCGGGTTGTGGCAGTCGGAGCAGGCGACCTTGCCTTCCTTGATCGGGTGGCGGAACGGCTTGAACAAATCGGCGCGCTGTTCCTGGTGGCAGGTCAGGCAGACATCGAACTGGGTGTTCTTGTCGAGCACCGCGTCATGCGAGACGTGGGTGTCGTGGCAGCCCGAGCAACTGACGTTCTCGTTGTCGTGCACGCTGCCGGCCCAGTGCATCTGCGAGCCACTCTGGTGGCAGGTCAGGCACACCTGGTTGCCAGCCTTGGCATCGGACTCCTTGAAGGTCACGTCGGGCGCGGGCTTGTCGTCGCCCTCGCCATCGAGGTGCGCCAGGCTCGCGCCGTGGCAGGTGACGCAGGCCTGGTCGGCGAACGGCGTGCGCTCATCGGCCACTACGCCGTGCTTGGTCTTGAGGATCGGCAGGACCGGGACTTCCGAGGTCTCGTCGTGGCACTTCACGCACGACTTGAAACCGGGGTTTTCGGCGCCTTCGGCGGCGTCGGCGGACGAGGTCGAGAACCCGAACGACAGGGCCACGACGGCTATCCAGACAGGAATGGTGCGCAGGTGCATGAAGCCTCCGAGGTGCTGTTGTCCGTCCGGCGCGCGGCGATGCGCGCCGGATGCCGTCACTGCTTCTTCGCTACGAAATCCGCCGCACCGCCATCGATGGACAGCGACTGCTCCATCGACACGTAGTGCCAGCGTCCCTTGGTGGAACCATCGTGGATCGCGATACCCAGCGGATACACGCTGCCTGCCGCGAAACTCTTCTGTCCTGGGCCCGCAGCCGCGAGCGGCCGGCTCAGTACCACGGTCCATTCGCCGCCCGCGAAGGTGGCCTCGGCGCTGACCGCAGGCGTGGCTGCCTTGCGCACCGTATCGAGGATGTAGCCGTGCCCGACCACCGCGGGCTTGCCCGGGTTGAGCGCCGCGGTCCAGTACTCGAGGAAGGTGCCCGCAGCGAGCAGCTTGTCGATCTCCGCCGGGGGCTTGAGGTTCGCGCCACCACCGGTGCGGCCGAGCTTGGCGCGCGACGCGCCGAGGTACTTCTCCTGCGGTGCCGCGCCTGCACTGGCCATGCCTTCGACGTCGTCGTGGCAGCCTGCCCAGCAGCCCGCGCGCATGGCTTCCTTCACGTTCGCGTCCGCCAGCATCACGCTGGCGTGCGCGGCGAATTCGCTCTGCTTCGCGTTGGTGCCGGTGTCCTTCCACTGCATGCGGAAGTAGAGCTTCGTACCGTCGTTGGCGGACTGCACTTTCACCGCCAGATGGCCCGGCTTGCCGGCGATCGGAGCGGGCTCGAGCTTGCCGCCCTTCGCCGCCTTCGCCCCGTCCTTCACGATCGACTCGTCGTCGTGGCACTCCTTGCAGTCCTTGCCGCCGCGGAATTTCTCCGCACCCTCATGGTCGCTCTTGGTCAGCACCCACTCCCACGACGCCTGGCCGGCATAGGCGAGGGTCACGGTCTTGGCAGGAACCGCGGCCCAGTCGATCGCGAGGGCCTGCGAGGCCGGGAAGCCGGCGAGCAGGAAGGCGAGGGCGAGCGGACGCAGCAGCGGGTGGTTCGATGCGCGATGGGTCATGGGGTTTGGTCCGTTCAAAGTGAGAAGTCCTCGGACTCGCCTTCTTCGGCTGGCATGTCCGGCTTGCGATGGGCGATGCCCTTGTGGCAATCGATGCAGGTTTCTCCGGATTTCGACGCCTCTTCGTGCGAGTCCCGCGCGCGATTCGACTGCGCGGCGAAATCCATGTACGCCTTGGCATGGCAGCTGCGGCACTCGCGCGAGTCGTTGGCCTTCATCTCGGCCCATACGACCTCGGCCATGTGCAGTCGCCGGGCCTCGAACTTCTCGCGGGTGCTGATCCAGCCGAACAGCTCGCCCGGTACGTCGGTCCATGCCGCGCGGATCTTGCGCTGCATCTTCGGCACGAACTGTTCCGCGAGATGGCAGTCCGCGCAGCCCGCGCGCACGCCGGAGCGATTGGTGAAGTGGGCGCTCGCTTCCCACTCGGGGGCCACGAACTCGCGCATCGAATGGCAGGCGTAGCCGCAAAACTGGTCGGTGCCAGTCAGATGGAGGCTGGTGTTGAACACCGCCACGAACGCGATGCCGGCGACGAAACCCCCGCCGATCAGGCTACCCAATGCCCAGCGTGAACTGGGCGAGCGGAACCATACCCACGAGCGCTTGATCCATCCGAACACGCTTGATCTCCCCGACTGCGATTTTTCGATAACGCGCATCACATCGACACGACGGATACCGTGCTAGCGCCCCGACTGTGCAGGGACCCGCGTGGCCAGGTCTTGATCGAGGTCAATAACAGAGCAGGCAATCAATCCGAAACGGGTGAGACGTGTTGAGCGAACGCGCGCGCGCTCCGGCGACAGGGTGCGGCACTGCCGCCGCGCGCCATCCGGCCGGGGCCTGTGTGACGGTGCTATTGCTGCTTGCACGCGGCGCGATCCGGTACAGCCTCAGACCAGCACCATGACCAGCCCCGCCAGCGCGATCGCGCCGCCGGCGACACGCGCGACCGGGCGTGCGCGCAGGAACTGCGCGAGAACCAGGCCCACGACGTGCAGTACCGCGGTGCTCAGCACGAAGCCGGCGACGTAGGCGAGTGCATTGGCGTGCGCCGGCAATTCGACGCCATGCGCGTGCCCGTGGAAGATCGCGCAGAATGCGACCACGACGATCGCCAGCGCGGGTCGCACCCGCGCGACGAACGCGATCGCCAGGCCCAATGCGAGCACGCCGAGCGCGATGACCTGTTCCAGCGGGGCGACGCCGATTCCCGCCATGCCCAGGACCGCGCCGACCGCCATCGCGGCGAGGAAAGCCAGCGGCAGCCGCCAGCGCGATCCCGCGCCCAACATGCCGGCCAGCAGGCCTACGCCGATCATCGCCACCAAATGGTCGGCGCCGCCGAACGGATGCGCCAGTCCGGCCATCAGTCCGTGCACCTGAACGTGGCCATCGTGCGCTACGGCTATGCCGGGCGCGAGCAGCGCCGCGACGGCGACAAGCAACTTGCGATTCATTGGACGTCCTCCGCTGCCGACGTCGCCTGCCGAATGGCGGCTCGCGTGGCGTGCAGTACATGTTGCGTGCTGCCGCCGTGCGCCGAATTGACCGAGGTCAAGATCGCGTGGTCTTGACGGCGCGAGTCTTGCTCGCGAGGGAAGGCATCGATGCCGGTTGTGGGGCAACGCGCAAGATCGGCGTGGCCGCCGACCCTCCCGTCAGGTCAGCTCGCGGTCCGGTTGCGCGTTCCGGTCGCTCCACCAGGAGGTTTGCGTCATGGGTCGTCAGGAATCGTTCTACGAGACCATTCGCCGCCAGGGCATCTCGCGACGCAGTTTCCTCAAGTTCTGCTCGCTGACCGCCGCGTCGCTCGGGCTCGCGCCGGAATTCGCCGGCCGGATCGCGCATGCGATGGAGACCAAGCCGCGGGTCCCGGTGATATGGCTCAACGGGCTCGAATGCACCTGCTGCTCGGAGTCTTTCATCCGCAGCGCGCATCCGCTGGTGCGCGATGTCGTGCTGTCGATGGTGTCGCTCGACTACAGCCACACGCTGATGGCCAGTGCCGGCCACCAGGCCGACGAGATCCTGCAGGAGATCCGGCGCGACTACAAAGGCCGCTACATCGCCGCGATCGAGGGCAACCCGCCGCTGAACGAAGACGGCATGTACTGCATCGTCGGCGGCCGTCCATTCGTCGAGCAGCTGCGCGAGGTGTGCGCCGATGCCAGCGCCGTCATCGCTTGGGGCGCGTGCGCCTCGTGGGGCTGCGTGCAGGCGGCCAAGCCCAATCCGACCGCGGCCACGCCGATCCACAAGGTGATCACCGACAAGCAGGTGATCAAGATTCCCGGCTGCCCGCCGATCGCCGAGGTGATGACCGGCGTGCTGACCTACATGGTCGCCTTCGATCGCCTGCCCGATCTCGATCTGATGGGTCGCCCGAAGATGTTCTACAGCCAGCGCATCCACGACAAATGCTATCGCCGGCCGCACTTCGATGCCGGCCAGTTCGCCGAAAAGTTCGACGACGAGGGCTCGCGCAAGGGCTACTGCCTGTACAAGGTCGGCTGTCGTGGCCCGACGACCTACAACGCCTGCTCGACGATCGGCTGGAACGAGGGCACGTCGTTCCCGATCCAGTCCGGGCACGGCTGCATCGGCTGTTCGGAAGAGAACTTCTGGGACAACGGCCCGTTCTACCAGCGCCTGCACGGCACCCGGCTGCTGAATGCGGAAGTCAATGCCGACACCGTCGGCGCGGTGACCGTGGGGCTGGTGGGCGCAGGCATCGCCGCGCACGCCGGTCTGTCCGCGCTGCAGCGGGCCCGCGAGAAAGCCGGCCGCGCGAGCGTCGCTCCCGTCAACGAGAAAACCGAGGCCTGAGGCATGACCGTCACTCCCAATGGGTTCAATCTCGACGGCAGCGGCCGGCGCATCGTGGTCGATCCGGTGACCCGCATCGAGGGCCACATGCGGGTCGAGGTGAACATCGATGCGAACAACGTGATCCGCAATGCGGTGTCCACCGGCACCATGTGGCGCGGACTCGAGGTGATCCTCAAGGGCCGCGACCCGCGCGATGCGTGGGCATTCGCCGAACGCATCTGCGGCGTGTGCACCGGCACCCACGCGCTGGCCAGCGTGCGCTCGGTCGAGCACGCGCTGGGGATCGACATTCCCGAAAACGCGAATACCATCCGCAACATCATGCAGCTGACGCTGTTCGTGCACGACCACATCGTGCATTTCTATCACCTGCACGCGCTCGACTGGGTCGACGTGGTCTCCGCACTGTCGGCCGACCCTAAAGCGACCAGCGAGCTGGCGCAGTCGATCTCCCGCTGGCCGCTGTCGTCGCCCGGCTACTTCCGCGACCTGCAGGGCAAGCTCAAGCGCTTCGTCGACTCGGGACAACTGGGTCCGTTCAAGAACGCCTACTGGGGTCATCCGGCCTACAAGCTGCCGGCCGAGGCGAATCTGATGGCGGTCGCGCACTATCTCGAGGCGCTGGATTTCCAGAAGGAGATCGTCAAGATCCATGCGGTGTTCGGCGGCAAGAACCCGCATCCGAACTGGCTGGTGGGGGGGGTACCCAGCCCGATCAACGTCGACGACGTCGGTGCGGTGGGCGCGATCAACATCGAGCGCCTGAACCTGGTGCGCACGATCATCGACCGCTCGATCGAATTCACCGAGCAGGTCTATCTGCCCGACCTGATCGCGATCGCCGGCTTCTACAAGGACTGGCTGCATGGCGGCGGACTGGCATCGAAGAACGTGATGTCCTACGGCGAGTTTCCTGAGCGCGCCAACGACTATGGGGCATCGAGCCTGCAGATGCCGCGCGGCGCGATAATCAACGGCGATCTATCGACGGTGCACGATATCGACCTCGAGGATCGCGACGAGATCCAGGAGTACGTCGACCATTCCTGGTACCGCTACGCCGACGAAACCCGCGGGCTGCATCCCTACGATGGAGTGACCGATCCGCACTTCGACCTCGGCCCGAACTTCAAGGGCACGCGGACCCGGATCGAACAGGTCGATGAGGGCGCCAAGTACTCATGGATCAAGGCGCCGCGATGGAAGGGTCATGCGATGGAAGTCGGGCCGCTGGCGCGCTTCATCGTCGGCTATGCCAAGGGCATCCCCGAATTCAAGGAGCCGACCGATCGTTTGCTGCAAACCCTCGGCTTGCCGCTGGGCGCACTGTTCTCGACCCTCGGCCGCACCGCAGCGCGCGGACTCGAAGGCCAGTGGGCCGCGCACAAGCTCGACTACTATTTCAACAAGCTGATGGCGGCGATCAAGGCCGGCGATATCGCGACGGCGAACACTGCGAAGTGGGAGCCCTCCACCTGGCCCAATCCGGCGCGCGGCGTCGGATTCGCCGAGGCCCCGCGGGGTGCGCTGGGTCATTGGCTGCGCGTCGAAGACGGCAAGATCGCCAACTACCAGTGCATCGTGCCGACCACCTGGAATGCCGGGCCGCGCGACAAGGAGGGCAACATCGGCGCCTACGAGGCGGCCCTGCTGGACATGCCGATCGCCGACGCCAACCAGCCGCTGGAGATCCTGCGCACGCTGCACAGCTTCGACCCGTGTCTTGCCTGCGCGACCCACGTGCTCGGTCCCGACGGCGAGGAACTCACCCGCGTCACGGTGCGCTAGGAGACCAGACCATGGCTTCCGTCGCTCCGGGCAAACCGCCGATCGCCGCTGCGCAGATCCAGCGGCCGCCATTCCCCGCGCCGGGCCGCACACCGTGGGCGGTGTACGTCTACGAAGCGCCGGTAAGGATCTGGCACTGGGTCACCGTGGTCTGCGTGCTGGTGCTGGTGGTGACCGGCTTTCTGATCGCAAGCCCGCCGCCGTCGATCGGTGGCGAAGCCAGCGACAGCTACCTGTTCGGCTATATCCGCATGGCGCATTTCATCGCCGGCCAGGTGCTCGCGGTGTTCTTCGTGTTGCGCGTCTACTGGGCCTTCGTCGGCAACGTGCACGCGCGCGAGGTGTTCCTGCCGCCAGTGCACCGTCGATCGTGGTGGAAGGGTTTGTTCGATCAGCAGCTGTACTACCTGTTCATCAAGCGCGATGCGAAGAAACACCTCGGGCACAATCCGCTGGCGGGCATCGCGATGTTCCTGATGTGCATCCTGCCGCTGGCGTTCATGATCGTCAGCGGTTTCGCGCTGTACGCCGAGGGCCAGGGCATGGACCACTGGATGTATGCACTGTTCGGCTGGGTGCTGGTGGTGTTCGGCGGCTCGTTCGCCGTGCACACCCTGCATCACATCGGCATGTGGGTGCTGATCGTGTTCAGCTGCATCCACACCTACCTGGTGTTCCGCGAGGACATCATGGGACGCACCAGCATCATCTCCACCATGGTCTCGGGCTGGCGCTTCATGAAGGACGACAAACCATGAGCGGCAGCGGACCGATCCTGGTGCTGGGGGTCGGCAACATCCTGTGGGCGGACGAGGGCTTCGGGGTGCGCTGCGTCGAGGCCTTCGCGGAGCGCTTCGAGGTGCCGCCCGGGGTCGAACTGATGGACGGCGGAACCCAGGGCCTGTACCTGGTGCAGTTCATCGCCGATGCGTCGCGCGTGCTGGTCTTCGATGCGGTCGACTTCGGCGCGCCGCCCGCCACCCTGGTGGTGGTGCGCGATGCCGAGGTGCCCAGCTTCATCGGCCGCGGCAAGATGAGCCTGCACCAGGCCGGCGTTTCCGACGTACTGGCGTGCGCTGAGTTGCTCGGCCGCAAGCCCGAGCACATCACGGTGATCGGCGCGCAGCCGGTCGAACTGGAAGACTACGGTGGCAGCCTGACCGCTCCGGTCCGCGCCCTGTTGCCGCAGGCGATCGCACTGGCGGCCGGGCAGCTGCGCGAATGGGGCATCGAACTGCGCCGGCGCGAGGGCAACGCTCCGGGCTTGCTGGTTCCCGCGCTGGCGCTGGATGCCTACGAGCGCGGCCGACCTTCGGCCAGCGCCGCATGTCGCTTCGGCGACGCGCGCGTGCTGGCCGCCGGCCGCGTGCTGCAGGACGCCTGAGGCGATGTGCATGGGCGTGCCCATGAAGGTGCTGCAGGCCGGCCACGGATGGGCCGTGTGTGCCAACGGCCCGACGCAGTGCCGGGTCGACACCTTGCTGCTGGATGCGGTGCTGCCCGGCGATTGGTTGTTGATCCATGTCGACAGTGCGGTACGCACGCTGGATGCACACGAGGCGCAGCAGATCCGCAACGCGCTGCTCGCGGTCGAGCACGCGATCAACGGTGAGCCCTTCGAACACCTGCTGGCCGACCTGATCGATCGCGAACCGCAGCTGCCAGTGCACCTGCGCCCGGGAGGCGAGTGAGCCGATGAACGTGTTCGATGCGTTGCGCGAAGTCCCGAGCACCCTGCAGGTGTCGGCCACCGAGATCGAACATCTGTTCGTGCGCGACGATGCGGTGACGGCGCTGTTCTTCGCCGGCGAACACGACCGCACCGGCGAGTCGGCCGACGTGGCCGTGGTGCTGCGCGAACTGGTGCGCTGCCACGGCGGTCGGCTGCGCGCTGGCGTCATGCAGATCGCCGACGAGCGCAAGCTCAAGGCGCTGTTCGGCGTGACCACCACGCCCACCCTGGTGTTCGTGCGCGGGCGCAAAACGCTCGGAGCGATCGAACGCATGAAGGGCTGGGATCACTATGCGGAACGGGTCGGCGAACTGCTCGATCAGGCCGCAGCACCGCAACCCGAGGCGTTACAGCGATGAACATCCTTCGGCCCGGCAGTTGGAAAGGCGAAGCGCAACCGATCGGCGTGTTCGTCAGCGCACCCGCGGACGACGAGCTCACGCTGCTCGACATCCATTCTTCCGAATCGGTGCGCCCGGCGTTGGACCCGTCCAAGGTCGCCGCCGCCGGAGAAACGGTGTGCGCGCTGCTGGATCGGGTGCGCAGCGCACTCGATCAGTTCCGCGACGGCGCGGAACGTCCGCGCTTCGCGATCGACGGCATGCATGACGACGATCGCCGCCTGCTCGGCGAGATACTCGGCGAGGGCGAGGTGCTGATGAGCCTCGGCAGCGATCCGCGCTTCGAGGTCAACGAGTCGGTGCTGCCCGGACTATGGCGGATCCGCGTGATGGAACCGGCCGGTGCGGTATTGCAGGAATGGCTGGAGATCGGCGACGTGCCCGAGGTGGTGCGCGCCGGTGCGCGCGCGATGACGCAGACCGAACTGACGCTTCCCGAGCGCGAACCCGAGGGCTCGATGAATGCGTTTCCGGTACTCGGGGAAGTCCGCGATCGCATGCAGAACTGGCAGCCCGGCGCGCCCAATCACGTGATCAACTTCACCTTGATGCCGATGACCCCGGTCGACAGCGCGCTGATCTCGCGGGTGCTCGGGCGCGCGGCCTTCGAAAGCAATTCGCGCGGTTTCGGTTGGTGCAAGGTGCATCTGACCGGCCATCGCAACGTCTGGGGCGTGCAGTTCTTTAACGGCATGGGCAAGGTCGTGCTCGACACGCTGGAGATCGGCGATGTGCCGACTGCACTGCTCGCCGCGCAGGACGACTACGCCGATTCGGCGATGCGGCTTGGCGAGATCCTGGAGGCCTATCGGCCATGAATGAGCGCTTCGAGGGCAGCTGGTTGGGCGGAATCGACGAACTCGACGACAGTTCGCGCATGGAATGCGGCATCTGCTGGGCCGTCTACGACCCCGCGCTGGGCGATGCGAACTCGAAGACCCCACCGGGTACTGCGTTCTCCGCGCTGTCCGAGCACTGGCATTGCCCCGCATGCGACGCGCCGCGCGACAAGTTCATGGTGCTCGATGCCGGGACCGCCAAGCGACGCGATCGCGGCGTCCAGGGAGCCGAGGCGCTGCTGGGTCTTCGGGTGCTGGCACTGGAGAACGCGTTCCGCCAACGCGACTCGCGCATGCGCGATCTGCCGGTCTACAACGGCCTGCTGAAGATCGAAGCCGTGGGCGCGCGCCTCGACGACGATCGCGTGGTCTGCGTGCTGGTCAGCCCATGGTTCATGAACATCGTGGTGTTGCCGCTCGACAGCGAGCGCGCGCCGTCGCTGCAGGAGGGCAGCAAGCGCATGCTCCGATTCCCGTCCGGGGACTACGAGGCGATCGCGGGTCGTATCGACGATATAGGCGTGTTCGAGAGCATCTCGCTGTTCTCGCCGATGTTCGAGTTCGCCGACCAGGCGGTAGCGCGATCGACTGCGCAGTCCGCCGCCGAAGGTCTGTTCGAGGCGCCGGCGCCGAAGCAGGCGCCGCCGCCGGCCACGGCCGAGGCGCCGCGCAACCTGGATCGGCGGGAGCTGTTGTTCGGTCGCCAGGCGTGACTGGCGTGGTGTTCCACAGGTACGCATAAGCAGTGGCCACCGCAGCGCAGGGCAGTGAGATCGTGGTGCGCCTGCGCGAAAAGGCGGACGGGCCGCTCGCCCCGCGTCTTGCACTGAAGCGCCCCCGCGAAGTCGTGCGCGTCGCGCTGGGACGTGCCCCGCAGGATTTCCTGCGCATGCTGTCGCTGCTGTTCCCGCTATGCGGCACCGCGCACGCGGTGGCCGGGTTGCGTGCAGTGGAGGCTGCCGCCGGGCTCGTCCCTGCGCCCGCGCACGAGCAGGCGCGAGATCTGGTCTGCCTTGCCGATGCCATCGCTGCCCATGCATGGCGTTGTGCCTTCGACTGGTGCGCGCTGCTCGACGAACCCGCCCGCCCGCTGCAGGTCGCCGCAGCGCGCCGTGCCACCGAAGGCATCGCGCGCGCGCTGTATCCCGACGGCGATTTGCTCGCGCCGGGCGGTGGGCGGCTCGCGCCGGGCAGCGGTTTCGCGGCGTATTGGGACCCGGTGTTTCGCGCGAGCGCGAGCGGACTCGAGCTCGACCAGCGGCTGGTCGCACTGCGCTGCGCGCTCCCCGCGGCGTTGGCCGGCGCGGGCGCTGCGTGGATTCCGCGCATCCAGGCCTGGTTCGAGGTTGCCGCGGTACAGGCGCGAGCCGATCTGGACGCCGCGCTCGTGGCGTTGCCTGCGCTCGAAGGGTCGTCGGCCGCGGCCGCCATGCAGCCGGCGATACTGGCCGATGGCGAGGGCGAAGGCCGCACGCACACCGCGCGTGGCGAGCTGCACTATCGCGTCGTCCTGCGCGCGGGCCTGGTCGTGGATTGCACGCTGGAGGCGCCGATCGACCGCGTGTTCGGCGCCGGCGGCGAGGCGTGCCGCTGGGTGGCGCAGCTGGATCGCGCGGCGCGCCCGGAGGCGGCGGTGCGCTGGGTGGTGGCAGGGCTCGATCCCTGCGCGCCGCTGCGGATCGAGGACACGGAGACTGTGCATGCATGAGATGTCGATATGCAATGAACTGGCGCGCATGGTCGCCGAACGCGCGGCCGCCGATGGCTTCGCGAGCGTGCGCCGGGTGGTACTCGAGATCGGCGCGCTGTCGCACGTGATGCCCGAGGCGATGGTTTTCGGCTTCGACGTCGCGACCCGCGGCGGTCCGGCCGAGGGCGCGGTGCTGGAAATCCTGCGGCCGCCGGGCACCGCCTGGTGTGCCGATTGCGCGGCCAGCCGCGAGCTCGCCGCACGCGGCGATGGCTGTCCGGTGTGCGGCGGGCATAAACTGCTGGTCACTGGCGGCGACGAACTGCGCCTGAAGGAACTGGAGGTCGTCTGATGTGCACTGTCTGTGGCTGTGGCCAGGGTGAAACCCGGATCGATCCGGACCGCAAGTTCGCCGGCGCGCGGTTCGAACCGTTGGACGCTGTTGCGCATGCGTTGGCACCCGCGCTGGTTTCCCACACGCATGCGCACGAGCATGAGCACTCGCACGAACACGAGCATGAGCACGTGCACGCCGACGGCACCATGCACCGCCACCCGCACCCGCACGCGCATGTCCACGCGCACGATGGCGGCCACCTGCATGGCGAGTTGCATGCGCACGACGCCGCGCATGAGCACGACCACGAGCACGACCACGACCACGACCACGACCACGAGCACGACCACGACCACGACCACGACCATCGACACGCCGACCCGCACCTGCTGCCCGCGACGGCCTCGGGCCTGTCTGCGCCGGGCATTCCGGAGTCGCGGCTGGTGCGCATCGAGGCCGACCTGCTGGCCAAGAACGACGCGATCGCGCAGCGCAATCGCGCGGCGTTCGCGGCGCACCGCCTGCTCGCACTGAACCTCGTGTCGAGCCCCGGTGCGGGCAAGACCACCCTGCTGGTGCGCACGCTCGAGGCGCTGCGCACGCGGCTGCCGCTGGCGGTGATCGAAGGCGACCAGCAGACCAGCAACGATGCCGAGCGCATCCGTGCGACCGGCGTGCCGGCAGTGCAGGTGAACACCGGCAAGGGCTGCCACCTCGACGCCTCGATGGTCGAACGCGCCTTCGAGCGGCTCGGCACGCTCGACGATGGCGTGCTGTTCGTCGAGAACGTCGGCAACCTGGTGTGCCCGGCGGGCTTCGATCTCGGCGAGGCGCACAAGGTGGTGGTGGCGTCGGTCACCGAGGGCGAGGACAAACCGATCAAGTACCCCGATATCTTCGCGGCATCTAGCCTGATGCTGGTGTCGAAGGTCGACCTGCTGCCACACCTCGAGTTCGACGTCGCGGCACTGGTCGCCAACGCGCGGCGCGTGCGGCCGGACATCGCGGTGATCCATGTGTCCTCGCGCACCGGCGAGGGCATGGACGCGTGGCTGGACTGGATCGAAGCCGCGCGCACCGCGCAGGGCCGTTCGGGCTGAGCGACTCCGCCGCGGCGAAGGCCGGCCGACCGATGGTGCACCACGCAGCACCGCCGTCACTGCGGATCCGCGTCCGCGGGCGCGTGCAGGGGGTGGGCTTCCGCCCTTTCGTGTACGGCCTCGCGCGCGAGTTGGGCCTCGCCGGCAGCGTGCACAACGATGCCGAGGGCGTGCTGATCGAGGCTTGGGGCGTGCGGGTGGTCGAACTCGCCGCGCTGCTTAGCGAGCGCGCGCCGCCGCTGGCGCGAATCGACGCGATCGAACTGCAGGGAGTGCCCGCTGGCGTCGCACCGGATGGCTTCCGCATCATCGAGACCAGCGGCAAGGGCCGCGTGCGCACCGACATCGGCCCGGATGCCGCGACCTGCGAGGCCTGCCTCGACGAGATGTTCGACCCCGCCAACCGCCGCCACCTGCATCCGTTCATCACCTGCACGCACTGCGGACCGCGCTTCACGATCACCGCGCGGCTGCCCTACGACCGGCCGCAGACGTCGATGGCAGCGTTTCCGCTGTGCCCACGCTGCGCGCTCGAGTACGCCGATCCGTCGGATCGCCGCTTCCACGCCGAGACCACTTGCTGCGCGGATTGCGGGCCGCGGCTGTCGATGCCGGCGGAGGCGATCTGGCGCCTGCTCGCAGAGGGCGCGATCGTCGCGATCAAGGGCATCGGCGGTTACCACCTGGCCTGCGACGCGCGCAACGAGGCCGCGGTCGCGCGCCTGCGTGCGCGCAAGCAGCGCGAGGCCAAGCCGTTGGCGGTGATGGTGGCGAACCTCGAATCGGCACGACTGCTGGCCGCTGTGAGCGAGGCGGAGGCGCGGCTGCTCGCCGCGCATGAGCGTGCAATCGTGGTGGTTGCTGCGCTGCCGGCCAACGGCATCGCAGCGTCGGTGTCGCAGGAGCTGCCGACGCTGGGCCTGCTGCTGCCGTACACGCCGCTGCATCACCTGCTGTTCCACGCCGCAGCCGGCGCGCCGGCCGATCCGGACTGGCGCCATCGCGCATGGCCGACCGCGCTGGTGATGACCAGTGCG
>JANOEA010000144.1:0-5379 GCA_031412975.1 Pseudomonadota bacterium | reverse complement strand
GCCAGTGTCCATCATCTCGACGTCCGACATCGCCACCGAAGACCCGCAAGCCTACGACTGGGCGAAACTGGTCGATGACCTGAACCGCTTGCTCCGGCTAGGTGCGGCCATCGCGCTCGATCAGCGCCACCGCGGCGCTCGGGCCCCAGCTCCCGGCGGTGTAGGGCTTGGGCGTTTCTTCCAGGCCTTTCCACGCCGCCAGGATCGGATCGATCCAGGCCCACGCGGCCTCCACTTCGTCGCGGCGCATGAACAGCATCGGGTTGCCGCGCACCACGTCCATCAGCAGGCGCTCGTAGGCATCGGCGTGGCGCCCGCCGAAGGCCTCGGCGAAGCTCATGTCCAGCGGCACGCGGCGCAGGCGCAGGCCGCCGGGGCCCGGCACCTTGTTCATCAGCCAGAGCTTCACGCCCTCATCGGGCTGCAGGCGCATCACCAGCCGGTTGGCCGCGATCGGACCGGCGGCCTCGCCGAAGATCGAATGCGGGATCGCGCGGAAGGTCACCACGATCTCGGACACGCGCTCGGCCATGCGCTTGCCGGTGCGCAGGTAGAACGGCACGCCCGACCAGCGCCAGTTGCCGACCTCGGCCTTGAGCGCGACGAAGGTGTCGGTGCGCGAATCGGCGCGGCCCAATTCCTCGAGGTAGCCGGGCACCGCGCGGCCGTCGGTGGCGCCGGCGCGGTACTGGCCGCGCACCGTGGTCTGGGTGGCGTTGGCGCGGTCGATCGGGCGCAGCGCGCGCAGTACCTTGAGCTTCTCGTCGCGGATCGAATCGGCGCTGAAGGCCGAGGGCGGCTCCATCGCCACCAGGCACAGGAGCTGCAGCAGATGGTTCTGCACCATGTCGCGCAGTGCGCCGGCGGTGTCGTAGTACGGACCACGACGCTCGACGCCGATGGTCTCGGCCACCGTGATCTGCACGTGGTCGATGTGCTCGGCTTTCCACAGCGGCTCGAACAGCGCGTTGGCGAAGCGCAGCGCCGTGAGGTTCTGCACCGTCTCCTTGCCGAGGTAGTGGTCGATGCGGAAGGTCTGGCCCTCGTCGAAGGCCTGGCCGACCGCGTCGTTGATCGCCGCCGCGCTGCGCGCGTCCTTGCCGATGGGCTTCTCGATCACCACGCGCACGGATCCGCGATTGAGGCCCTGCTCCTTCAGGCGACCGCAGATGCCGGCGAAGAGATCGGGCCCGGTGGCGAGATAGAACACGCGCACGCGATCGCTGGCCGTGCCCAGCAACGCGGCGAGTTCGCTCCAGCCCTCGGCGCGGGTGGCATCGAGCGCGCGATAGCTCAACAGGTCGACGAACTCGTCGGCCGCGGCTTTCGATTCCTCCGACCAGCCGGCGTCCTTCTCGATCGCGGGCCGGATACGGCTACGGTATTCGGCGTCGGTCAGCGCGTCGCGGGCGACGCCGATCACGCGGCTGCCCGCGGGGATCTGGCCGTCGGCGTAGCGATGGAACAAGGCCGGGAGCAGCTTGCGCAGCGCGAGATCGCCGGTGCCGCCGAAAATCACGAGGTCGAAGACGTCGACCGGAGCGGCGTGGGTAGTCACCGGGGGACCTGCCTGGGGCGATGCGGAAAGGACTGGAGCATGGACCGGAACAATACCAGTAGGCTACCAGCGGATTCCAGTGGCAAGCATGCCAATGCAATCGAATGCGTAAGTACCGGCGCGGGTTGCCCAACTGGTATGGTATTGGTATGGTAGCCCGATGCAAGGTGCGCTGCTCAGCGAATATCGCCGCCTGGGACGCCAATCGCGCGGGCCGCGGCAATTGGCTTATGTGCGCCTGCGCCAGGCCCTGCGCGGCACCATCGAGTCCGGCGCGGTGGGCCCGGGGCAGGCCCTGCCCGGCGAGCGCGAACTGGCCAGGTGGCTGGAACTCTCGCGCGTCACCGTGCGCAAGGCGATCGAGGGATTGGTCGGCGAGGGCCTGCTGACCCAGCGCCACGGCGCCGGCACCTTCGTCGCCGATCGCATCGTGCGTTCCTTCTCCAAGCTCACCAGCTTCACCGACGACCTGCGCGCGCGCGGTTTGAAGCCGCGCTCGGTGTTCCTCGCGCGCGAGATCGGCGAGGTGACGCCAACGGAGGCGATGGCGCTGAATCTCTCGCCCGGCGCGCGCGTGGTGCGCCTGGATCGCGTGCGTTACGCGGGCGACGAACCACTAGCGGTGGAACGCTGCGTGATTCCGCACGCGATCCTGGCCGATCCGCATGCGGTGGAGAATTCGCTGTACGAGGCCCTGGAGCCGCTGGGCTGCCGACCGCGCCGCGCGCTGCAGCGCCTGCGCGCGATCGCGCTCGATGCCGAGCAGGCGCGCGTGCTGGAACTGCCGCCGGGCAGCCCGGGCTTGTTCATCGAACGCCGCGCGTTCCTCGATGACGGGCGCGTGGTCGAGTTCACGATCTCGTATTACCGCGGCGACGCGTACGACTTCGTGGCCGAGTTGCAGAGCGAATAGTGCAACGCTGCATCGATCGCCGCGCCACTGGGTCCCGGCCTGCGCCGGGATGACGCCAGCTGGGGGTGTGGTTGCGACCGTGAAAATGGATTCCCGCTTGCGCGGGAATGACGTCGAGGGAACGCGATGTCGAGGGAATTCGACGGCGTCTCCGCCACCGGGGCGTCATTCCCGCGAAAGCGGGAATCCCTTGTGGCGACTGGCGCAGCCTCCCATGGCGTCATCCGGCGCAAGCCGGGACCCAGTGGCGCGGTGTCGCGATCGGGCGATACCGTCGGACGAGCGCCCGTCCCCGCGCAACGCTCAACCCTTGGGCTGCGTCCCGCTGCGCTCGCGCGCCAGATGCAGGCCCTTGAGCACGTTGAGCGCCTCGTTGAGCGCGTAGTCGTCGTCGAGCGCGCCATCGCGCTCGCCGGCTTCGCCGCCCACGATCTCCAATTCGCCCTGCAGATGCCCCGGCAGGCTGCGCTCGCTGGTCAGCGGCGTGGCCGGGCGATCCGGTGCGCTCAGCTGCAGGTCGGCCAGCGCGATGTCGGGCACGATGCCGCTGGCCTGGATCGACACGCCGCTGGGCGTGTAATAGCGCGCCGTCGTGAGCTTCACCGCGCCCACCGGTTCGAGCGGCAACACGGTCTGCACCGAACCCTTGCCGAAAGTGCGCGTGCCCATCACCAGCGCGCGGTGGTTGTCCTTGAGCGCGCCCGCCACGATTTCGGCCGCCGACGCGGTACCGCCATCGACCAGCACCACCACCGGCGCACCGCCGGTGAGATCGCCCTCGGTCGCCGACAGGCGCAGGTCCGAATCGGCCAGGCGCCCGCGCGTGCTCACGATCAGGCCGCTGTCGAGGAAGGCATCGCTCACTTCCACCGCGGCATTCAGGAGGCCGCCCGGATTGCTGCGCAGGTCCAGCACCGTGCCCTTGAGGCGCCCGTTGCCCGTCAGCTGGCGCAGCTTGCGTCGCAGCTCGGCCCCGGTCTCCTGCTGGAACTGGCTGATCCGCACGTAGGCGTAACCTGGCTCCAGCGAACGCACGCGCACGCTCGCGACCTTGATCCGCTCGCGCCGCAGCGTGATCTCCAGCGGCACGTCGAGGCCCTCGCGCAGCACGCTCAGCGTGGTCTGGCTGCCGGCCTTGCCGCGCAGCCGCTCGACCGCGCGGTCGCCCTCGTCGGCGCCGATCAGCTCGCCATCGATGCGCAGGATGATGTCGCCCGGCTTGATCCCGGCGCGCTGCGCCGGGGTGTCGTCGATCGGTGAGATCACTTTAACGAAGCCGTCTTCCATACCGACTTCGATACCCAAGCCGCCAAATTCGCCGGTAGTGCCGACCTGGAGCTCTTTGAATTGCTCTTTGTCGAGATAGGACGAATGCGGATCCAGGCCGGACAACATCCCGCGGATAGCATTTTCCAGCAGCACCTTGTCTTCCACGGGCTCAACGTAGTCCGCCTTGATGCGTGCAAACACATCACTGAAGCTGCGCAGCTCCTCCAAAGGTAAAACCGCCTGCGGGGTATCACGCTCGGCGAAAACACCATGACCGATGCTGAGCGACACGCCCAACACCAGGCCAGTGGATAACAGGACGAATTTCTGCGTTTGGGGCTTCATTGGACTTCCATTTTCCGGACGCGGCCGGCCTCACAACTATTGACCTTGCAACAATCGGCCACATCGGCCGGACGTATAAAGCGGATCACAACATAGCACAGCGCACTAAGCGTGGGAACGCGCTCAGCGTTTCGCCTGCGCGGCGCCCGGTTTACCCGCACACCACAGCTGCGGATTTTGCGGCTCACCCTTGTAGCGCAACTCAAAATACACACCGCTGCGATCCATGCCACCGGTGTCACCGACGCTGGCGATGACATCACCCGGTACGACCCGATCACCCACGGCTTTATACAAGGCCTGGTTGTGACCATATAGGGTCATGTATTCACCACCATGATCGATGATGATCAGCAAACCAAAACCACGCAGCCAATCGGCAAAGGCGACCCGGCCATGCGCCACGGCGCGGACATCGCCATTGGCCGGTGCGGCGATGAAGGCGCCACGCCAACGCAGCTCGCCAAGCTCGCGACGGTCGCCAAAACTGGCCGTCAACTTGCCATCGACCGGCCAGGGCAGTGTACGTTTAAGCTTGGCAAACGGCCGCTGTGGACCACTTTTATAGGTCTGCTGTGCGGCCTTTGTCTGTTTAGGCGCGGCCTCGGCGACCTCGGCGAAGGCCTTCTGCAGACCTTTAATCAATTCGCCAAGACGCTTCTCGTCTTTTTGCATTTGCGTCAACTGATCGCCCTGAGTGCGGATCTCTGACTGCAACTTGCCGAGCAAGGACTCGCGCTGTTTCCGCTCCTCGGCCAAGGCGCTGATCTCATCCGCTTGGCGAGACTGAGTCTCGGTCAGGCTCGCGCGCTGCGCATCAATCTGCTGCTGCAAGGCATCGATTTCCACCAGCGCGCCTTCAACTTCTTGGATGCGGCCAATCCGTGCTTGATTGAGATAGCGGTAATATTCCAGTAGTCGCCCAAAGCGCGCCGGGTCTTCTTGATTGAGCACCAACTTGACCTGTTCTTGCCGGCCGTGCAAAAAGGCGGCTCGCAATTGCTGCCCGAGTGCATGCCGCTCACGTTCAAGTTTGGCAATGCTGTCGGCGTATTGCCCCTGCAACGCCTCTAATTGGCGTTCGCCGTCGCGCACCTGCGTCGCGACCTCGCGCACATTGGCATTGAGCACACCAATACGCTGTTCGATTTCACGCACATCTTTAGCCCGATCAGATTCCTCTGCGCGGGTGGCCTTGAGTTGCGACTGGAGCGAGTCGACAATCTCGGCGGTTTCGACGTCGCGGATTTCGCCGACCATGACAATGTCAGGGTCCTGACGAAGGATCGCGCGG
>JANOEA010000143.1:0-3976 GCA_031412975.1 Pseudomonadota bacterium | reverse complement strand
GAAGAAGCGCTGGCGCGGATCGGCGGCTACACCTATGCGATCACCGCGCTGTCGCGGATGACCGCGCATGCGGTGGATCTGGGCGAAAAACCCGCGGTGCCTTCGGCGATCGCGAAGTACCACGCGACCGAATCCGCGCGCGAAGTGGTGCGCGACGGCATGGACGTGCACGGCGGCAAGGGCGTGATCCTCGGCCCGCGCAACTACATCGGTCGCGGCTGGCAGGGCGCACCGGTGGCGATCACGGTCGAGGGTGCGAACATCCTGACCCGCTCGATGATCATCTTCGGCCAGGGTGCGATCCGCTGCCATCCGTACGTGCTGAAGGAAATGCAGGCAGCACAGCTGCCCGATCTCGAAGAACGCCTGACCACTTTCGACGGCCTGCTGTTCCAGCACATCGGCTTCGCGATCTCCAACGCGGCGCGCTCGTTCGTGCTCGGACTCACGCTGGGCAAGCTCGGCGCGGCGCCCGGCGATGCGTACACGAGGAAGTTCTACCGCAAGCTCGGCCGCTACTCGGCGACCCTCGCACTGGTGGCCGACACCGCGATGCTGACCCTGGGCGGCAAGCTCAAGCAGAAGGAGCGCCTGTCGGCGCGGCTGGGCGATGTGCTGAGCCATCTGTACATCGGCTCGGCGATGCTCAAGCGCTTCGAGGACCAGGGCCGTCCGGCCGCCGACCGCCCGCTGCTCGCATGGGCGATGCACGATTCGATCTACAAGATGCAGATGGCGCTGGATGGCTTCCTGCGCAACTTCCCGCTGCGTCCGGTGGCGT
Organism: Pseudomonadota bacterium; assembly: GCA_031412975.1. GTDB lineage: Bacteria > Pseudomonadota > Gammaproteobacteria > Xanthomonadales > Ahniellaceae > UBA4656. The sequence continues at coordinate 3,195 of JANOEA010000143.1, read as the reverse complement.
GGGTGCTGCGCGCGCTGGTGTTTCCGCTCGGACTGCGCGAGGTCGCGCCCGGCGATCGCCTCGGCCATCGCGTGGCCGGCATCCTGCTCGCTCCCTCGGAATCGCGCGACCGCCTGTGCGAAGGCATCTTCTACGGCAACGGCCCGCTGCACTGGACCGGTTATCTCGAGCGCGCGCTGCCGAAGGTGATCCAGGCCGAACCGGTCGAGCGCAAGCTGGCCAAGGCGATCAAGGCCGGCCAGATCAAGTCGCTCGAAGTGCTCGAGCAGTACGACGAAGCCGTGCGGATCGGCTTGCTCAGCAACGCCGAGCGCGACCTGCTGCAGGAAGTCCGCGCGATCACCATCGAAGTGATCTCGGTGGATGATTTCGACAGCGAGGAACTGATGAGCGTCAAGGCCGCGCGCAAGACCAGCCTGCGCTCGGTCGCTTAGAGCCATGGCGCGCTCGCCGCTGGCCGCATTCCAGCGACTCGGCGGCAGCGCGCCGGGTCGCTGGCTGTTCACGCGCCTGGTCTGCCTGCAGGCGCCCTACTTCGGCAGCATCGCGCCGGTGGTCGGAGAACTCGCCCCCGGCCGCTGCGTGGCGCGAATCAAGGACCGCCGCCGCGTGCACAACCACATCGGTACAGTGCACGCGATCGCGCTGTGCAATCTCGCAGAACTCACTGCGGGGTTGTGCACCGAGGTCACGATCCCATCGAGCATGCGCTGGATCCCGAAAGGCATGACGGTGCGCTATCTCAGGAAGGCCAGCGGCACGATGACCGCAACCTGCACGGTGCCTGCCGCTACCGAAGGCGTGGCGCAGGACCTCGTCGCACACGTCGACGTGCGCGACCCAGCCGGCGAGATCGTATTCGATGCGGATGTGTCGATGTATGTGAGCATGCGCAAGGGCTGAACGAGACAGGCGCCCACTCCGCTGCGCCTGCCAAACCCTGCACCACGCGATGCAAAACCTCTTCGACGACTTCAGCGCCCCAACGGGATCGTCAGTCCCACGCTGAGTATCCCGTCGCCAAACCCGTTCTGCCCCGGCTGCCGCGTATCGTTGCGGTCGTAGCGCAGGCGCAGATCGGCGCGCAGGATCATCCGTTGCGGCGGCAGCAGTTCCCACTGCCCGCCGATGCCGAGGTTGAACATCGCATCGGTGCCGCTGCGCGTGTCCACTCCGGGTGGTGCGTCGAATTCGATCACGCCGATGCCGACCAGGAAGTACGGGTCCCACAGCGGCTCGCGGTTGATGGTCAGGTGGTTGATCGCGATCGCGCGGTGCTCGAGGCCGTAGTCGATGCCGAAATCGAGCGTGTCGGCGGAGAACTCCACTTCCACCATGTGCTGCGGGCCAAAACTGCGACCGATCGTGAGCGCCCACAGCGTGCCGTCGTTGTTGTAGTTCTCGTCGGTGGTGACGATGCCGCCGCGCGCGCCGATCTGCCACGGATCAGGAACGGCTTGCGCAGTCGTTTGCGCGCTCGCCGTGGAGCAAGTCAGCGCGGCAAGAGCCAGTCCGAGCGCGACCAGCATCGTCCTCACGGCGCCGCCACCGGACGCTGGTCGTGTGCATCCTGCGGCAGCTTGCGCGCCTGCAGGACCATCCAGCCCGCCGATGCGCCCAGCGCCAGCGCGAGCACCACGCCAACGTTGGCGATCCCGGCGGTGGCGAGTCCGAGCCGCGTAAGGCCCTCGTAGATCCACGCGAAGCTCAAATCGCCGCCGCGATACACCACGGTGTCGATGAAGTTCTTCGACTTGTAGCGCAGCTCGCGGTCGACGCGGGTGTAGAAGCTCTCGCGCGCGGGCTTGGCCAGCGAGAACTCGCCCGCGCGCGTGATCACCTGCACCACGGTGACCATCAGCGGCAGCGGATTGAGCGACAGCAGCACGAAGCCGACCGAGATCGCGATCGAAGGAATCAGCACCAGCGGGCCCGGCCCGTAACGGCGCAACAGGATCCGGGTGATGCTCAGTTGCACCACCAGCACCACGAGGTTCACCGCCAGATCGATGCGACCGAAGAATGCCGCGCGCGTATCGCGATCGGGATAGGTCTCGAAGGCGTGCGCCTGCTGCAGGTTGTACAGCAAGGTTCCGACCGCGACGCCGAAGAACATCACCAGGCAGGCCGCCTGCAGGAAGCGCGAGCGCAGGATCATCGTCGCACCACCGATGATGGAACCGCCGATCGCGTCCTCGCCGGGCTTCCAGCCCCGCAGCTGCTCCTGCTTGCGTGCCCAGGGCACCAGTTGCGAGATCGCGAGCAGGCACAGACCGAGGAAGCCGGCCGAGATCAGCAGCATGTTCGACACCCCGACCAGGGTGACCAGGCTGATCGTCAATGCCGGGCCCAACAAGGCGCCGACCGTGCCGCCGGCCGCGATGCTGCCGTACAGGCGGCGCGCTTGCTCGGTGCCGAAGATGTCGGACATGAAGCTCCAGAACACCGACACCGCGAACAAATTGAACACCGCGACCCAGATGAAGAACGCAGCGCCACGCAGGTTGCCGCCGGTGTCGCTGCGCAGCAGCACGTAGAACACCAGCAGGCAGGCGATGAACAGCGCATAGATCGCCGGCAGGAAGCGCCGCCGCGGAAAGCGCGACACCAGTGCGCCATAGAATGGCGTGGCCACCAGCATCGCGATGAAGGTGCCCATGAACAGCCAGCGCACCTCGTACTCGGTGCCCATCGCATCGCGGATCGGACGCAACACGTAGTAGCCGCACAGCAGCGAGAAGAAGTACACGAACGACCACAGCAGGGCCGGCAGCTCCGCACGGGTGGCGCCGACCAGGGTCAGCAGCCATGCGTCGGCGGCACGCGGTTGGGGCTGCATCGATACCAACGGAATCTCCCCTGCTCGCTCAGCCCGCGACGGTACCCGGCGCGCGGCTCAGTTACCAGCCTCGTCGGCGGGCGTGGGTTGCACGTCGCGGTTCGCGTGAGCGGCCTGCCAGCGGGCGAGCGCGTCGTCGTATGCATCCCACACACAGCGCGCGCAGCCGCCGCCGCAGCAATCGGCGGGATCGGGTGGCATCGGTTTCGACGGCGTAGTCATCGCGCGATGCAGGGTACAGCAGCATTTGCATAGTTGGCCGCGGGTGCAGAGGTCGCGGTCGCGCACAGGGTGCGCTCCTACAGCAGCGACGCGCCGCCGCAGTACATTCTCCTGTAGGAGCGCACCCTGTGCGC
>JANOEA010000142.1:0-2841 GCA_031412975.1 Pseudomonadota bacterium | reverse complement strand
CTTTTTTATCAATGCCCGGAATCTGTTTGCTTGTTCAGTCTTGCCAAGCGCAGACCCATCCACCCGCGAAGCCGAGCCGCAAAGGCCTGTGCGGGTGGGCTGCGGCGCGCCTCTGTGGCGCCGAGAAGCGGAGGGTTTGCGGCCTCGCGCGCAGCGCGAGTCGTCATCATGCTCGTTGCGCTTGTCTGAGCGGAGTGAACGCAGTGAACGCAGCGAGTTGCGCAACGGGGCCGCAAGACCGAGCATCGCAGGGCAGCCGTAGCGCAGCGAAGGCCGCCACAGTGAAGCGCTGCGGCCCGGCCGCACAGGCCTTTGCGGCGCCGCATGGGACACACACGAAGGGCTTAGTGACGCAAGAGAGAAACGGCATCCCTATGATGAACCCAACATGAGCGAAGCCGCCAAACCGCTGCTGGACATTCGCAACCTGCGCATCGAGGCCACGGTGCATCCGCCCGGCGAGCCGGCGCGCGACATCCTGATCGTTGATGATGTCTCCCTGACCCTGCAAAAAGGCAAGGTGCTGGGCCTGATCGGCGAATCGGGCGCGGGCAAGTCCACCATCGGCCTGTCGGCGCTGGGCTATGGCCGCGGCGGCGTGCGAATCACCGGCGGTGAGGTTCTGCTCAACGGGCGCGACATCCTGTTGGGTGGCGCGCGTGGCCTGCGCGCGTTGCGCGGTCGCGAGGTGTCCTATGTCGCGCAGTCGGCGGCGGCCGCGTTCAACCCCTCGCACCGCCTGATGGGTCAGGTGATCGAGTCGACGTTGCACCACGGTGTCAGTGATCGCGCCGCGGCTGAGAAGCGCGCCGTGGCGCTTTTCACCAAACTCGGGCTGCCCGATCCTGAGAACTTCGGTCAACGTTACCCCCATCAGGTGTCGGGTGGCCAACTTCAGCGTGCCATGACGGCCATGGCCCTATGCGCCGAGCCCGACCTGATCGTTTTCGACGAGCCCACCACCGCGTTGGATGTGACGACCCAGATTGACGTGTTGGCGGCGATCAAGGAGGCGATCCGCGACACCGGCGTCGCCGCGCTTTACATCACGCATGACCTGGCGGTCGTGGCCCAGGTGTCAGACGACATCATGGTGCTGCGTAACGGCAAGCTGGTGGAATACGGCAGCACTGCCCAGATCATTCACGAGCCGCGTCAGGATTACACGCGGGCGCTGGTCTCGGTGCGCTCCATTGAGCATGTGCAGAAGCAGCCCTCTGCGCAACCACTGCTTGCGATCCGAAACGTCACGGCCTCGTACAGCGGTCCCCGCGTGAAGGTGCTCGATAACGTCAGCATCGAGGTCAGCGCGGGCCAGACCACGGCCGTGGTGGGCGAGTCAGGTTCGGGAAAGTCCACGCTGGCGCGTGTCATCACCGGCCTGCTGCCGCCCCTTGAAGGCGAGGTGCTGTTCGAGGGCAAACCCCTGTTGGCGCGGCTGGACCAGCGCAGCAAGGACGATCTTCGCCAGCTGCAGATGATCTACCAGATGGCCGACGTGGCGATGAACCCGCGCCATACAGTGGGCAAGATCATCGGTCGGCCGCTGGAGTTTTACTTCGGCATGCAAGGCGCAGAGAAGACAAAACGCGTGCAACAGCTGCTCGATGAGATCGAGATGGGCTCGGGCTATGTCGACCGCTACCCTGCAGAACTCTCTGGTGGTCAAAAGCAGCGTGTCTGCATCGCGCGCGCGCTGGCGGCCAAACCCAAACTCATCATCTGCGACGAAGTCACCAGCGCGCTCGATCCGCTGGTCGCCGACGGCATCTTGAAGTTGCTGCTCAACCTGCAGAAGATCGAGGACGTGGCCTACCTTTACATCACCCACGACCTGGCCACCGTCAAGGCCATCGCCGACTCGATCGCTGTCATGCACCGCGGCAAGGTCGTGCGCTACGGCGCCAAGTCCGAGGTGCTGGCACCGCCTTTTGACGACTACACCGATCTGCTGCTGTCCTCGGTGCCGGAGATGGAGCTGGGCTGGCTCGAGAGTGCCATTTCGCGCCGGCGCATGGCGCGCGCCGGGCATGGACGCCCACCCCCGTGGCTTGCCCACTGCGTGGGGCTGGCCCCGTGCCGCTGCCTGAGGCCGCGGCTCTTCGGGGCCGTCCAAACCTGCGCAGGCAGGTTTGGAGCCGCGGCCCTCAGCCCCACAAGGGGCACCGCTGGCGGCCCGGCAAAGCCGGTTCCGCGGCGGTCCGTCAAACCATCGATGCAGCGTCCTGATGCGCAAGACCCAGGGCAGCGGCCACAGCCGGGTGCGCGATATGGCCTTCGCAGACGTTCAAACCGTTCAACAAATGGCGGTCGGCGCGCATGGCCGCCTTCCATCCCTTGTCGGCCAGCGCCAACGCGTGCCCGATGGTTGCGTTGTTCAGCGCAAATGTCGAGGTGCGCGCCACAGCGCCGGGCATGTTGGCCACGCAGTAATGCACGACCCCATCGACTACGAAGGTCGGCTCCGCATGCGTGGTCGCGTGCGAAGTCTCGAAGCAGCCGCCCTGGTCGATCGCCACATCCACCACGACAGCGCCCGGTTTCATACGCGCGACCATGGCACGCGTCACCAATTTGGGGGCCGCTGCACCGGGCAGTAACACGCCGCCGATTACCAGGTCGGCGTCCAGCACCGCCTCTTCTACCGCATGGGCATTGGAAAACACCGTGGCGATGCGGTTGCCAAGAACCAGATCGAGTTGACGCAGGCGATCGATGTTCTTGTCGATTTAATTAATGATTCTCTCGGAAGGGTTTTTATTTTGTGTATTTAATTGAATCAATATTTTTGCTGGTGTTGGATGGTGAAAGAGACAATCAGCCTGGTTGGGTATAGTGCCG
>JANOEA010000141.1:0-8021 GCA_031412975.1 Pseudomonadota bacterium | reverse complement strand
GTGGGAGATGGCGAGGCCGTCTTCGTGATCGCGGAGATCGGCATCAACCACAACGGGTCCCTTGACCTGACGCGCAAACTCATCGACGGGGCTTGCGGCAGCGATCAGTACCGAAGCGGACCGGCCGATTTCCCGCTGTGGCTCACAGCGCGCGCTGAAGGGTCGTTGTCGCAGTTACGCAATCAACCTTCTTGCGGCGTGCGCAGATACGGCTCCACGGTGCCGCTGTATTTGAAGGTCAGCGGGTTGCCGCGGCGGTCGAGGGCCTTGCCGGCGGGGACCTTGATCCAGCCCTCGCTGACGCAGTACTCCTCGACGTTGGTGCGCTCGGTGCCGTTGAAGCGGATCCCGATTCCGCGTTCGAGCAGCTCGGCGTTGTAGTACGGGCTGCGCGGGTTCACGCTGAGGCGGTCGGGCAGGGTGTCGGTCATCGGATTCGTCCGGGAAGGTCGCTGGCGCGCATGATATCGGGCTGCCCCGCGCGTGTGTGCAGCCATGGCGCCGCCGCCGGTGGACACCGATAATGCGACTCCCTTGGTGAAAACCGCAGAGCATGCCCGTCCTCGTGTACGACAGCGCGTCGATCGCGCAGCTGATCCAGACCGCCACGGCGCCGGTATTCCTGCTCAATGGCATCGCGATCCTGTTGACCGTGTTCGCCAGCCGCCTCGCGCGCCTGGTCGATCGCCTGCGGCTTGCCGCCGACCAGCTGCGTGCCGGTGCCGACGGCAAGCGCGCGGTTGCATTGCGCCGCGAGATCGTGTTCCAGCGCCGTCGCCTGCGGGTGGTCAACGGCGCGATCGCGCTGGCGGCGGTGTCCGCCTTCCTGACCTGCTGCGCGATCCTGAGCCTGTTCCTGGGCGGCGTGTCGCAGGCGGCGGCCTCGCCGGTGCCGATGGGTTTGTTCGGTGCGGCGGTGTTCGCGGTGATCGTCGCCCTCGCCCTGTTCCTGATCGAGGTGCACATCTCCGGCAAGGCGCTGAACGCGGAGATCGCCGACCTCGAGACGTAGGCCGCTGCAGCCGGCGTGTAGGACTTGTCGTACAACCCATCGCGACGTTTGCCGATTGCGCTACCGCGCCCACCCGCCCACGCTGTGCACTCTTCGACCGCGCAGGGATCGCGCCATGAGGCGATGGCAATGGATGGCGATGGTCTTGCTGGCGCTCGCCAGCGCGACCACGGCTTCTGGCCGCGAGGTATTCCGCTGCCGCAGCGCCGATGGCAGCGCGGTGTTCCAGGACCGCCCCTGCGCGCCGCACACCGAGGCGCTCGGCAGCACGCCGATCAATGCCGCGGAGCCCGCGGGCAACGACGATCGTGCGGCGCGCGAAGAACAGCAGCGCATCGCGGCATGGGCGAAAGCCTCGCGCGATCGGCTGGCGCCCAGCCTCGGCGGACGCGCGCGCGCGCCTTCGGCGCCTGCATCGCCCCGCGCCAAGGCAGGCAGCACAGCGCCGGCCGCCTGCGAGTCGGCACGCAGGCAGCGTGCGCAGGCCTATGCGCAGGACAGCAACCGGATGGGATTCGATCGCCGCCGGGCGCTCGACGACGCGGTGACCACGGCCTGTGGCTTGCGCTGAGCCCATGCTGCCTGCGCACGGCGAAGCCGCGCGCAGCACACCGCGCGCGCATTCGACGCGGCGGGCGCACGAGGAGCCGCCTCAGGTACCTACGGCCACCATGTTCCAGCCACACATCACGCCGACCGTCAGCGCGAGCAGCAGCACGCCGAGGGTGTAGCGCAGTTTGTGCCCGATGCGCCACGCGCTACGCCAGACCGGCCACAGTGCGACCAGCTCGATCGTGGTCAGCACCGCGACCAGCACGCTGAGCCCCAGCGCGATCCGCAATGCCTGCGAGGGGTAGGTGAACACCACGTCCGTGCCCTCGCCAGCCATGCCGACCATGGCTGCCACCAGCGCGCCTGCGCAAGCGATCCACGCCAGCGCGGAGATCCGCAGCAGCAGCTTGACCCAGCGCAGTCCCGGACGCGGATCCGTGCTGCGCCGCTCGCGACGCCAGCCGGTGGACATGCGCACCACGCCGATCACGGCCGCGAGCGCCAGCAATCCCAACAGCACGCTGCCGCGCTCGAGCAGCCCCACGCGCTCGTGGACCGCGATGCCGTGGCCCGATACGTAGCGGTCCGGTTCGCCGGCCGCATCGTTGAGGAACTGCAATCGTGCATTGCCCTCGGCGAGCTGGAACAGGCCGGGGCCGATCGGCAGCCAGCGCTGCGTTTCGTCGCCGCTGGTGATGCGCAGGCTGCCGTCGGCGGCAACCGTGACCGTGTTGTCGGAAGTCGCGCCCAGCAACAGCTTTTCGACCGTCGAATACGGGCGGCGGTTGCTGCGGTAGGTCCCGGCATAGCGGGCCAGCATGCCCGCATCGACGGCCACCGGAACCACGGCGGGGCGGGCGTCCGGCAGCAGGCGTTCGACGATCATCCGCCCCACGTCGCGCACCGCGCTGCGCGCATTGCCGGTATTGGCCGATACGAACACGCCGATCCCCGCCTGCGGCAGCATCACCATGCCGGAATGGAAATACAGCGTGGCACCGCCATGGCCCCAGGCCTCGTACGCACCGAAGTCCTCGGTCAGGAAGCCGTGCGCGATGCCGGAGACGCCATCGGCGTTGCGGAACATCACCTCGCGCATCGCAAGGCTCGTCTCGGCCGGCAGGATCCGCACGCCATTGAGCTCGCCGCGATTGAGGTGCATGCGCATCCAGCGCGCCATGTCGGCCGCGGTGGCCGACATGCCGCCGGACGCCGCGCTTTGCGCGATGAACTCGAACGGGCCCGGCACGAATGCGCCGTCGCTGCGCGAGTAGCCGTTGGCGATGTTGGCGGCCAGTGCCGCGTCGAGTCGGCGCGGATCGCCGGCCGGCAGCGGTTCGCGAAACGTCGCGTTCGCCATGCCCAGCGGCCCGGTCACGCGCTGCTCGATGTAGTCGATGAACGGCAGGCCGCTCACGTGGGCGATCACCGCGCCCAGCAGCGCGACGCCGTAGTTCGAATACACCGCCTCGGCACCCGGCGCACGCACCCGCCGCGGGCGGTACTGCTGCAGGTATTGCTCGGGGCTCAGCACGGCCTGCGGATCGCGCACGAACAGATGTCCCAGCGCGATGTCCTCGAAGCCGGCCGTATGGGTGAGCAGGTGGCGGACCAGGATCGGTTCGACGAAGCCGTCGTCGGGCAGCGCGAGCTCCGGCGGCAGGTGCTGGTTGACCGGATCGTCGAGCTGCAGCTTGCCCTCGGCCACCAACTGCATGGCAGCGGTATAGGTGAAGGTCTTGGAGATTGAAGCGATGCGGAACATCGTGCTGTCGCCATCGGCCGGCCGCGCGGGCTCGATCGATGCCTGGCCGTAGCCCTTGGCCAGCAGTACCCGGTCGTCGCGCACCACCGAGACCACCATGCCAACGATCGGCGTGCGTGCCATCACCGCGGCGATCACACCGTCGACGTAGGTCTCGAGCGCGCTGCGATCGGCGTCCAGCGCGGCATCCTGCGGCGCGGCGGTGAGCTCCGGGATCAGCGCGACTTCGACAGGTGCCGGTGGCGCGGGTGGCGCAGCTACATCCTGCGCGGCGAACGCAATGCCGGCCGATCCAGCCATCGCCAGCAGTGCAAGCAAGCAGTAAACACGCATCCGCGCACCTCCCCGACGGTCGCGGCCCGAGTCTAGCCCGGATATCGCAGCATTACGCGAAAAGACGCGGGGTTTTCCAGGGGCGGAAAAAAATCAACCCGCCCCCTCGTGGGAGGGGGCGGGTTGGCGCGGTCTGCCTTCGGACAGGGGGGAGCGAAGGCGGACCGGACACGGGGGTGCCAGCGACGCTGGCACCCGTCAGGGGGTGGGATCAGTTCGTGCGATCGGCTGAAGCCAGCGTGGCATCACGGTTGGCTTCGGCGTTGGCCTTGTCGGCGGCGAGTGCGGCATCGGCAGCGCTCACACATGCATCCTTGTCGGTGCCGGTCAGCGCATCGCACTTCTGCTTGGCGATTTCATGGCGGCCATCGGCGTCGGTCACGGCGATGTCGTACGCCGACCGTGCGTTGACGCGCATCGCGTCGGCTTCGGCTTCGGTCAGGTTCGCACGCGCCGCGTCGGTCTTCTCACCGTAGGTCTGGCCGGCCTGCGCCACGTCCTTGTTGGCCTCCTGCGCTGACTCGGACGCGTCCTGTCGCGCTTCATTCGAGTCCTTGCGCGCTTCGGTGCGCGCTTCGGCGACATCCTTGGCGGTATCGGACTGGCTCTCCTGGCAGCCGGCGAACAGCAGTGCCGTGGCGATTGCGATCGGGATCAATTTGACGTTCATGAAACATACTCCTGGATGGGGGTGTTCGACGGAACCACGAAACGGACAGTCCCGCTCTTTACTATGTCCTCGGTGAAGCGGTCACGGCCCAACGAGGCGGGGCGGATTGCCTGGCAAGCGGCCAACGAAGGGCTCGTGGTTGCGCGCCAGGCACGGTGCTCGTCGGATTCCACCCAGTCGCACAGACACAGCGTGGTCATCGTCGGCTCCCGCGCCTCGGCGCGCGCGGCGGTCAGTCAATGCCGCGCTCTGCCTCTTTCTCGATCTTCTCGCCGGCGCGCTGCGTATCCTTGCCCACGCCGCTCATGGTGTTGCAAGCGCTGGCACCGACTGCGAATGCGCCGATCAGCAGCAGGACGATCAATTTGCGGACTTCACGGTTCATCGAAAATCTCCTCGGCACGGGTGCCTGGTTGCAGGCTTGGACAGTTGCTCGGCGGCGGTAGATGCCGGCGATCAGGGTGGAGCGTATGCCGGCCGCGAATGCCTGTCCGTGCGTTAGCGAACGTTTGCCGATTCCGGGCGTTCGGTCGCGAACGATCGTCATGTGTTCGTTGACGCACGGAAGCCGGCACGACGGCGACGTATCGTCGACATCGAGCCGATGGAGTCATTTCGGTCCGACTCCGCAGCGTCGGCAGCAGCCGATCGCGCCGCCCGCGAACACATCGAGCGGTACGGACAACCCGTCGCTTGCGGCGATGTCGCCACACCACCAGGAGAAACCATCATGCTTCACTACGCCATCGTGTTCCTCGTCATCGCACTGATCGCCGGCATCCTCGGCTTCGGTGGTATCGCCGGTACCGCAGCAGGCATCGCCAAGCTGCTGTTCGTGGTGTTCATCGTGCTGTTCCTCGGCTCGCTCGTGATGGGCCGTCGTCGCACGACCTGAGCGCGTATTCGACCCGGATACCCAAACCGACAGGGGAGAAACTGCATGACACCTTTACGAATTGCTGGCCTCGTATTGATCATCGCCGGCGCCCTGGGGCTTGCCTACGGCGGCTTCAGCTACACCAAGGACACCCACGAGGCCAAGATCGGCCCGCTCGAGTTGTCGATCAAGGACAAGGAGACCGTCAACGTGCCCGTGTGGGCCGGTGCCGGTGCGATCCTCGTCGGCGTCGTGCTGCTCGTGGTTCGTAGCCGTCGATAACCAGGGCCCATCGCCATGACCACCTTCGTGCGACCATCGCTCCTCCGGGGCATGGCGCTGTCCCTGCTGCTCGGTCTGATGGCCACTCAGGTGGTCATGGCCGATCCGCCCGGGCGCGTCGCCCGGCTCAGTCACAGCCAGGGCGAGGTCAGCTTCTCGCCCTACGGCAGCGACGATTGGGTCCGCGTCAATCGCAATCGCTCGTTGTGGCGAGGCGATCGCCTGTGGGCCGATCGCGGCGCGCTGGCCGAGTTGCAGGTGGGCAACGCGGTGTTGCGCCTGGCCCAGGCGACCAGTCTGGAAATCCTCGATCTGGACGACCGGATCGCGCAGTTCGAGGTCACCCAGGGCAGCGTCAACCTGCGCGTATCCCGGCTGTACCAGGGCCAGGTCTACGAGATTGCCACCCCGACGCTGGCATTCACCATCGACCAGCCCGGCCGTTACCGGGTCGACGTCGATCCGCGCAGCAACCAGACCACGATCATCGTGTGGGAGGGCGGCGGTGAAGCCTGGGGCGACAACTCGCGTTTTGCGCTACGCGAAGGCGATGCGGTGCGCTTCAATGATTCGGATCTGCGTCGCTACGCCTTGTTCGACCTGCCGCGCGCCGACGCCTTCGACCGCTACTGCATGGATCGCGACCAGCGCCTGGACCGCTCGCCGTCGCTGCGCTATGTCGGCGCCGATCTGATCGGCTATGCCGATCTCGACGACTACGGCAGTTGGCGCGAAGTCGGCAATTACGGCGGGGTGTGGTTTCCGCGTCGCGTGGCAGCCGACTGGGCGCCCTATCGGGACGGCCACTGGGTCTGGCAGGACCCGTGGGGCTGGACCTGGGTCGATGACGCGCCGTGGGGTTTCGCGCCCTCGCACTACGGTCGCTGGGTCCATGTACAGGATCGCTGGGGCTGGATCCCCGGTCCGCGCACCGCGCAAGTGGTCTATGCGCCGGCGCTGGTGGCATTCATCGGCGGCAACAGCTGGAGCGGCTCGCCGTCGCGCGGCAACGATGCGCCAGTGGGCTGGTTTCCACTCGGTCCGCGCGAAGTCTACGTGCCCACCTACAGCGCCAGCCGCGGTTACTTCGACCGGGTCAACATGAGCAATACCGTCGTCACCCGCACCTCGATCACCACCATCTACAACAACTATTCCAGCGGCCGCGGCAGCATTGCGCAGCCGCGCTACGCGAATCGCGACGTGCGTGGCTCGGTGACCGCTGTCCCGGGCAGCGTATTCCGCAACGGGCGCGGTGTCCGCAGTGCTGCGCTGCGAGTGGATGGCGACATGCTCGCCGCCGGCGAGATCGCGCGACGCATCGACATCGCGCCGGATCAGCGCAGCGTGCGCGGCACCGCCGCCGATGCGCGGGCGCAACCGGATGCCGCAGTGTTCGATCGCCGCGTGCTCGCGCGACACGCAGCCCCGGCGCGCGCCGAAGCTGCGTTCGAACCGGACCCTCGCGATCGCTCGTTGGCCGATCCTGCGCGCCGCGGCAATCCAACGCCGCCACAGCGCGACCAAAGTGCCAGCGACAACGTGCGCCAGATCCAGCAGCGCAGCATGATCGACGCGCGCGCTGCCGGTGGCGACGCGCGCGAACGCGGCAACCAGCGTAGTGCGACCGACGGTATGGACGCGAACGGACGGCCGCAGGCCCGCCCGGAAGCGGTCGATGAAGTCGCTGTCTTCCAGCGCGCGCAGCAGGATCAGCAGCGCATGCTCGAGCGCCAGCAAGTCGAGCGCGAGCAAGTCGAGCGCGAGCAAGTCGAACAGCGCGCCAGCGATCGCGTGCAGCGCGAGCAACAGCAACAGCAACAGCAACAGCAGGAACAGCAGCAACAGCAGGAACAGCAGGAACAGCAGGAACAGCAGGAACAGCAGCAACAGCAGCAACAGCAGCAAATGAACGAGCAGGCCCGCCAGCGCGCGCAGCAGGCCCAGCAACGCGAGCTGCGCAGCCAGCAGAACCAGCAGCGCGAACAGCAGCAGCAGGAACAGGCGCAGCAGCGCATCGAGCAGGACCGGCAGCAGACGGTCCAGGCCGAGCAGCGCGCGCAACAGGAACAGCAGCAAGCGCAGCGGGAACAGCAGCAAGCGCAGGAGCGCGAGCAGCGCAACGCGCAGGAACAGCGTCGCGAATCAGAACCGCAGGTGCGCCCACAGCAGCCGCAGACCGAGCCGCCTGCGACCGACCCGGTGCCGGAACCGCGCCCAGGCAATTCGCGGCGCAACAAGGCGCCCGCTGACCCCGATGCCGAGGAGTCCGAACCAAATAAGGCAGAACGCGAAAAGGCAGAACGCGAAAAGCGCGACGGGAAGCGCGACGACTGAATCGGTGCCACTTCCGATTCAACGTGTGCCCGGCGATGCCGCCGGACGCCATGTGTGATACCGTACTTATGAATATCGCGGCGCCTTTGGCGCCTGCCGAACGGATGCATTCAATCGGCGCTTGAATGCGCATGGTGGTCGCGATGCCCGCAATGCCATTTCCCACCCAGAATCACCTGCTCGCCGCGTTCCC
>JANOEA010000140.1:0-5905 GCA_031412975.1 Pseudomonadota bacterium | reverse complement strand
AGGGGGTCGCGCACAGGGATGTGCGCGAGTTCGCGCCGGGCGCAGGATGCGCCCTCAAGCGCGAACCCCTGGACGACCGATAAGCGCCGGTAACCGGCCGCACAGGATGTGCGGACGGCGGCTCTCCGGGGTGTGTTTCTCTTGCTTACTTCTCTTTGCACAAGCAAAGAGAAGTAAGGCGGGCCGCGGCAGCGGCACGAAACCGCTTTGTCGCTTGCCTCAGAAAATCAGCGCTCGGCTCGAGAAAAACACGTGCTACGGGAAACCACACTCCACCTTGTGGGAGCCGGCATGCCGGCGACTGCGGCACCGACGACTTGCCCCAGTCGCTGCCATGGCAGCTCCCACAATGCATAAGTGACCTCGATGCAAGGCAAGCCTCACCCCACATCCGAATCCTGTACTCGATAATTCCTCGACCTCCTGCCCATGATCCGCAACGCCACCCCATCCGGCAGGTGCTTGCCGATGAACTTGAGCACCCGATTGACCCGTCCGTTGACGTACACCACGTCCCCGCGCTGCACCGCGTCGATGCCCTGGCTTGCCACCTCATCGGCGTGCATCCACATCCACTTGGGCATCTTCGAGACGATGCCGCGGGCGCCGGTGACGTCGTGGAATTCCGAGTAGGTGAATCCCGGGCACAGCGCAGTGACGTGGATGCCGCGTCGGTTGTTCTCCAGCGCCAGCGATTGCGAGAAGCGGATCAGCCACGCCTTGGATGCCCCGTACAGCGTGTGTCCGGCCGAGCCGGGCATCAGGCCGGCCAGCGAGGCGACGTTGATGATGAAGCCGCGGCGGCGTTGCTGCATGCCGGGCAGGTACAGGTGGCACAGCGCCACCGGCGCGGTCACCAGCACCTCGATGAACTCGCGGTGGGTCTGCCAGGGCTTGCTGACCAGGCTGCCGGGCACCGCGTAGCCGGCGTTGTTGACTAGCATCTCGATCCCGATGCCGGCGGCCTCGGTCGCCGCGTGCAGGGCCGCTGGCGCCGCGGGATCGGCCAGATCGACTGCGACCACCAGACAGCGGGTTGCATGGGCTCGCCCGAGTTCATCGGCGAGCGCCTGCAGGCGTTCGCTGCGACGCGCGGTCAGCACGAGGTTCCAGCCGCGCGCGGCGAGTTGGCGGGCGAACTCGGCGCCGATGCCGGCCGACGCACCGGTGATCAGTGCCCATGGGCGGGTAGGGGAGTCGGCAGCGTTCACGGGATCGCCTGGTGGGGAGACAGGCTGCAGTGTAGGACGAGGAGTTTTTGCCATCGAGCGCCGCGGTCGCTATTCTGCGCGCCCTTTTCGCGACCAGGGCGGGCGCATGCGCAGCCGTATCGTTGCAGGCAACTGGAAGATGCATGGCGATCGCGGGCTTGCCCGCGATCTCGCCGCTGCAGTTGCGGCTGCCGACCATGCCGAGGTGCAGGTGCTGATCGCGCCGCCGTTCGTGTACCTGGCCGAGCTGGCACGCGAGTTCGGCGGCCGTCTCGGGGTTGCCGGGCAGGACTGCAGCGAGCGCCAGCAGGGCGCCTTCACCGGCGATGTGGGCGCGCAGATGCTGGCCGATTGCGGTGCCACCCACGTGATCGTGGGCCACTCGGAGCGTCGCCAGCTGCACGCGGAGTCCGACCAGACCGTGGCCGCCAAGGTCGCCCAGGCGCTGGCCGCGGGCTTGTCGCCGATCCTCTGCGTCGGCGAGAGCCTGGCCGAGCGTGAAGCCGGCGACACCGAGGCCGTGGTGGGTCGCCAACTGCAGGCGGTGATCGATCAATGCGGTGTGCAGGGGCTGGCGCGCGCGGTATTGGCCTACGAGCCGGTGTGGGCGATCGGCACCGGGCGCACCGCCAGCAGCGCGCAAGCACAGGCCGTGCACGCGTTCCTGCGTGGCAAAATCGCGGCGGCGGATGCTACACTCGCGCGCTCACTTCCGATCCTGTACGGCGGCAGCGTCAAGCCGGCGAATGCGGGCGAGCTGTTCCAGCAGCCCGATGTCGATGGTGGATTGATCGGCGGTGCTTCGCTGGTCGCAGCCGAGTTCCTCGCCATCGTGGCGGCGGCGCGGCGACCCAATTGAGAAAACCATGACCATTACCATCCTGAATGTCGTCTACGTCATCGTCGCGATCGCGATGGTGGTGTTGATCCTGATGCAGCGCGGTGCAGGTGCTCAGGCCGGCTCCGGTTTCGGCGGCGGCGCTTCGGCGACCGTGTTCGGTTCACGCGGCGCGGGCAACTTCCTCAGCAAGGCCACCAAGTGGCTGGCGGTGGCGTTCTTCGCGCTCAGCCTCGGCATCGGCATGTTCCTCACGCGCGGGGCGGTGACCGTGGCCGCGCCCGACGACCTCGGCATCATGGGCGGCGCTGCGGCACCCGCCGAAACTCCGGCACCTGCTGGCGATGTGCCGGCGGCACCCGCAGGCGACGCCCCGGCGGCGGCCGCGCCTGCCACCGACGTTCCCGCGCCACCGCCACAGCCAGCAACCGACACGCCGCCGCCGGCGCAGGCTCCAAATCGCGACGGCAACCGCTAGAATCAACGCTTCAAAGCCCAGGTGGCGGAATTGGTAGACGCACTACCTTGAGGTGGTAACGGCCACAAGCCGTGGAGGTTCGAGTCCTCTCCTGGGCACCAATGCAGCAGCGCGTGGCGCGCCCGCACGGCGCGCCACGCGCGTAATGGGCAGCCCTGCAGCGCGGAAACGCGTCGTGGGGCCGCCCGGAGGCCTTCGAGGCATTCATGATCCTGTCAGATTATTTGCCGATCCTGATGTTCATCGTGGTTGCCGCGTTCATCGGCGTGGCGCTGCTGGGCCTGGGCTCGCTGCTGGGTCCGCAGCGTCCCGGAGCGGAGAAACTCTCGCCCTACGAATGCGGCTTCGAGGCCTTCGAAGACGCGCGCATGCGCTTCGACGTGCGCTATTACCTGGTCGCCATCCTGTTCATCGTGTTCGACCTCGAGATCGCGTTCCTGTTTCCGTGGGCGCTGGTGTTCAACGACATCGGCGCGCCGGCGCTGGTCGCGATGGCCATCTTCCTCGGCATCCTGGTGATCGGATTCATCTACGAGTGGAAGAAGGGCGCGCTGGAATGGGAGTGAGCGAGATTTTCCACAACCCGGTCCCGACCGGGATCGTCGACGACATCCTGCGACCACACGGCGACAATCCGCTGCTCGAGCGCGGCTTCGTCACCACCTCGGTCGACACCCTGGTCAACTGGGCGCGCACCGGCTCGATGTGGCCGATGACCTTCGGCCTGGCCTGCTGCGCGGTCGAGATGATGCACGCGGGTGCGGCACGCCTTGACCTGGATCGCTTCGGCGTCGTGTTCCGTCCATCGCCGCGGCAGTCCGACGTGATGATCGTGGCCGGCACCCTGGTCAACAAGATGGCGCCCGCGCTGCGCAAGGTCTACGACCAGATGCCCGAGCCCAAGTGGGTCATCTCGATGGGCTCGTGCGCCAACGGCGGCGGCTATTACCACTATTCCTATGCAGTGGTGCGCGGTTGCGACCGCATCGTGCCGGTCGACGTCTACGTGCCGGGCTGCCCGCCCACCGCCGAGGCGCTGGTGCACGGGATCCTGCAGTTGCAGAAGAAGATCCGCCGTACCAGCACCATCTCGCGCTGAGCCTGTCGTCGAATGAACGAGGAAAAGCCCAGTCTGGTCGAGCGCGTGGTCGCGCGCTTCGGCGAGCGCGTGCGCGCCACCGCGGCGCTGGGGCAGTTGACCATCGAGTGCGCGCCCGAGCATGTGGTCGAGATCGCGCGCGCCTTGCGCGACGAGCGCGACTTCCGCTTCGAGCAGCTGGTCGATCTGTGCGGCGTCGATCACCTCGGCTACGGCGAAGTCGAGTGGGATACCGACAACGTATCCAACGAGGGCTTCAGCCGCGGCGTCGAAGGCCAGGGCCCCGGGCGCTTCGCGTGGGGCGGCAAGACGATCGCGCGCGGCGCGCGGCGCTTCGCGATCGTGGTGCACCTGCTGTCGGTGACCCACAACCAGCGGCTGCGCCTGCGCTACTTCGCCGGCGACGACAGCGTGCCGACCGTGCCGTCACTGGTCGAAACCTGGATCGGCGCGACCTGGTTCGAACGCGAGGCCTTCGATTTGTTCGGCGTGGTGTTCGAGGGCCATCCGGACCTGCGCCGACTGCTCACCGACTACGGTTTCGTCGGCCATCCGTTCCGCAAGGATTTTCCGCTGATCGGCAATGTCGAGGTGCGTTACGACGCCGAAAAGGGCCGCGTGATCTACCAGCCGGTCTCGATCGAGCCGCGCGTGCTGGTGCCGCGGGTGGTGCGCGACGACTCGCGCTACGAGCAGGCGCGGGCCGAAGCGCAGGGCCAGCCGCAAGGCCATGGGCAGGGCTGAACCGATGCAGGAGATCCGCAACTACATGATGAACTTCGGCCCCCAGCATCCAGCCGCGCATGGCGTGCTGCGGCTGGTGCTCGAGCTCGACGGCGAGACCATCATTCGCGCCGACCCGCATATCGGCCTGCTCCACCGCGGCACCGAAAAGCTCGCCGAGTCGAAGCCCTACAACCAGTCGATCGGTTACATGGACCGCCTCGACTACGTGTCGATGATGTGCAACGAACACGCCTACGTGCGCGCGATCGAGCAGTTGCTCGGCGTCGAGCCGCCGGTGCGCGCGCTGTACATCCGCACCATGTTCGACGAGATCACGCGGATCCTCAACCACCTGCTTTGGCTCGCCGGCAACGCGCTGGACCTCGGCGCGATGACCATGTTCCTGTACGCGTTCCGCGAGCGCGAGGAGTTGATGGACTGCTACGAGGCGGTGTCGGGAGCGCGCCTGCATGCCACCTACTACCGGCCCGGCGGTGTCTACCGCGACCTGCCCGAGCGGATGCCCAAGTACAAGGAGCATCCGTGGCGCAAGGGTGCCGAACTGACCCGGGTCAATGCCTGGCGCGAAGGCTCGATGCTGGATTTCCTCGAGGCCTTCACCGCCGCGTTCCCGCAGCGCGTGGACGAATACGAAACCCTGCTCACCGACAACCGGATCTGGAAGCAGCGCACGGTCGGCATCGGCGTGATCACCCCGGAGCGCGCGCATGCGTGGGGCATGAGCGGGCCGATGCTGCGCGGCTCGGGCGTGGCCTGGGACCTGCGCAAGAAGCAGCCGTATGCGAAGTACGCCGAGGTCGATTTCGACATCCCGGTCGGCACCAACGGCGACTGTTACGACCGCTACCTGGTGCGCGTCGAGGAGATGCGCCAGTCCAACCGCATCGTGCAGCAGTGCGTACGCTGGCTGCGCGACAATCCGGGGCCGGTGATGGTGCGCAACTTCAAGGTCGCGCCGCCGAGCCGCGAGGAGATGAAGGACGACATGGAAGCCATGATCCATCACTTCAAGCTGTTCACCGAGGGCTACACCGTGCCCGAGGGCGAGACCTATGCGGCGGTCGAAGCGCCGAAGGGGGAATTCGCCGCATACATCGTCTCCGATGGCGCCAACAAGCCGTTTCGCGTGAAGCTGCGCGCGCCCGGCTTCGCGCATCTGTCCGCGATCGACGAAATGGTTCGCGGACACATGCTGGCCGACGTCATCGCGGTGATCGGCACCCTCGACGTGGTGTTCGGGGAAATCGACCGGTGAAACGGGCATCCGGCATCGCCGCGGTCAAGGACGTCGATCCGCTGGTCGCGCTCAGCGAGCACACGCGTGCGCGCATCGACGACTGGCTGGCCAGGTTTCCGGCCGATCGGCGCCGCTCGGCGCTGATCCAGGCCCTGATGGCCGCGCAGGAACAGAATCACGGCTGGCTGTCCGACGAGATCCTCACCGCGGTGGCGAAGTACATCGGCATCCCGCCGGTTTTAGCGGGCACTCTTTGCAACCTTTGGCTTGGTAAAAAGCATACGTTTGAACAAAG